>JBBECN010000042.1:0-40051 GCA_040881795.1 Akkermansiaceae bacterium
CAGCCGCAGCAACGGCCTCGTTTACACCCGGAACCGCCTCAAGGGCCAGCCCTTCGTCGCCCACGTCGCCCTCAATCGCGGCGAGCGCTCCGAACTCGCCGAGGCCGGTGCGCAGTTGATGTGACAGGTTAGCTATCGGGATACGGCATGGCTGCCGATTTTACGGATGATCCCCCGGATGTGGCACTGGAGACCGCCGCTACATGCGTTCCGCCGGCGCTTTCCAGACCAATCGCACCGCATCCAGCCTCACCCGGGCGTTTTCAATCGCCTCGGTCAGATCACCCGCCCGTTTCTCCAGCAGCCCGATGTCCCCCGGATGAATGTGGTCGTTGATCTCCGCGAGGTCGCGCAACCGGGTGATTTCAGCCGCCATCTGCGACTGCATCGCCGCCATCGCGCCATCAATCACGCTGCGGCTTCCCTCGCTGCCCAGCAGCCGCACCTTGTTTAACATTTCCGGCAAAAATTTCCGTTTCACCGCCTCGTTTTTGAGCAACCCGGCGGCATCGCCCTTGCGCAGACGCGCCTTGGGGAAAGCCGGATCCAGCGTGTGATCGCCTCCCTTATGATCGACCACCACGCGCAGCGGTGTTGGCGGCAGAAAGCGCTCCACATGCAGCGCGGCCGGTGCCACACACTCCACCACCAACCACGCTTCCAATAAAATGGTTTTCTCGCCGGGCGCGTCCCAAACGGCGAACGATGCATTTCCGGCTTCCGAGCCTAACATCAGATCCAGCGCACCCCGCACCATCGGATGATCCCACGTGAGGAACGCCTCCTGCTCGCGCTCCAATGCCCGTTGCCGGTCCAAGGTCACCGTCATCCCCTCATGCGGCAGCGCCGGGAACGCATCCGATTTCAAATTTCCCGGCAGCAGGAAATACCGGCGTTTTCCCAGCTCCTCGATGTGCAGCCCGGAATATTCGAACAAACGCAGCAGAAAATCCTCAAACTCCCCGCTTTCATCCCACTCACGGATGCGCTCCACCAGCCAGGCGGATCTCTCGGGCCGATGCGAGCTGCGCTCTAACAATCGGTCCTGGCCATGCGCCAAACGCTCGGAAATCCGCTGCCGACAGACCAGGGTTTTCGCGATCAACCCATCCGCCAACGCCGGCTCGGATAGAGCCTCGTCGAGATCCCACTCCAGTTCGCGCTGGATCTCCGCCGCTCCCGGCGGACTCGCGCGGAACGCATTCAGACCTTCTTCCAACCATCGCACCCGCACTTCGTCCTCACTGCCGGGGAGATAGGGCACATGCAATTGAATCGTCCCGCGCTGGCCGATCCGGTCCAGCCGCCCGATCCGCTGCTCTAACAAATCCACATCCTCCGGCAGATCGAACAACACCAGATGCCGGGCAAATTGAAAATTCCGCCCCTCGCTGCCGATTTCCGAGCACACCAGCACCCGCGCGCCATCCTTCTCTGCGAAAAACGCCGCGTTGCGGTCGCGCTGGAGCAACGAAAGATCCTCATGGAAAAGCGCGCCCACCACACCGGTGACGTCCCGCAAATGTTCCAGCACCTCCTCCGCCAGTTCGCGGGTGCGGGTGATGATCAGGACTTTTTCCTCATTCAAACCCACTAACAGCTCGCCCAGCCATTCCAGTTTGTCCGCCACCGCAGCCAGCCTTGGCTCGCGTTTCGGGAATCCGCCGAGCTTCGCCCGCGTGTTTCGGAACATCACCCGCCCGACTCCGAAGCTATCCAACAAATCGGCGACCAGACGCTCGCGGGCATCTGCCTTGCCATCGATCAAATCCCGCACGCCGCTCTCCAGTCGCCCGCGTCCGGCGACAAACCGTTCCAGCCGCTCATCCGCCGTGCCACTGGCGGCGAGGGCCTCGACGATGTCCGCCACCTCCTCATAGTGCTGCGTTTCCTCCCGATATTTTTCCAAATCCGAGTGCCTTTCCGGGTCCAACAATTGCAGCCGGGCGAAATGTCCCTCCGGCCCAAGTTGCTGCGGCGTCGCCGTGAGAAGAAGCAGGCCATCGGTGACCGCAGCGAGGCCGCGCACCACTTCATAAGCCGGCCCCGGCGCACCGGGCGACCATTCGAGGTGATGCGCCTCGTCCACCACAAGCACGTCCCATCCCGCGTCGCGGGCCTGGCCAGCTCGGGTTTCGTTTTCTGCTAGAAAATCGATGGCTGCTAGAATCCATTGGCTGTCCAGAAACGGATTCGCCTCGGGATCGCCATACTCGATGGCTTCACAGCGTTCTTCGTCGAAGATGCTGAAGGAAAGCTGGAAACGCCGCAGCAGCTCGACGAACCATTGGTGGACCAGCGGCTCCGGCACCAAAATGAGCACTCGCCCGGCACGTCCGGTTAGAATCAGCCGGTGCAGGATCAAACACGCTTCAATGGTTTTCCCCAAGCCCACCTGATCCGCTAATAAAACCCGCGGGCGCGGACGGTTCGCCACCTCATCCGCGATGAACAACTGGTGCGGAATCAAATCCATCCGCGCTCCCGCCAGCCCGCGCACCGGCGAGCGGCGCATCGCCGCACGGCGCTTGAGCGCCTCACCCCGCAAATCGAAATCCGCTGGCTCATCGAGCTTGCCACCGAACAGGCGGTCCTGCGGCTTGCTGAAGCTGATGGACGATGACAAATCGGCTTCCCGCGTCTCACCGGACTCTGTCTGATAGATCAGCAGGCCGTTTTGCTCGCGCACGTTTTCCACGGTCAGCTCCGCCCCGGAGTGCACCTTGATCCGGTCGCCGGGCGAAAACCTCACCCGCCGCAACGGCGCGGTCCCGGTTGCATAAATCCGCTTCTCGCCCGCCGCCGGGAACTCGATTTCCACCCGTCCGTCACCACTCTTGCGGACGATGCCTAGCCCAAGTTCCGGTTCGCTGTCGCTCACCCACCGTTGCCCGCTCGCCCATGTTTCCCCCGCTTTGCCTTGATCCACCATTTTAACCAAAGCAACGCCATGGATGAAAAAATGGAAAGCGCAAAGCTGCACCTGCCCCTGTAGCGTCTATGATCGCCCCTAACTGGCCCCGAGGCCGTGAGGTGAAGGGGAAAGCCAATGAAGAGGCCTCGCGCAATTCGTTCGCATCGACGCTCATAGAGCGACGCTACAAGCAATTCATTCGCGCCTACGCTCAGAGAGCGACGCTACAAGCATCCCAACCATTCGGGATTACTCCGAGCGCGTGGCAGGTGCTTCGGGTTGGTCGGGCGGGAGGATCTCGTTGATGATGCGCTTGGTGCCGGCATCGGCGAGATTGCTCTGCGGGTGGATGCTGCGGGCTTTGAGATACCAGGAAAGTGCGGAGCCGGTTTGTTTTGGCGTGCGGCTTTCAAACTGGCGGGCTTTGTCGAGCGCGAGGGTGAAGTCGGCGACCTTCGGGGCTAACAACTCCAGCTCGCGGCCGAGTTTCGGATCATCCGGGAATTGTTCGCGCAGCTCGGCGAGTTGTTCCCAGGCAGCGTAGTTTTGGCCGACCTTGCTGAACTCGGAGGCTTTGCCGAGCGCGGCTTCGATTTTCATGAGGTTGGTCATGATTTGTTTGAAGGCTTCCTCGCGGGTGGCGTCGCCTTGGATGGAGGGGGCGATTTCGTATTGGCGTTTGGCGACTTCGCGGAAATTCCCCTCGCTCAGAAGGCGATCGAAATCATTGCGGATCGAGACGAGACCGCTGGCACTGGTGATCAGGTTGCGGAACTCGGTGAGTTTTGGATTGGTGGGCCAAATCTCGGTGGCTGCGCGAATTTTCTCGGCCGCCTTGTCGCTTTCGCGGGCCAGAAGGTGGGCCTTGGCTTCTTCGATGGCGAGGTCGGACGCCAGAGTGTAGGCGGCGATGGCGCTGTCCACCTTGGAGGAGGGAAAATCCTTGGCGGCGGCTTTGAGGCGGGTGGCGAGTTCTTGGGTCTTGGTGTAATCGCGGGCTTGAAGGGTGCCGTAGAGTTCGTTGAGGTCGCGGAAGTAACCGGCGATGCGTTGTTTTTTCTCCAACGGCAGCGTGGCGACCGGAGTAAGATACTCGCCCAGCGCGTAGGCTTCCATCAGCCGCTGCGAGGCGGAGTGCAGCTCGTTGCGCGAGAGCATGAGATCGAAGGCCTCGACGTATTTTGCAACTTCGCGGATGGCTTCGTTAGAAAGTGAATCGAGCGAGGCGACGGTGGGGCTGACGCCGACGGATTCGGAAAAAAGTTTGGAGACATCGGATTTTTTATCGATGCGCAGGGTGGTGTCGCCGTCTTTCCAGATCTGGTTGTAAAAGCGCGCGGCCATCAGGACGTGTTCGTAGCGACGCTGGACGAACCACTGGACCATGCTGACTTGGTATTGCGCCTTGGTGCGCAGCGTCTGCGCCTCGGTGCGGACGATGTTGGCTTTTTTCAGAGCCTCGATTTCCGCGATGCGGCGGAGGGTGTTGGCGTAGCGCAACGAGTTCGAGCCGGTGCCGCCCTGGGTGGCGGGTTCGGCCTTTTTCGCACCCTTACCACCTGCGGCGGCGGGCTTGGAGTCGCCGAGGGATTGGTCCCGATCATTGCGGGCGGACCAATCGCCTTCCGAGATGATGGCGGTTTTTTCCTCCTCGATGGAGGCGTTGAGTTTGGTCAGGCCCTTGATGTCCTGCTTGGCGAGCATCGCCATGTAGATGGACTCCGCGAGCGAGCCGCAGAGGTTGGCATCGCCCGGATAGGTGGAGGCGGAGGGCAGCAGCTTGAAGGCGGAGTAAAGGTCTGGCCCACCGCTTTTGAAAGGTGAAATGGTGGCGAGGATTTCGGTGATGGTTTCGCGGTATTGGGCGGCGGCCTCATCGCTTTCCGGCGGCTGGCTGAGGTATTTTTCAAAGCGCGCTTTGAGCAACCGGTTGTCACCTAACGGAATGGCCACGCCGCCGACGGTGATGGTCTCGGCGGACGGATCGAGCATCGGGATTTCATTTCCGAGCAGGCCGGTCTGCGGTTGTTTTTTGGCCGGGGCGGGAGCCGTGTCGGTGGGAGTCGGTTGCTGCTGGGGCTGCGCGGGCGCGGTCGGCGGGGTGTAAACCTGAGCATGGGCGAGACCGGCGAGGCAGAGTGGGATCAGAAAACGGGTTTTCATGCTGGAAGAGGTAGAATGTTAGAGCCGGTTCACCCCGGTGGCGACGGGAATGCCACCTTGTTTGAATTTCACGCGGAAGGCGTATTTCTGTTTGGTGTCGATGTTGAGCTTGTTGTATTCCGGCGGGATTTCGATGCCCACGAACTTGTCGCCCCCGGGCGCTTCCACGCGGACGCTGACCAACTGGCCGCGGTCGGTTGTCCACTGGAGTTTTTCGTCGATTTGGCCCTCGATGACGTATTCGTTGCCGCGCAGGCTGTTGCCGTTTTCGAGGAGTTCTTCGATCTGCAGGGCGGCCACATCACCGAAGCTCGCGGTTTTTTTTCCGAGCAGGGATTTGCCGGCAACGACTGCGACGACGATAGCGGCGATGGTACCAATGATGATGCCTGGGTGGATACTGGAACTAGCGCGACGAGCCATGGTTGAGTGAATGAATGGGATTTTGAAAATAGCTGGGGAATCGGCGAAATCGAGACGGAAAATCGGTCAATCCCATTGCGGGCGGCGGGCACCGGCCCAGGCGGCGATCATCGCAATGACGATGTGGGCGCCGAGGGTGTAAAAACAGGCGTTTTGTGGGGAAAGCCCGGTGTCGATGACGGATTTGACGGCGTCATGGACTTGGGTCTGGAGAGCCTCGACGGAGCCGGACCACGCCCAGTAAGCGGAGATAAAGGGACGGGTAAAGGCCTCGATGTTTTCCGGCAGCGCTAGCACCGCACCGGAAAGCGGAAGCTGGAATCCGACGAGGTAAATTGAGAGCAGCGACGCCTGCTCGGCGGTGCGCATGAGCGAGGAAATCGCCAGGCAGATGGCGGTCATCGCGGCATTGATGAGCAGCAGAAATCCCGCATGTTGGATAAAATCGCCACGGAAAGCCCCGAAGAAGTTCACGAAAAACGCCATCCACAACGACTGCGCGATGACCAGGCAGGCGAGGAACGCGACTTTTGAGGCGAGGTAGGCGGTGGGCCGCAAGCCACCGAATTTTTCCTTTTCGTAAATCGGCCGCTCACCCGCGATTTCCCGAGCAGAGTTGTTAGACCCCATCAGAGACAGCAGCACCACTTGAAACATGATGATGCCGGAAATGGCGGAGCCGACCTTGGCCTGGTCCGAGCGCACGCTTTGTTGTTCCTGGATTTCCGCAATGAAGTCGGTGGAGCGCGTGTCCGAGTAGCGGCGGATGTTTCCGGAGGCCTTGTCGCTGAAGAGGGTGACGAGGATCGGAAAGCAAACGATGATGGCGAGTTGCAGAAACACCTGGCCGCGGTCGCGGAAAAAGATCCGCCAGCGGCGTGAAAGTAGGGTGGCGAATTGGCTGAAAAACCCGGGTAGGCGCAATGCCACTTCCTGGGAATTTTCAGCCGCATCCGGCACATCGGCAGGCAAGAACAGATCGCCGCTGGCGATCATTTGCGCGCGGTTTTGCTCCATCATTCGCTGATAGGAGTCGCAGTGTTTTTCCCAAGAGGCCTGCCAGCGCTCGGACGGCTGGGCGGCGAGGCGCGGGTAAATCTCCTCGGTATCGCTGACGGAAAAGTAGTGGGTCAATTGCTCCGGCGGCCCATGGAAAGCGACCCGGCCCTCGTGCAGCACGAGGATCGAATCATACAATTCCAAGTGCGCCAGCGAGTGCGTCACCGAGAGCACGATCCGGCCGTCCTTGCGCGAAAGAGCATGGAGCAAGCGCACAATTTCCCGCTCCGAGCGGGGATCAAGACCGGACGTCACTTCGTCACAGAGCAGGAGTTTCGGGTCGGAAACCAGTTCCATCGCCAACCCGAGGCGGCGCTTCTGGCCACCGGACAGGACTCTCACCTGACGATCGCTGATGGGGCTGAGGCCGGTTTCTTCGAGCACCCGGTCGATGCGGTGATCGAGCTCGGCGGTGCTGGCGGATCGCACACGCAGGCGGGTGGCGGCTTCCACAGATTCGTCCACGGTGAGAGGGTCGTAAGCGATGGAAAATTGCGGTACGTAGCCGATTTCCGAAGGGGAGAAATCGCCATCTTCGGACAAGTTCCGCGAGTCCCAAAATAGTGCGCCGGCGGATTCCGGATTGAGGCCGGCAATGGTTTTGAGCAAAGTCGTTTTGCCGCATCCCGACGGGCCGACGATGGCCATGAAGTGTCCCTTTGGGACGCGAATCGAGACCCGGTCAACGAGCGGGATATCCTCTCCGTCTTTGCGGATGGTGAAGCTGACTTCCTGGAGTTCTAACACGGGATAAGGCTGGGGCTAGGCATCAAACGGCGGAGAAAACCTTTCTCTATCGCCATTCTGAAAGATTACGGCAGAACGGAACAGGATCATTTAAGTGGAACGATACGCAGGGTGCCACCGGTTTTCCGGTGCAGGCTGGACACCAGCGTCGGGGCCATCGAGCCCGTCGCCGGCTGCGGCGGCGCGGGGCTGGCGTCGTTGTCGAGGGCGTTGCGCAGCGCGCCTTCCACCAGCTGGCCACAGTGGATTTTCATCGGTGGCAGCGGGCCGAGGTCGCCGGTGAGGTCTTGGGCGTTGAGTTGCTTGGCCTCGTCCGCGGTTTTGCCCTTGAGCATCTCGGTGGCCATGGAGGCGACGGCGATGGCGGTTTGGCAACCGAACGCTTGAAACGACGCGCGATCGATCACGCGTTTGCCGTCTTTTTCGGTGAATTTCAGCCACATCCGCAACATATCGCCGCACTCGGGTGAGCCGACGGTGCCAACCGCATCCGCATCCTGGATTTCTCCTTGGTTTTGCGGGTTCGCGAGGGCTTCCTTCACTTTATTTTCGAATGAACTCATGGGACGAATCTTGAAATCACTGGCGGATTTTCCCGCTTTGATTTTGTAAGCTAGTGGCCCTCTCTCTGCAATTCAAGCGCAGGTCTTGGCGTCAGGCACTTTGGGCAGACCGTATAAAATCGATTCACACCGGCGTATGCAATACCATGTTGAAAACGAGTGCGATTTGGCTGGTCACCTTGGTCGTGGCGACTGCGGGAAATTTGGCGGAAAAACCCCATCCCCGGCTGTGGTTTCCAAAATCGGCTGAAGCCCCGCTGCGGGCAAGGATGGAAAAAGACCCACTGCTCGCCCAATCGCAGGCCGCAGTGATGGCCGAGGCCGAACGGATTCTGGAAAAACGCACCTGCCGCTACGAGATCCCCGATGGCAAACGCCTGCTTTTCGAATCCCGCCTTGCGCTCCACAATGTCACCTACAGCGCGTGGGCCTGGCGTCTGAGCGGCGAGGAGAAATTCCGACTTAGGACCATCGCCGAGCTCGATGCCGCCTGCGCGCTCAAGGACTGGAACCCCAGCCACTTTCTCGATACGGCGGAAATGGCCACCGCCGTTGCCACCGGCTACGATTGGCTGCATCCCACTCTCACGACCCAGCAGCGCACGAACTACGAACAGGCAATCATCGAAAAAGCCCTGCGCCCGGCCAAAGCCGGCTATGACAACAACAGCCACTGGACGCGGCCCCGTAACAACTGGGGCCAAGTCTGCGGCGCGGGCATCGCCATCGCCGCGGCAGCCGTGGCCGAAGTGGAGCCGGGGCTCGCCGAGCCCTTGTTTGAGAAAGGTTGGCAACTCGTTAAAGCCTGCGGAGAATTCTACCAACCGGATGGTATGTATCCTGAAGGTCCTGGGTATTGGTATTACGGGACCAACTACCATGTCTTGTTTCTCGCCGCTGCGGCTGGATTGGATCGCCCGGTGGATACGGATCCGATTCTCAAAAAGGCCGGTGATGCCATCATGCATCTCACCAGCCCAATCCGCCTGAATTATAATTTCGCAGACGGCAGTGCTTCCATGGAGACGCCCTCACTGGCCCAAAGTTGGCTGGCGGCGGAATTCAACGATGCCCCGCAAGCCCGCCACATTCGCCGCTTGCTCGGGCTTTCTTTGGAAAGGGGTAAAAAAGGCTTCAAAAGTGATCGCTTTTTCCCGCTCGCCCTGCTTTCGCTACCCGCCGAGCCAGCCCCGGAAGCGCAACCCCATGCGGCTGTTTTTGGCGGTGAACAGGCGGTCGCGCTGTTCCGCAGTGGTTGGAAAAATGATTCCGCTTTTTTAGGAATCAAAGGTGGCACGGCTGCCGCGAGTCATGGTCACATGGACGTCGGATCCTTCGTTTACGATGCCCACGGCCTGCGCTGGCTGCACGATCTCGGCAGCGAAAACTACAACCTTCCCGGTTATTTCGGGAGCAAGCGCTGGGAATACTACCGGCTGCAGAATCGTTCCCACAATACTCTGGAAATCAACGGTCAGCTTCAAAATTCCAAAGCAAAACCCTGCGGCATCACTCATTCCCAGCTCGTCGGCGACAAGCGCGAAGCGCTTTTCGATATCAGCGATGCCTACGCCGGTTCTGCGGCTAAACTCACCCGCCGCGCGACCTTTCATCCCGCCACCGGCATGGCGCGCATTGATGACGAAGTCACCGACCCGAGTGGCGTGATCGTCTGGCGGGCCTTCACCGACGCCACCCCTGAGATCCAAGGGGACAGCCTGATCCTCCGCAAGAGTGGCCGGCAAATCACCTTGGTCAAAATTTCCAACGCTGGGGAATGGACGATTGAAGCGGCCACCCCGCCCACTGCGGAGGAAAGTCAGAATGAAAAATTCAAGGCGCTCACCCTCACCGTCCCCGAGGCGGCAAAGGTCTCGATCTCGGTGGAAGTCCGTCCGTGACTCACTTGGTGGTGAATTTCCGTCCCCGCCCGGTTTCCCAGGAATTTCTCACGCTGTTGTAAAGCGAGCTGAGCTCTTGCTCGGACAGCAGGCGGTATTCGACGGTGCGGGCGTGAGTGGTGTCCGGATACTTTTTCACCACCATGTCTTGCACACTGGTGCCGGCGCGCTGGGCCACTTTGTCGATCAATTCTTTGCCCCGGCTGGCAAGTTGAGTGGCGGCGTTGGTGTTCATCGCATCGGTGACCGGCGTGATGAAATAAAATCTGGCGAGCGCCTGGCCAAGCGAATCCACGGTCACTTCGTCCACGATCAAGGTGCCGTCGAGCACGTATTGATGGCGGCTGACGGAGGAAATCCGGTCCAGCGCCACCATGTAATGGCCGCCTGGAAGCGACGCCTGCCAGAACCGGTTCGGCCCAGGGGAATCACCAGCTTTTTCATTCTCCGCGGGAGGAGTTGGCGCGGGCGGCGAGGACTGCGCGGGCAGCATCAGCGGGGTGGAGAGCAGAACGGACAGCAAGGCGAACACAGGTTTTTTGGACATCGGAGAGACCATGGCATATCCGGGGCGATTTGGCCAGCTTCTGGGAATAAGATTCGGAAAAGTTAAGCATTGTCAGCGGGGGGAGGAAAATGCATTTTCCCGGCATGGTTAGGTATCGCCCCAATGTCGCCGCTCTGGTGGTGAATGTGGAAGGCAACCTTTTGATTTGTGAGCGCTTGACGATCCCGGGTGCGTGGCAGTTTCCGCAAGGCGGAGTGGATGCCGGGGAATCCTTGGAAGACGCGCTTTACCGCGAGGTCCGCGAGGAAGTCGGCTTGGAGAAAAAACACTATGAAGTGATCGCCCGCCGGGAGGGCTACCGCTATCTTTACCCAGAAAAGGCGCGGGGTAAAAAACTGCGCAAACACGGCAGCCACGGGCAGGAGCAAACGTATTTCCTGTGCCACTTGAAACCGAATGCGCCGCAGGTGAACGTGAACCAAAAACAACGCGAATTCCGTGCTTACCGTTGGATTCCGCCGGAAGAATTCGAGCTGGATTGGTTGCCGGTCTTCAAGCGCGATGTCTATCGCGAGGTGATGCGCGACTTTTTCGAAATCGAACTCTGAGGCGTGAAAAAGCAGGTATTCACACCTGAATCAGCTCACTTTGCGGCTTCGACTGGGTAGCGGAAATGGCGCTCGATGGTGTAATCGAAGAGGATATTTTCCCATTTCACACCTGCACCCATGTGGTGGACGACCCAAGCTTCGCCGGCGCGGTCTCCCGGGCCGGGAACTACGATCCCGATGTGCTTTTCCGCATTTGCAAGCGACCAGACGACGACATCGCCGGGGCGGTAGTCCATCGAGTTGCGGGATTGGCTGAGGGATTCGCCTTTGCGCTCGAAGAATCGTTGGAGGTTGGCAACCCGCCGATGATCGATGTTGGTGTCGGGTGCCGACGCGCCCCAGAGCTGCGGATAGAGCCGGAAGTGCTCGGCCATGTCTTGGTGGACAAGCACCTGAAGATCGATGCCCAACTTGCGGTAGGAGCGGATTATGACATCGGCCGCCACTCCTTTGGTGGCCGGCACGTCGCCGGATGGGAAGCCGATTTTGTAGTAGGATGGATCGTAGTTCACCGGCCCGCCAGAATGCCTGAGGGCGGCGGCAGCCAAGTTGTCACCGAATTCTTTGGAGCTCTCCAGCGAGGAACTCAACAAGGCGGCCTGTTCCAGGGATGCGCCCACTTGGGTGGCTTTGAGGAACGGAATCAACGGCCGCCCGAACCAGCTTGCCATGCCCACGGCGATCACCACGATCACCCAACCGCCGAAGAAGTTCGGGCGCTTCGGCTTCTGCGGACGAGGGCCGATGTATTCGATGGTGCTGTAGAATCCGGAGCGCGGGCGAGGCATGAGATTGATTTTTGAAATTCAAGTATCAGGCTTTGAATAAAATGGCGATAAAATTCAGCTTGTCTCTGAGCGTTGCAAAAGTGGCCTCAAGATCTCAGGACTCGACAGAGAAATACCGGTTCGGACAGATTGTGCCATGATAATTTTTAAAAGCTTTGAGTCCTTGGTTTGGGGGAAACTGGATGTGCCGATCTTCGGCCTTGAGAAAGACTGGCATGGGGGAGTTTTCGCCCCCCCCGCCGGGTTTTCGCTGGTGATGGACCCGCTGCGTTTGTGGTTCATCGCCAATCACCGGCAGCCCGCCGAACTCCATCCCAAGGCACGCCCCGGGGCTTTTCAGGCAGAGCTTTGGCGTCACGATGTGGCTGAGCTTTTCATCGCGGACCCGGCGAGCGGCCGCTATTTCGAGTTCAATCTGGCACCCAATGGCGCGTGGTGGACCTGCGAATTCACCGGGCCACGGGTGCGCGCGGAGGAACTGGAAATCGCGATGCCGGAAATTGCGACCTTCGCCGAATTGGCACCGGATGGCTCATGGCTGGCGGCGATGGCGATTCCGCTCGACCTGCTCAAAGCCCGCCTGAACTTCGGGGAGGAATCTGAAATCAACGTGGCGATGATTCTCAATTCCCCCGCGCAGCGGTTTATCAGTGCGACGAATCTGGGACCCGGAGAGCCGGATTTTCACCAGCCGGGGAAGTTTTCAAAAGTCAGCTTCTCGCCGATTCCAAAATGAACTGCGATTCTTGAGCGAGGCGTATCGCGGCTTGGCCAATTCGATTTACCGTGCTAACTCCATCCGGTGATCAAACGCTATCAGATTCAAGACATCGTCGTGCAAGACGCTTCTGGAATCGTTTTTCAAGCGTTGGATACAGAAACCCAGGACCTGGTGGCGGTGCGCAGGTTCTTCCCTTTCGGGGCGGACGGTGAGGGTTTGCAGGGCGAGGAACAAATTGCTTATGAAATTTCGATCGGTCGTCTGGCGCACATCCGGCATCCCGGCCTGCGCGGAGTGATCAGCGGTGGCTGCGATCCCGTGGATGGCATGCCGTTCATTGCCACCGAGTGGATCCACGGCGAAACACTAGAGATTCTGACTCAAGGCCAGCCGCTCAACCTCAAGGATGCGATCCATGTGATCACGCGTGCCATGGAGGTCTCCGAGCTGCTCTCGGCAGTTCTATCCGAGGAAGGAATGTGGGTGGAAACGGAACTGGACAGCATCGTCGTCGGACATCCCGATGGCGGGCGCGGCGTGACTTTTTGGATTTCCCCGCTCAAATGGCTGGGTCGCAGCGGGGCGGAACGCGATTTTGATTCGATCATCCTGCTGACCGAACGGCTGATGGGCTGGAGAGGCCAGGCAGTGAGCGATGGAGCGGGCAGGGGCCTTGGCGGCTGGCTTAACTGGCTGCGCAGTGCCTCCGCCACCACCAGCCTCAGTGAGGCCCGTGAAATGTTGGCGGCGGCCACCGGTCTGGAGCCGCCGCCCCCCACCCAGCAGCTCGTGCGTCAGGCGACCCGGCCCAGCGCCCCGATCGGCTATCCCAAAGCCCGCAAAAAATCCATCAGCGGCCCTTTACTCACCCTCATCGTGCTCTGCCTGATCACCGCCGGACTGTTAGGCTGGATCCTCTATCAGGGTGACTCGCCGACCACGCGGGCCCGCGGGGGGCTGGCGCAGCTTGCTGCGGAGTTGGCTGCCGAAGATGCCGCCCGCCAATCCTCAAAAGCCGAGGATTCGCCCACGGGCAGCACGGCGGTGAATACAACGCCCCGGGAGCCTGATGCCGTCCGGATTTTCAAGGCGGATGATCCACAGCTGCTCCAACAGGAGGGCACGGAAGTGGTGGTCGCAGGCGTGTTGTTAAAAATTGAGTCTTCGGCATCGAAAGATTTCATCTATCTAATATTATCCGACCAAGGCGGGGTACGCGGTCGTATCCCAGTCGATCAGGCGGCCCCCGGACTCAAGCCGCGTGATTTGTCCCGATACAAAGATCAAAAAATCCAGATACGCGGCATCCTAACCGTGCATCAGGAAGCCGGCCTGCAACATCCGGACGTCACCTTCACCGACCGTAGCGCCATCCTGGTGGACGAATGATGATTTTTCCACCATATGAGTGAATGGGTCCAGCCGGATATACCGACCTTCGCCGTCGTCGGGCGGGTGAACATGGGGAAATCCGCCGTAATCGCGACCCTGTTGGAAATCGATGACAACGAACTCATCCGCGTCAGTGCGACACCGGGTGAAACGACGCGCTGCCAAACGCACCGGGTGGTCTTCGACGATCGTGAATGCCTGCGCTTCATCGACACCCCCGGGTTTTCCCGTCCGGTCGAGGCGATGCGGGCGATCCAGCAGCTCCATGGTGAAGGCACCCCGGGCGTCGAGAGCTTGAGAAAATTCGTGGCCGGGGCGGGCGAGGAATTTGGTGATGAAAAGAGGTTGTTAGGTCCGCTGCTCGAAGGCGCAGGCGTGCTTTACGTCGTCGATCCGGGCAAACCGCTGCGCGACGATTTTCTAGCAGAAATGGAAATCCTGCGCTGGACCGGCAGGCCGCGTTTGGCCCTGCTAAATCGGCGCACCGCATCCGCCGGGCCGGACGAGGAAGCCTGGAAATCCCGGCTTGGCGGCGCGTTCAATCTGGTCCGGACTTTCGATGCCCACCACGCCCGCTACGAGGAACGACTGCGCCTGCTCCGATCCTTGCTAGATATCGACGAGCAGCACCGCGGCAAACTTGAAGAGACCATTTCCCTCGTGGAAAACGAGTGGCAGCGCCGTCGCGAAGAAGCGGCGGAGGCGCTGATCGGATTCCTGGAAGAGGCGCTGGGGCTGCGCGTGAATGCCACACTCGAAGAGAGGGACTTGGCGGTGCCTTCACGCCGCGAGCGGAAAAATGAACTACTATCGAAGCAGTACTTCGCGGCACTCGCCGTGATCGAACGCAAATGCTTTGAGAGAATGTTAGAAATTCATCGTCACCACCTGCTGAAGGCGGATTCCAGTCCGGACGCGTTTACAGGAATCGATCTGGAAAGCGCCGAAACCTGGACAAAGTGGGGCCTCGGCCGTGGTCAACTTGCCGCCATCTCCGCCGTGGTCGGTGGATCTGCCGGGTTGGCGGTGGATGCCGCCACCGGCGGCCTCAGCCATGGTGCGGGCGCGGTATTGGGAGCGCTCGGCGGCGGCATGGCCGCGTGGTTCAAAGGCGGCAGCCTGCCCGATCTGCGGCTCGACCTGCGCGGCGGCGTGAAACTCGCAAGCGGCGAGGGCAAAGCTCTAACCGTAGGGCCACCGAAGAATCCGAATTTCCCGTGGATCCTGCTGGACGGCGCGATCTCCCGCTACCAAAGCATGCTCGCCCGCGCGCACGGCCGGCGCGACGAGCAATTGTTAGAAAGTGGTGATGCTGGTTTTACCCGCTCGTTTCCATCCGAGAGGCGTGCGGTCCTGCTCAAATGGTTCAACTCCTGCCTCAAGGGAGCTCCCAACCACGCGTTGGAACCGGAGGTTTTCAACGCGCTGCTGGAGACCTTGGAGGAAGTCGGGCGACGACCGGCATGATCCTTGAGAGATGAACTGATTCATGCGCTCTGGAGCGCCGCCATCCTGTCGGCTGCCGGGCAGGCGACATTTTGTCGCCCGGGATTCAAACTGCGGACAGAATGTCCGCTCACCGGCAGCTGGCAGAATGCCAGCGCTCCGTTGTGGTTACTTGGCAGGTTTGTTAGATACGAAGCAGGTTCCACGCGGTGACCAGTGCCTTGAGGCCGGCCATTTCGATGGATGGATCCACGCCCGCGCCCCACAGGATGCGTCCGTCATCGGCCTGGAGTTGGACGTAAGCCGCGGCGTTCGCGTCCGATCCGCCGCGCACGGCGTGGGAACGATAGTCGGTGACTTTGAAATCCTTGAGGCCGATGCCTTCGAGTGCGTGGACGAAGGCGTTAATCGGCCCGTTGCCAAATCCTTCGACGGCTTTGACCTCGCCGGTGTGGGTGATGTTGGCCTTGCAATGGACTTTCCCACGCTCGGTCGCTTGATGAAACAGCTCGTAATCGGTGACGTCCAGCGGGCTTGCCAGATTGACAAACTCGCGGAAAAACGTGTCGCGAATTTCATCGGTGGAAAGTTCGCGTCCATATTCGTCCGCAAGATCATAAATCCGCTTGCCGACTTGCGGGTGCATCGTTTTCGGCAAATCGAAACCATGCTCGCGGTCCAGCACGTAGGCGACACCGCCTTTGCCGGATTGGGAGTTGATCCGGATGATCGCCTCATACGAGCGGCCGATGTCCTGCGGATCGATGGTTAGATAAGGCACGCCCCATGGGGTGTTAGGATCGATGGCGAGTTCCTTGGTGCGGCGGTCGAGGCCCTTTTTGATGGCGTCCTGATGGGAGCCGGAGAAGGCGGTGAAAACCAGTTCACCAGCGTAGGGCAGCCGCTCTGGAACGCTCAGGCGGGTGACGCGTTCGTAAACATTGCGGATCGATTGCAGGTCGGAAAAATCCAGTCCGGTGGCGATTCCATGGCTGTTGAAGTTGAGCGCGACGGTGACGATGTCCAGATTCCCCGTGCGTTCGCCATTGCCGAAGAGCGTGCCTTCGACGCGATCGGCGCCGGCCATCAGGCCGAGTTCGGTCGCGGCGACTCCGGTGCCGCGGTCGTTGTGGGTGTGCAATGAGACGAGCAGGGATTCACGGTTTTTCAGGTGGCGGCACATCCATTCGATCATGTCCGCGTGGACGTTGGGCGTGGTCCACTGGACGGTGTCCGGCAGGTTGATGATCATTTTTTTCTCCGGCGTGGGCTGCCAGACGTCGATCACCGCGTTGCAACACTCGAGGGCGAAATCCAGCTCGGTGTCGGAAAACGATTCGGGCGAATATTGCAGGACCACCTCGGTGTGCGGCACGCTGGGAACGAGTTTTTTCACCAATTCCGCGCCTTCGATGGCGATCTGTTTGATCGACTCGCGCGAGGCATCGCCGAAGGTGACGCGACGTTGCAGCGGCGAGGTGGAGTTGTAAATGTGGACGATGGCGCGTTTCGCCCCATCGATGGCCTCGAAGGTCCGGCGGATCAGCGGCTCGCGGGTTTGCACCAGCACCTGAATGGTCACGTCGTCCGGGATGCGGTTTTCATCGATGAGGCGGCGCAGGAAATTGAACTCCGTATCCGCGGCGGACGGGAAGCCAACCTCAATCTGCTTGAAGCCAACCCGCACTAACAGATCAAAGAATTCGAGTTTTTCTTCGATCGACATCGGCTGCGGCAGCGCTTGGTTGCCATCGCGGAGATCGACGGAACACCACTGCGGCGCATGGGTCAGCGCCTGATCCGGCCAAGTGCGGTCAGGCAGGGAAACCGGCGGAAACGGCCGGTATTTCGACAGGGAATTCGAATGCATGGGAAAAATTTCGAGAAAAGTTCGGTAAAATGGTGACGCCTCAAGATGCGCGGCCCGGATACTAAAAGTGAAGCCTAGAATAAGC
The DNA here is from genome assembly GCA_040881795.1 of Akkermansiaceae bacterium. Classification (GTDB taxonomy): domain Bacteria; phylum Verrucomicrobiota; class Verrucomicrobiia; order Verrucomicrobiales; family Akkermansiaceae; genus Luteolibacter. Next base: position 17,192 of record JBBECN010000042.1, read on the forward strand.
CAGCGGCTGGCGCGGGCGCAATTCCGCCCCCGCGATGTTTCAAAGTCCTTTGGGATGACGCATGACATGGCCCTTGCCCGCCCGCGTTTGCGGTTTCCAGCTGGGGCCGGATTGGTTGCCCGGGCCGCCGGTGTCGAGACGCAGGCCGGCGATGGTCATGAAGACGTGACCGTTGCGAATGTAGAGGGTGATCCATTTGCCTTCGCCTTTCTTGCCATAGCTGAAATAGCCTTTCGACGGCATGGAACCTTTCATCAGGCCGGCCTCGCGGAGCACGTAGGAAACCGTGCCGGAGCAATCGTAGCCGGAGTCGCTATGTTTTGCGTGGCCGCCGCCCCATTTGTAGGGTTTTCCTTGCAGGCGATTGCCGGCGGCGATGGCGCGTTTGACGGCGGCGGGCGCATTGCGGGGCGCATAGGCAAGTCCGTCTTTCAGCAGAGCGGTGCGGCCATGCTCAAAGCGGTAGGAAACCGGGCGCTTCGCCTTGACTTGATTCGAGCAGGAAGCGAGCGCTCCGAACAGCGGCAGCAGCGCAACAAGCAGAGGGAGAAAGCTTTTCACAGCGCGCAAATTTGCAAATTTTATTAAGGAATGCAAATTATTTTAAATCGCTGTTGCCGAGGAACTCGACGATCTGGGCCAGCGCCCTTGAGCGGTGGCTGAGCGAGTTTTTCACCGCATCTCCCAGCTCGGCGAAGGTCTGCTCGTGACCGCCCGGAATGAACAGCGGATCGTAGCCGAAGCCGCGCTCGCCTTTGAGCGCATCGACAATGCGCCCCTCGACGGTGCCGCTGAAATTCGCCTGCTCTTGGCCGCCCCGAGCGAGGACCATGGTGCAGCGGAAGCGCGCGCGGCGATCGGCCTTCCCATCCATCTCGGCAAGCAGGCGGGAGTTGTTTTTCTCGTGGTTTCCTTCTTCCCCGCCGAAGCTGGACGACCAAACCCCCGGTGCGCCCTCCAGCGCATCGACTTCCAGCCCGGAGTCGTCGGAGAGCACCCAGCCCTCAACCACTTGGCTGATGCCCTCCGCTTTGAGCCGGGCATTTTCGAGAAAAGTCGTTCCGGTTTCCTCGATTTCAGGGAAATCGGGAAAGGCCGTTACGTCGAGGACCTCGAAGTGCTCGCCGATCATCGCCCGGATTTCCGCGGTTTTGTGGGCGTTGCGGGTGGCGAGAATCAGACGGGGAGTCGTTTGCATGACCACTCGCTAAGATAATTTGTCCGTGTGTGGCGAATTTTTTTGAATAATTCGGTCGTCCGCTACGTTTATGATTGTGATGAAAGCAATCACTTGGCTCGCCTCTGTCACCATCGGCGTCGCCGCCCTCACCTCCACTGCCTTCGCCACCACGCCAGCCGGTTGGACCACCGATCTCGAAAAAGCTTTTGAAAAGGCTAAAGCAGAAAAGAAGTCGGTGCTCGTCGAGTTCACCGGTTCCGATTGGTGCTCGCCGTGCATCGCGATGCGCAAAAATGTCTTCACCAAGAAGGAATTCGTTGATGAAGCTTCGAAAAAGTTCGTGCTCGTGGAATTGGATTTCCCGAAAGGCGACAAGGCCGTGAAGGAGAAAAACCAGCCATACGCCGAGAAATACAACATCGAGGGTTTTCCCACGGTCATCCTTTTCACAGCGGAAGGTAAAGAATTCACCCGCTTTTTCGCCTCGGAGTTTCCGGAAACCGACCTGTTCCTCAAGCACCTCGAAGTGTCGCTTGAGAAAAAAGAGCTCGATTGATCATTCACCTCCAAACCATCACCCCGCCCGGCTTGCGTCGCGGCGGGGATTTTTTTAATTCCACGCACATATTATGAAAACACTGCTCAAATCCCTCGCCCTCATCATCGCCTCGTCATCCCTCGCCCTCGCCGGCAGCAAGGGCTGGGAAACCAATTGGGAAGCCGCCAAGGCGAGATCCAAGGCGGAGAACAAGCCGATCCTGATCAATCTCACGGGCTCTGACTGGTGCGGTTGGTGCATCAAGCTGGAAAAAGAAGTCTTCTCCAGCAAGGAGTTCCAAGAATTCGCCGCTGCGAACGTGGTGCTTTTCGAAGCGGATTTCCCCAAGAAAAAGGCCGTGCCCGCCGAGCTGAAGGCGCAAAACGAGATCCTCAAGAAAGAATACCTCGCCGGTGGTTACCCCACGGTTTACCTGCTCGATGCCGAGGGCAAAAAGCTCTCCGGAGACATCGGCGAACTCAAAGGTGGTATCCCCGAATACATCAAGACGATCACTGACCTGATCGCAAAGAAATAATCCCCATCCGCTCCCGCCGGATGACCGGGAGCATCGAAAAACTCAATCCCCGAAAGAAAAAGACCGGAAGCGGTGGGAATTTCTTCCCGTCCGATTCCGGCCTGAGCGTGTGGCTGGTTTAAAATCCCCTCAAGAGAGGAGATCAGCTCCACCGAGGCCCCCCGGCATCGGTTCGCTGCTGAACATTACTTCGTTAAACGCCACTAAAAGTGTGCGGGGTGAGGCGCCGACAGGCCCCCCGGCCTGCACGAACGTCGCTCCCCGCGGTGCGCCCTTAACGATGACAGAACCGAACGGGCGGCGAGGCGAGCAAGGCCCCCCGGCCTCGATATTCGCGCTGTTGCCGACGTTCCACTCCGTTTCCCCCATCGTGCGGGCCAGTTGTAGGGATATCATGCTTTCCGACCGGGCGTTGCCGGCTGGACTGAAGGCGAACTCACTCAACCCAAACCCTTCGCCCTGGCGAATCGTTCCCCCCGGATTTTCATCGCCGGTATGCAGGGTTGGGGTTGGAGTGAAGCTCATCATCTCTTCTTCAATCGCAGAGCCTAGGGGCTGATTTCCAAATTTATCATAATTTCTTAATAAACTGATTTCTTATTAATTAAAGCTTTGCGGATTATATGATTATCTACCGCTAAAAGGTAATCTGAAATCCCACGTGAAACCGTGAACCCTGGTCATCCAACCGCCAGCCGTGATCGAGACGCAGGTCCACTTCCTCGGACATCTTGATCCGTGCGCCCACGCCGACGCTTGAAAACCAGGCAGGATCTTCGCCTTCGTTTTGCAAGGATGCCTGATCGTTGAATGCCAAAAACCTCATTTGGTAGCGGTTTTTGATGGTAATCGCAGGAGCGTAGAGTTCCAAACTGGTCTGCCAGCCATGGTCGGCGTAATAGTCGCGCTCCGAGATGCCGCGCACCGTTTGGTAGCCGCCGGCCGCGAATTGTTCGACGGGAAGCAGTCGCGTGCTCGCCGCTTGAGCCGTGCCGCGCAGGCCGATGCGCCAATCACCGCCCGGCGACCACCAACCCTGACCGGCGATGCGCGCGATGGCGTAGTTTGCGACCGCCTGGGGGTCATAAACTTGGAAATCTTCGTCATCGTTTCCGGGAATCAATCCTCCCGGCGCGCCCAGCAGGGTGGATTCCATCGAGAAACCTGCGTTTTCCCAATCGCGGGAGAGGCCGTAATTGATTTTCCCGTTCACCAGCCGCACTTCACCGGGCGAAAATGCCGCACCGCCGAAAAGCACGAACTGGTTGGTGGCCTTCACCTCGACGCCGACGTTCAGGCGCTGGCGCCATTTTCCGAGGGAGGGGAGCGAAAGTTTTTGGAGCGCTGCGACCGACCATGACACGCCGGTATTTTCCACGGGGAGTCCGCTTTGCACCGCATACGAAAGCACTTCCGCGTAAACCGCATCCAGCTGGAGTGATTGATGAATGCGGTGGAATGGAATTTCCCAACTCAACGCGTGCGCCTGGAGCGATGAAATCGGATCGCCGAGCACCGTTTGCCACGCGAGGATGTGCTCGTTTTTCGTCATTCCCGCCACTCCGAGGATGAAGCGATTTTCGCCCAGCAGCTCCGGCCCGCTGTTTTCGTAGCCCAGCGTCGCCCGCCACGGTTTTTTCTCCGCGAGTGCGATGAGCAAATCCGCGGTCGCCGGCTCGCTGCCGGGAGAAACCATCAACTGCGGCCGCCGAAACACGCTGCGGCCATACCACGCCATTTGCTCGTCGAGCTCCGACCGGCGGATGATTGTGCCACGCCGGAGTTTCAGCCCTTTCGTGATCACCTTGGGATTTCCGTAATTCGGCCGCGTGACTCCGACTTGCCCGATCCGGCCCAGCTCCACCAGCAGCCGCAAGGTTCCCGATTGCAAATCCTGCTCCGGAGCATCGATGCCCACGACCGGATAGCCTTCGACGTCATAGTGGGCCAGAATGGTGTCCGCGATGGTGATAAGATCGCCTTCCGCAAGGGCGCGCCCTTTCCATGTTGAGAGTTTGGCCGCAAGCGTGACGGGAGACGGCACGAGCAGATCCGCCGCCACACTCAAACCGGGGGCGACTTCGGAGCATTCTCCGCCGGTCCACGAGTCCAAGCGGATTTCCCGGAGCTGAGGGCAGACAATCGCGCCGGTGCCAGCCACGCCCGCGTCCACTTCTTTGGCTGGAAGTGATTCCACGGGTTTTGCATCCGGGACGCGCGGATCTATCCCAGGCAGGAACTGCGCATGGGCCACGGAGGTTAGGAAAATTGCCAGTAACGGGCGCATCGCAGGTCTCTTGTGGAGTCACGAAATGGTGTGAATCCGCCCTTCAGGCACACCATTTTCGCCGCCTCACGGCACCTGCTTAACAAAACCTTACTATTAGGCCAACACAAACCACGAGCCCGCTGAAGACTCTGAATCCGGAATCGTTCCGCCAGTTGCTTCAGCGTTTCGCGATCGCCGTATTGCCGCCACGCATCCCGAAAAACGAGGAGCGTTGAAGCATTAACTTGCCCGCGCCCCGCTGTGCCAGGGGTTTTTCGGTGCCACTCAAACGGGTGATTTGTGGCATGACCGGTGCAGAGGAACTCCTGCGAGTGTTGGTCGCCTTGGCGACTGTGGTTTCACCATTCAATCGGGCCGTGCGGCCGCTGCTGATACCGCGACCCAAGCTCGCGACATTCGCCACGGAAGCACCATCGCCCGTATTGGAATCCCGCCCGGCATCGCTCGACGCGCTCATCGGGGTGGTGACACTGAACGTCCGCGGTCCGGAAATCACTTGGGTCCCATCCGGGCGCGATAGCTGGGGAATGGTCAAAGTCGATTCGCCGATCGGCGGGGCCATGTCACCTTCATCGGGAACTAGAATCACCCCACTGTTTTCGAAATTTCCGGTAAAAACCGCATTTCCAACGATCACTCCGCTGGATTCGTTGGTGATCATTCCATCGGCTCCGACTTCCAGGAAGATCCGGCCTTTGTCGGCGTCGATTCTTCCCTGATTTCTGATTTCCTTGCCGGCCGCCACTTCGATTCGGCTGCCGCGGGTCTCGCCCAAATGCAGGACAAATCCAAGACCGCTATTTTCCTTGAGCCTGCGATCTCCGGAGGTGCTCACGGAAACATCGATGCCGCCAGCGATCAGAACATCCTGCGAGGCTTGGATTCGGGCCGTATCACGAAGGATCACCCGCTGACCGCCTAGCACAACATCGCCGCCGGTTGCCTCCACGCGTCCATTAATGGTCAAAGACTTGTATCCCTCCAGGCCGCTCATTTCATAGCCATTGCCATTGGAGAATTTATCGGCATCCGCATTCAGCGTGGCGAGCGTAACTCCCTTCGCGATGATCGAGCCGTTGACTGCCAAACTCGCAGTGGGTGAAAAAAAGGCGACGTTTCCGTTCGACATCACCGCACCGTCGATAAAATGGGTTTGAGTCCCGCCGAGGAAGTTCACCACGGTTTCGCCTTCTTTGAAGTCGAACACCAGCTCACTGCCGCTCTTGAGGTTGAGCTGATCCCAATCAAACACCGTATTTTTGGTAAGAGTGAAAACGGTGCGTGTCCCGGTAGAGGTCGCTTCCGTCATCCACGTCGCCGTGCCGGGCGTCTTCAAGACGGGCTCCTTAGCGTGGAGGCCGGCGGCAAATATTCCAAGGATGGCGATGCGAACGGGTGTGCTTGAAAGTTTCATATTACCGAAGGTGGTTATACCTTGATAATTCACTAAATTTGACTTTTTGGTATTACGGGATCGCGTGTGTCCCGCTGATCTCCATTGCCTCCACTTTCAAACAAAAATTTCATGTCGAAATCCACTTCCGCCGGAGCGGACGGCCTTCCTAACAGCAGGACGGGTGAGGGATTCCCCGGAAAAGCATTCAGGCCGAAATCCAACTACTTCCCCCCGGAGATAGTGAATTTCGGCCTGATCAGGTTAGGGACCTATTAGCACAACAAACATTCCGGATTGCGGCTGCCCCCCGGCATCCGCACTCCAGATTTAATGAACGCATTCACATATCCACGGAAAGGAATACGGGCGGACTGGCCTGCCCCCCGGCAGGCCACAGTCGTTCCGTTTTTCGGCGAACCGCTCCGGGTGGCGTGGATCGGGCGAAGAGTGGCTTCAGGCCCCCCGGCCTGAGATGCCTCCATCGGCGCGATCCATCCGGTTTCCCGGGACTTGGTTTCACCAATTGGTGACAGGCGGGCCAGCGGTGCCGTTCCCACCAGCGCTTCCCCCGGAGCTTGGATTGGGGTTGTTTCGGCGTTGTTGGCGATGCGTGTCATCCCTACTTCAATCGCAATTGAAATTAACGATTTCCAAATTTTGTGAAAAAATTTACATTTCACATCGAAAGAAGTTTTTCCTCCTGATTCCGCATGCGTTTCCCGTTGCATTTTTCCCGCCTCCTTGCGGCCGCCGCCGCTCTGGCCTGGGCGCCGGGGTTCGCTCTTGATCTCTCGCAGCTGGATACGGCGGAAGTGGAGCTCGAATCGTTGGTCGCCGAGTGGCAGACGGAGTGGAAACAAAAGGCGGATCCGGCCAGCGCGCGGGAACTCGCCGCCAGCCTGCAAGCACTCGGCATGGTCGAGCGCCAGGCGGGTAAGGCGGATGAAGCCCTCGGGCACCTCGCTGCCGCTTGTGACTTGATGGCCACTCACGCGCCGGAAATGCTGGCCGACGCCCGCGAGGCGCAAGCCCTGACCCTGCAGGACCTCGGGCGTCTTGAGGACTCGGAAAACCTGCTTCGCCAAGTGCTGGCCAGCCGCAGAGAAACTTCCGCCAGCCCGAAACTCGCCGCCACCTTCGATCACCTCGCCCTCAACCTTCTTTATCAGGGCCGCTATCCGGAAGTCGCGCCCCTACTCGATCAAGCCGAGGCCGCCACCGCTGCGGAGGACCTCGGTTTCCGCGCGCGGCTGGCTGCCCACCGCGGTCGCCTCTATCACACGCTTGGCAGTCATGCCCGCGCCGCCGCCGTTTTCCAACAGGCGCTGGCAATACCCTTTGAGGATCCCGAGCTGCGGCTCTCCTTGAACAGCCAACTCGCCCTCACCCAACTGCGGCTTGGAAAAATGGAGGACGCCCGCGCGGGCACGGAAGCCGCCGCCGCCGAAGCCCGCCGCCTGTTCACGAGCAACCGCATTCGCGCCGTTCCTTACATGACCAACCTGGGTGCGATCGCCCTCACTCAGAACGAGCCGGTCATCGCAAAATCCTCCTTCCAAGAGGCCCTGCAAATGCTCGAAGCCACCTTCGGCCCGGATCACCCCGGCTTGATCGGCCCGCTGAACAATTTGGGCGTCGCCGAGCAAGCGCTCGGAGCCTATCCGGCCGCCCGTGCCCACCTCGAACGCGCAGCCGCCCTGCAAGCGAAGCACCTTCCCGCCACCCATCTCCGCGTCGCGGAAACGGAGCGCAACCTCGCCCGCAACTCGCTTCTTTCAGCCTCGCCCGACGCCCGCGACCACATCATCCGCGCCACCCGAATCGGTCTGGATCTGCTCGACCGTCTGATCCGCGAGGGCACCGAAAACGAGCGCCTCAATTTCCTCGAACGTTTCGATCTACTCTCGCTACCCTGCGCCACCGGTGATGCCGAACTCATTGCGGACGTCCTCATCGCCACCAAAGCCCGCCTGCTGGATGCCATGCTTGTGGAGTCCACGCCCACCTCCCGGCCAACATGGCGGGAGGTCCAAGCCGCGCTCCCAGCCGGCTCCGCTTTCATCGACGCCTGCCGGTTCACCACCACCTCCACCACGCCGGACAAGCGCTACGGCGCGATTGTCATTCTCCCCTCAGGTCCGCCGAAATGGGTTCCACTCGGCACCGACGAAAGTCTGGAACGCTGGCTCGGAGCATTTCATGAACGCATGCGCTGGCGGTCCCGCGCGATTTCTGGAAATCCCGGCCCGCCGCCGCCCTTAAAAATCCGGGGAATCCTGCGCGCCCTCGAACGCGAATTCTGGGATCCCCTCCAGCTCCCACCCGGGACCGAACACATCGCGTTTTCCCCTGACAGCCGCCTCCATTTCCTGCCCCTCCCCGCCCTTCTGGATCGGGAAAACCGCCCGCTCAGCATCCGCCACCGGCAAATCACCACCGTCACCAGCGCCCGGGATCTGATCCATCCGGCACCCGCCATCTCACTCTCCGGAGCCCCGTGGACCATCGTCACCGTCTCCGATTTTCCGCAAACAACCGCCACAATCGGCGACGATCCACTGCTCGCCCTGCTTGCCGAGCTCCAACCCATGCCAGGCACCCGCCTTGAGGCCGTTAAGCTCCGCGCTCTCGCGCCCGCCGGTTCGCGATTTCTAACCGGCCCTCAGGCCAACGAATCCAACCTCCGCCAACTTGCGGATTCACCTGCGGTGCTCCATCTCGGTTGCCACGCCTTTTTCCTTCAGAACAACGATGCCACGCTCGGGATGCCCGTCGATTTCGACGAGCGTTCGGATCTGCTCTTCGCCGGTGGACTCGTGCTCTACCAAGGGGCCGCCCGCCAGCCCGATAGCCCGCGTCTGGCCGACAACGATGATTTGTTGTTTCCGTCGGAAATCGCCCGGCTTCCACTCCAGCATACCCGGCTGGTCACCCTGTCCTCCTGCGAGTCCGGGGCCGGTACCCCCGTTTCCGGAGAAGGCCTGCTTGGTCTCCGTCGGTCCTTCTCTCTTGCTGGGGCGCGCGAAATTGTCGTCGCCTTGTGGCCAGTCTCCGATGAATCCACGCCTGACTTCATGGAGCGGTTCTATCAGCTGGCAGTCCGCTCCGACCGCCCGGCGCAGGCACTCTGGCAGACCCAGGGCGAGTTGCTCGCCGCCGCCGCCACCGACGATGATTTCGAGCTCGCCGTCCTTCGCTACGCCCCCTTCGTCCTGAGTCAGAACTCCCCGCTCACCACCGGCCCCGCGATTGCCGCTTCGTCTCGATCTTCGGGTTCGCGAAGCACTTGGCTCATCGCCCTCACCGCGCTCCCTTTGCTTTTGTTTGTCGTCAGCCGAATTGTGGCGAAAAGGAGGATTTTGTAAAAAAACCCCGGATTTGCCTGATTTCTTAATGCTTTGGATCAAATAATCCTCACCTGGTGAGCGATGAGCGGTGATTTTTGAACGAATTTTTGAATTGTCTGTCTGAATTTGGAAAGCGGCCATGATGTTTACTTCCTAGGAACATCGGTGGTCGCCTAACAAGACTTCGAATTCGCAACACGTCCTAGATGAACGATTCATGAATTTTCCAACTAATTTCACTGCCCCGTCGCGTAGGGCGGGCACTATCCCGGCGTGTCATTTTTCCTAGAAATGAACCCCCTGATTCAGAGATTCCTGGCGCTGATTTTCTTCGTTCAGGTGGCAGTTGTTTTCCCGGCCGGTGCCGAGGAAATCATCCTGCATCCTGACGGCGTGAACTCGGATGCGGGCTGGGCGCTCAGCCGCGTCGGCGAGGGGTTTTTCGCCGCTACCACCAACTCCTACGCCTACCCGGACACGACCGTTCCCGTCCGTCTTTACCTCATCGATACGGCGGTCAGAAATCCCGCGAGTTTCGTCGCGGCAAACTCGAAATTAACCTTTGAAGGTCCGATTCTGGTGCGTGGCAGCAATGATCCACAAGTTTCTACACCCCGGGATCACGGCACCCAGCTGCTTTCCTTGATCGCCGGAGTGGGGACAGGAATCGCTCCCGGCACTCCGATTCATGTCGTCAACTACGACATTTACCCAAACGCAACGAGCACCATCTCGCTGCTCGGCGATGCAATCAGCCGGGCGATTGAGCACCACAGCCACCCGAATACTCCAAAAATGCGGTCCGTGATTTGCATCGCCACCTCTTCCAGCAATCTGGCAGAAAGCTACTTGGTGGATGATTTTATCGATATGGCACTGGATTCAGGAATCCCGGTGATCCTGTCCGCCGGGAACCTCGGTCAAGACGCTGCGGGCATCGTTCCCTCATCAAACGGCACCAAGGACGGCGTCATCTGCGTCGGAGCCTCGGATTCAACGGATGCGAAGGTCGGCAATTCAAATTTCGGCGTCCCCGTCGATATTTTCTCCCCAGGCGACGCTGTTCGAACCCGCAGCGAGAGCGCAACTTCTTCCTTTGTGCCGATGACCGGCACCAGCGCGTCCGCCGCCCTCGTTGCCGGCGCGGTGCTTGCGGAACTTTCCATCAACGGTTCACTCACACCGGCTCAAGTCGAAGGCGCCATCAAGACCTCCGCCATCGATCCCGTCGGTGGCCCGGGTCTGCTGCTCCGAACCCCCGAAGCCTCAACGATCACCATCAACAATCCTGACGGTCCGGTCATTCCTTCCACCAACCCGGTGCCACTCGCCGCCACGGCAGCACCCATTGCCGCTGCCGCAGCCGCTGCGCCCGATTCGGGCCAAAACGGCGTTGCCATGTCAGCTTCCCTTGATTCCGACTCCGACGGGATCCCGGACATGATTGAGATTTTCCACAGTGGTTGCAGTGATAAAATCCCCGCGCCCGCGACCATCAGCCTGACCGCCAACCAACAAGTTCAGTTTAAGTTCCCGATTGCCTTTGACCTCTTCAGATCCTCGAATCCCTTTGCGCTGAGCAATGGCCAAACTTGGAGTATCCGTTGCACCTCGGATTTCAAGAACTGGGAGGTTCCCATTGGCTGCCTGTCGAAAACCACCGACGCCAGCGGTCAGACTTGGCTCATCGCAACATTCCCGGGGGGACAATCCTCCTGCTTTGCACGGATCGAAATCGTTGCCCCTTAATTCGGCGCGATTTCTTCGAGAAACGCTCACGCCGCTCACCGTTTCAGGCCGAGCGGCGGCTTCTTCTCAAAGTCGGATGATTTTTACAAAAAAACCTCAGTTCGGCATTTGCCGTGGGCTTGACGGTCATAATTTTTAGAAAATCAATCAAGATTGACCAAGTTGCTTGCAAATGACCTTTTCTTTGCTTACGTGGTGCCGCCCCCGGTAAATGGCCCCCTCCATGAAACAAGAATCGCTTCAGCGCTGCTGGTCAGCTTGCTGGCATCGTGCCCGCCGCCCGATCGAGGGGATTCTTGTCTCTGAGGAACAGGCGGCGCAGATCACGGAACAAGCAATTCGTAATGTTTCGCTCGACTACGGCGAGTTCCCGACCGAGGCGGAATTCACCGCCCACGCCCTCGAAGAAACGGCGAAAGCCACCCGGCAACTCGTTGCCAGAGAACGGCGGGAGCGTGCGGACCACCAACTGCATCACGATCCCGACGACCGCCGCTACGATCAAAATCTCAATCTCGACCGACTCCAGCGGCGCGATCCGGAAAAAGGATTTCACGATTCCGAATGGAACCGCCTGCCGGCGATTCTGCGCCCACTCGCCTTGGCCACCCTCACCCGCAAGGGAATCAAAGGACCGGATGCCGACGATGTCTTCAACGACACCCTCGTCGAACTCGTCCGCGAGCGAGAAGGCACCGGCAGATCGCCCATCTTGGATCCCACGGTCTTCGAAGAGATCATCCCGCTTCACGCACGGATCGTGGGTTTCCGCTCCATCGATTGGTATCGGCGCCGGGGTGCCTTGAAAAACCAACCGAATACAGGCGATAGCTTGAACGCCCTCACCGACAATCCCGAGCACGGGATGCAGTTCGAAGACCGCTCGGCCGATCCCCAGAGCAACACCTTCGAGCGCATTTACAAGGAGTGCCGGGAAGCGCTCACTGCCGCCGAGTGGGAGCTGATTTTCACCCTTTTCGTCACCCAGTCCGCCACCATCCAAGACCTTATCGGTGACGATGCGTTTTGCGCCAAATTCGGGATCAAGGCGGGCGTCTCCGGTTCCACCCGTCGGCGGGTTCTCAGCGAGTTGGTCGAAGCGGCATTGGAAAAACTTAGAAAAAACTTAATAAATTGAAAATGGAGTGCCATTCCATGCGATTGGGACAATAACGATGAATCTCGATCTTCCACCGAACCTTGAATCCACCCGAAGTCTTCTGGCCGGAAGCTTGCAGCTTCATGCCGCTGAGCAGGCTCCCGCAATTCCAGCGGACCTGCTCAACGACCTTGCTCGCCGCTTCAATGTCGCGCCGGTCGCTGCGGTAACCATCCAACCGCGCTCCTGGTTCGAGGTTGTCCAATCGTTGATCGCCCGCCCCGCCTTCGGCATCGCGGCTCTGGCAACCGTCATTCTGGGAATTTCGGTGCCCCAGATGATCAATTCCACTTCCACCCGATCCGGTGGTGGCTTCCGCGGCGCGGTTTCTCCGACGTTGGAATCCCACAGCATCCGCATCATTCTGATGCAGCCACCCGCAGGATTTCAGCAAGCCCTGGCCAATGTAGGGGACTTTGAAAGCGACATGATTTCCTCAAGCGCCCGTGCCGACAGCATCACTGGAGCGAGAATTTTGGTGGATTTCGCGGCTTCCACGATCACCGCGCTGAATGCTTCCGACGAGAAAATCCACACCGCGCCTCTGCCTGGGGACGCCGAGGAAATCTCCGCAGCCATCGCTACGGCCATCAGCCGTTTGTAAAAGAGCAAGCGGTCTCAGCGCGCGATCAAATCACCTCCAAATGGCGGGGTGTCGCCCCGAATACCGCAGAGATTGCAATGCCTTCATCAAAAGTGACCAGACGGCCACCGTGATTTTTTGCGAGGCCCAGTAGATAGACATCCGTGATCTGCCGGGAGCCAAGAATGCGCTCCTGGGCGAAAATGCCAGAGCCCCTGATGGAGACGTCGTCCTGCCAGAAAGCGTGATCCTGAGCTTCGCAAAATCGGGTCAGGCGCTCGATCATCTCTCTCGGGGACAATCCGAAGTGATACTAACGCACCAAGTCAAGTGGCTCGCTGGAACCGAGCAGGGTTTTTCTTTTCATTAGCCGAGCGATCCGCCACGTTGCGCGCTCCATTCCGACCATGTCAGACGCCCGTAAACCATTCCCTTTCCGCGATTTTGAGCCCAAATGGCAAGCCCGCTGGGACGCTGAGAAAACCTTCCGCACTCCCGGCCCAGGCGATGCGGATTTCGACGCCACCAAGCCGAAATACTACGTGCTCGACATGTTCCCTTACCCCAGCGGCGCGGGACTCCACGTCGGCCACCCGGAAGGCTACACCGCCACCGACATCATCGGCCGCTACAAGCGGATGAAGGGCTTCAACGTGCTCCACCCGATGGGCTACGATTCGTTCGGCCTGCCGGCGGAGCAATACGCAATCAAGACCGGCCAGCATCCGGCGATCACCACCGCGGCCAATATCGAGACGTTCCGCCGCCAGCTCAAATCGCTCGGTTTCGGCTACGACTGGGACCGCGAAATCGCCACCACCGATCCAGAATACGTGCGCTGGACACAGTGGATTTTTCTCCAGCTTTACGGTTCCTACTACGACGAGCAGGCCGGCAAAGCCCAACCCGTTTCCGAACTCGAAGCGAAGGGCTGGAGCCGCGATCAAATCGACGACGTCCGCCTCGCCTTCGTCGCCGACACGCCGGTTTGGTGGTCGCCCGATCTCGGCACCGTGCTTGCCAACGAAGAGGTCGAAGAATGGAAATCCAAAGGCCACACCGTCGAGCGCCGTCCGTTGCGCCAGTGGATGCTACGCATCACGAAATACGCCCAGCGCCTGATCGACGAACTCGACACCCTCGACTGGCCGGAAGGCATCAAGCTGTTGCAGAAAAACTGGATCGGCCGCAGCGAGGGCGCGTCTGTTAAATTTGAAATTTCAGGTCACAAATTTGAAATTGAAGTGTTCACCACCCGCCCCGACACCCTCTTCGGTGCGACTTACATGGTCATCGCTCCCGAGCATCCACTCGTCGCCGAAATCACGACTCCCGCACAAAAGGAAGCGGTGGAAGCCTATCAGAAGAGCATCGCCTCGAAGTCCGACATGGACCGGGGCGACCTCAACAAGGACAAGTCCGGCGTTTTCACCGGGGCCTTCGCCACCAATCCCGTCAATGGCGAGCAGATCCCGGTGTGGATTGCGGATTATGTGATGATGGGATATGGCACCGGCGCGATCATGGCCGTGCCCGCGCATGATGAGCGGGATTGGGAGTTTGCAAAACGATTCGACCTCCCGATCACACAGGTGGTCTCAAGGAGCGTGGGCGTCTCGCCCACGAGTCCATACCTCAACCCCGAGCAGGAAATCGAGAAATCCAAGCCCTATCTTCTCCCGCATTGGCAACAAGACTCCAAACTCTACTTCGTCACCTGGCGCTTGGCTGACAGCCTGCCGACCGACAAACTCCGGGAATGGACGGATCAGCGGGACGAGTTCCTTGCTCAAAACCCTGAGCCATGGTCTGAAAATACCGAACAGGAATATCACCGCAAATTCTCCCAAACCATCGATCATTGGCTCGATGCGGGAAGTGGCGAGTGCGTGCTGAAAGACCCTGCAATTGCTCAGATTGTTAGCGGTGCATTGTTGCATTTCGACGGTGATCGCTATCTCATGGAATCATTCGTCGTGATGCCGAATCACGTGCACGCTCTGTTCAAGTTGGCTCCGGGTATCAAGCTGGAGGATGTGCTTCAATCGTGGAAAAGCTTCTCTGCAAAAGCGATCAACAAGGCTCTTGGGCTGGAAGGCATGCTGTGGCAGCGCGAATACTGGGACCGCATTGTCAGGGATACGGATCATCGCGCCAATATATTGAATTACATTAAGAAGAATCCGGAGCGTGCAAATCTGAGGGATGGGACGTTTGTCCATTATTCAAGGAGCGTGGGCGTCTCGCCCACGAGTCCAACAGCTTCCGAACTCGTGGGCGAGACGCCCACGCTCCTTGAAGCCTTCACCGATCACGGCACTGCCGTGAATTCGGGCTTCCTCGACGGCCTTCCCACCGCCGTGGCCAAGGCCAAAATGATCGCCTGGCTGGTTTCTAACGAAAAAGGCAAACATCGCATTCAATACAAGCTCCGCGACTGGCTTTTCTCCCGTCAGCGCTACTGGGGCGAGCCATTCCCCATCATTTGGAAAGACGGCCACCATTTCGCCATCTCGGAATCCGAACTGCCGCTGCTCGCACCGCCGCTCGATGACTACAAACCCAGCGGCACGCCCGAACCGATCCTCACCAAAGCCACCGCTTGGGTCGAGCTTCCCGACGGCTCGATCCGCGAAACCAACACCATGCCGCAATGGGCCGGATCGTGCTGGTATTACCTGCGCTATTGCGACCCGACGAACACCGGGCGCTTCATTTCCAAAGAAGCCGAAGATTACTGGACCGGTGAAAAACCCGGCATGGTCGATCTTTACGTCGGTGGTACGGAACATGCCGTACTTCATCTGCTCTACGCCCGCTTCTGGCACAAGGTGCTCTTCGACCTCGGCCACGTTAGAACGCCCGAGCCGTTCCAAAAACTCGTCAATCAAGGCCTCATCCTCGGCGAGGATGGCCAAAAAATGTCCAAGTCACGCGGCAACGTCGTGAACCCAGACGACGTCGTTTCCGAATACGGAGCCGACGCGCTGCGCCTCTACGAAATGTTCATGGGCCCGCTCGAACAAGTGAAGCCGTGGCAGATGAAAGGCGTCGAGGGCGTTTCCCGCTTCCTCGCCCGCGTTTGGCGCGTCGCCTTCGATGAAAAGGACGGCGAACTCTCCATTTCCGCGAAAATCCAAGACGTCGCGTGCACCGACAAAGAGCTTCTCCGCGTCGTCCACGAGACCATCAAAAAAGTCGGCGAGGACATTGAAAAACTCAGTTTCAACACCGCCATCTCGCAGATGATGATCTGCACCAACGCCTTCACCCAGGCCGCGGTGGTGCCGAAGCAGGAGTTCATCCAATTCCTAACGGTTCTCGATCCGTTCGCGCCGCACCTTGCCGAGGAAATCCACTCGGCACTCGGTGGTGGCGGCATGCTTTCGGAAGGCGTTTGGCCGGACTACGACGACGACGCACTCGTTAGAAATCAGATCGAACTCGTCGTCCAGGTGAACGGCAAGCTGCGCGACCGCCTGATGGTTTCCAAGGACGTGGACGAAGAAGGTGCGAAAGCCGCCGCCTTCGCCAGCAGCAAGGTGAACGAACACCTCGAAGGCAAAACCATCCGCAAGATCGTCTTCATCCCCGGGAAAATCTTCAACATCGTGGCAAACTGAGCAACAGCGCGCGGGACCCGTCCGGCCGTCCGACCTCGGGGCGATATTTTCAAATGCGCGTTTGAATTTTAGTTTGCGCTGGTGGCAAGCGGGTCCATGAAGTCACTCTGGCCCGCATGTGCAGCTTTATTGATCGCCAGCACGCCTTCACGTTGGCAGGACTTTCCACGCTCGCTCCCGTTTCCGCATGAAAATTCCTGCTTTCCTCGTCGTTCTTGCGCTCACCGCCTGCTCGGCCCCCGGTCCGCTCGCACCGGGCGCTTCCGAATCGTTGAAAATCCCCGCCCGCTTCGACAGCACCGCGCCGCCGGTGCCGCAAATCGCCAGCTCTCTATCGAGTTTGTTCACGGATGCCGCGCTCAACGCCACCGTCCGCCGCGCCCTCGCGCAAAACCCGGACTTGCGCGGTAGCTACGCCCGCTTGGAAGAAGCCGGCTTCAACACCCGCAAAACCTCCGCCGCACTCTATCCGGCAGTAACCGCGAACGCCGACGCCGGACGCTCTACCAGCGCTTTCATCGCCGAGTCCACCGCCTACGCTGCCTCGCTCGACGCCCGCTGGGAGCTCGACGTCTGGGGCCGCATCCGCTCCGGCGTGAGCGCCGCCGCCGCAGACCAAGCCGCCGCCGTCGCAGATTTTGAAAGCGCCCGGCAGTCACTCGCCGCGCAAACGATGCAGGCGTGGTTCGAGCTGGTGGCGGCGGAAAAACGCCTCGCGCTTGGAAACCGCCGACTCACCAGTTTTACCGACACACGCGACCTCGTCGCGCGGCGGTTCGAGCTCGGCACCGCCACCTTCGCCGAACTCGAACTGACTCGGACCGACTACGAAAACGCCCGTGCCGACATCAGCCAACTCGAGGACAACCGCGATCAGGCCGCCCGCGTCCTGCGCCTGCTCACCGGCGATTATCCAGATGCGCAGCTTTCCAAGTCCAGCTGGCCCGCCCTCAGCCGTGGAGTCCCGGTGGGCGTGCCGTCCAGGCTGCTGCTCAAGCGCCCCGATATCGATGCAGCCTATCAGCGTCTCCGTGCCGCGGACTCGCGGGTAAAAGTCGCGCATGCCGACTTGTTTCCCAGGTTTCCCCTGACGGCATCGGGTGGCCGCAGCAGCCGGGTCTTGTCCGATCTTGCGAGTTCCACCTTTGATTCCTGGGCGGTGCTGGCTTCTCTATCAGCGCCGGTGTTTGATGCGGGAGAGCGCCGCGCGGAGCTGGGTGCCGCCGGGAAACGCGCGGAGCAGGCACTCGCCTCCTATCAGGCCACGGTGCTCGCCGCCTTCAAGGAAGTGGAAGACGCGCTCGGCAGCGAGCGCCTCCTGCGACAACAGGAAACCGCGCGTCTCGGCGCACTCGAAGCCGCCCGCAGTGCGGAATCCCGCAGCCGCCGCGACTACGAGGCGGGCGTCGCCGACCTGCTCAACCTGCTAGAAGCTCAACGGCGTGTTTTCAACACCGAGGACCAGACCATTTCCATCCACCGCGCCCGCCTCCAGAACCGCGTCGCACTCGCGCTGGCTCTCGGCAAGGGCGTCTAACCACAATCCCGCCATCATGACCACCGGCAAAAAACTCCTCAACCTGCTGCTCGCTCCATTGATTCTAGCAGCTGCGATTCTCATCGTCATCGTGCTCGTCAAATCCCGCAAAAACCCGCCGCCCAAGCAGCCGGTGACGGCGGTGCCCGTGGTCGAGATTGTCGAGTCATCCGCCGCCGATGTGGTGCCGGCGATCTCAACGTTTGGCAACGTCAGGGCCTATCATCAAGTCGATGTCGCCGGCCAGGTGGGCGGACGCATCGAAGTGATCGATCCGAATTTCGATCCCGGCCGCGCGGTCGCCGCCGGGGATTTGCTGGCAAAAATCGAGGAGGCGGATTTCCGCACGGTGATCGCCGGGCGCGAGTCCGACCTCGCCGCCATCCGGCAGACGGTTGCCGACGAGGAAACCCGCTCCCACATCGCGCGTGAGGATTGGCTCGCATCGGGCCGCAGGCTTGAGGATGCACCGGATTTCACCTTGCGGAAACCCCAACTCAACGCCGCCCGAGCGGCGCTTGAAGCGGCGCAGGCGGGACTGAACCAGGCGTCTCTGGATCTTCAGCGCACCTCCATCCGTGCGCCCTTCGATGCCATCGTGCAAAGCCGCGAGGCGAGCCCCGGCAACGTCATTGCCGCAGGTGCCAAGCTCGGCTCGCTGATCGCGCGGGATCGCGCCGAGGTCCGCCTGCCGCTCACTCCGGAGCAGGCCGCGCGGCTGGATTTGCCGCTCGCCTTCGTCGCCGGTGAGACGCGGCCGCTCAAGGCAATCCTCCGTGATCCTAACAGGCCGGGCCTCGCGTGGGAGGCATCCGTCACCCGCACCGAGGCCGGCGTGGATCCGCGAAATCAGGTGCTCTACGTGATTGCGGAAATTCCAGCCCCTTTCGAAACCCCCGGGTCCTTCCTGCCAGTCGGCGCGTTTGTCACGGCGGAGCTCTCCGGCCGTGAGCTGGAGAAGGTCCATCGCATCGCGGCGGCCGCGTTGGTCGATGATTCCTTCGTCTGGATCGTGGATTCCGAGGATAAACTCCGCCGCCAACCGGTCGAGCGCCTGTTCAGCGGCAAGGGGGATTTCCTCGCCCGCATCGCCGCGCCGCTCGCCGCACCGCCGCTGCACGTCGTCAGCCGTCCGCTGGGCAGTTTCCGTGATGGCGGAGCTGTGAAAATCGCCCCCAACGCAACTCCCGTGGAACCATGAGCGACGACGATCCTGTCAAAAAACACAGGTTCATCGCCTGGTTCAGCGCGAACCCGGTGGTGGCCAACGTGCTGCTACTCACCGTCCTGCTAACAGGAATCCGCACCGCGCAGACCATCCGCAAGGAGACCTTTCCGTCCTTCGCCGCGGAGAGCGTCACGGTGGAGGTGCCGTTCCTCGGCGGCACCCCAGAGGACGTGGAGCGCGGCGTGGCCATCAAGATCGAAGAGGCGCTGCAAAGCGTCGAGGGCATCGATCACATCAAAAGCGAATCCCGCGAGAACGGCGCCACCGTCACCGTCGAGGCGATCGAGGACTATCCGATCGGCAGGTTGTTAGAAGATGTTAAAATCGAGGTGGACGCGATTCCTGCGTTTCCCGAGCAGGCGGAGAAGCCGGTGATCCGCGAGAACACGCGGCGCAACGACGTGCTGTGGGTGGAAGTGCATGGCAACGCCGCCGAAGCGGCGCTCAAGGAAACCGCGCGCACCCTGCGCGACGAATTGCTCAAGCTACCGGACATTTCCTTTGTCGAAACCCTCAACTCGCGCGACTACGAGATCTCAGTGGAGGTCTCCGAAGAGAAACTGCGGATTTTCGGCCTGACCTTCGATGAGGTGGCCAGCGCGGTTTCCAACAATTCAATCGATCTATCAGGAGGTGTGGTTCGCAGCGAGGGCGGTGAGATCACGCTGCGCTCCCGCAACCAAGCTTACCGCGCCGCTGATTTCGGCAGCCTACCGGTCCGCACTTCGGCCGACGGCACCCGCATCCTGCTGCGCGATGTGGCGGCGATCCGCGATGCATTCGTCGATCAGGAAATCCTTGGCCGCTTCGATGGCGTGCCGTCGGTGTTCTTGAAAATCACCACCGAGGGCCGCGACGACATCATCAAGGCCGCCAACTCCGCGCGCGAATTCGTCGCCCGCTACTCCACCCTCAAGCCCCTGCCGGAGGGGGTCTCCGTCAGCACTTGGAATGACGGCTCCACGGCGATCCGCAGCCGCCTCTCGCTGCTCATCGACAACGGTATTTTCGGCACCATCCTGGTGGTCGTCACACTCACTTTATTCCTGAACCTGCGGCTCGCCTTTTGGGTCGCGATCGGGATTCCCTTTTCCATCGCCGGAGCCATCCTTGTGTTCCCCGCGCCCGGGCTCGATTTATCGATCAACCAGATCACCGCCTTTGCCTTTATCATTGTGCTCGGGATCATCGTCGATGACGCCATCGTCATTGGCGAGAGCGTCTTCACCGCCAAGGAGGAGCAGAAAAACCCGGGCGCGCCCAACGCGCGGATTCGCGCCACCGTGCGCGGGGTTTCCCGGGTGATCGTGCCCTCGGTCTTCGGCGTGCTCACCACCATCGCTGCGTTCCTGCCGCTCACCACCGTCTCCGGCAGACTCGGAAATGTCTTCGGCCAAATCGCCACCGCCGTGATCCTCGTGCTGATATTTTCGCTGATAGAATCAAAACTCATCCTGCCCTCGCACCTCGCCCACATCGACGTCCACCACCGCGGAAAATCCATTTTCGCGCGCGCGCTGGATGCCGTCCAGGGTTCCGTCGCCGCCGGTCTCCGGCTTTTCGTCCAGCGCGTTTTCGTGCCCACCCTGCTGCGCCTGATGGGATATCGCTACGTGGTGACCGGCGCCTTCCTCGCGGTGCTGGTGATCGTCGTCGGTCTGATCCCCGCCGGGAAACTCCGCTTTGTTTTTTTCCCGGACATCTTCCGCGACGACATCGCCGCCAATCTCGAATTGGAACAAGGCCTGCCCGTCGCCCACCTGCACGATTCCGCCGACCACATCGCGCGCAGTTTGGACGTCGCCATCCGCGAACTCGAAGATCGCTCGGGCGAGAAAATCCTCCTTCACTATCAGATTTCCGCCAACACCAACACCAAGGCCAACGTCGCAGCCCAGCTCACCCCGTCCGAGGAACGGACCATTCCCACCTCCGAGGTCGTCAGGGTCTGGCGTGAAAAGGCGGGTCTAATCGCCGGTGCCAAGGCGCTCACCTTCTCCGGCACATCCGGCCCGCCCGGCCAAGGCTTCGACATCCAACTTGAAAGCCCGGACCTCGACGCGCTGCGCGATGCCGCCGAGTCGCTCAAAGCGAAGGTGGCCACCTATCCCGGCATCTATGATTTAAAGGACACCTTCGATTCCGGAAAACCCGAGATCCGGCTCGATCTAACACCCGCCGGCGAGGCGGCCGGTTTCAACCGCCGGGATCTCGCCGTCAACGTGCGCGACGCCTTTTACGGCCGCGAAGCCCAGCGCGTGCAACGCGGCCGCGACGAAGTCAAAGTGATGGTGCGCTACCCGCTCGAAGAGCGCGGGAAAATCGACACCCTGCGCGACATGCGCGTCCGCGCCGCCGATGGCACCGCCGTGCCGTTCTCGGTGGTGGCGGATGCCGAATACGGCTCCGGCCTCGCCACCATCCGCCGTGCGGACTCCAACCGGGTCGTCAATGTCCAGGCCGAGGTGGACAAGGCGACCACCTCGGGCGAGGAAGTTCTCGCCCGGCTGGAAGAAGAGTATTTTCCGGAATTCCGCGCCCAAAATCCGGACGTCAATATCGCCCTGCGCGGGGAGGCGGAGCAACGCATGAAGTCGATCAAATCGCTGCAGACCGGTTTCCTCATTTCACTGGTCTCGATCTATGTGTTGCTGGCCATTCCGCTCAAATCCTACACCAAGCCGCTGGCCATCATGTCGGTGATTCCGTTTGGCATCATCGGCGCATTGTTAGGGCACCTGTTGTTCGGGATGCCGGTGAGCATTCTATCGGTTTTCGGCCTGCTCGCCCTCAGCGGCATCGTGGTCAATGATTCGCTGGTGCTCATTCACCGCATCGATGAGTTGCGCGGCGACGGCATGAGCCTTGCGGAGGCCCTGCCGGCCGCCGCCGGCCAGCGATTCCGCGCGATTCTACTCACCACCCTCACCACCTTCGTCGGCCTCGCGCCGCTGCTTGCTGAGACTGCCGTGCAGGCCCAGTTTCTCAAGCCGATGGCGGTTTCCGTCGGTTTCGGCGTGGTCTTCGCCACCATGATCACCCTGGTGCTGCTGCCGATGTTGCTGCTCATCGCCGATGACTTCCGCCGCCGCTTCGGCAGTTCCATGGCGGCGTGGAAATCCCTGTTGGCTCGTCAAAACCCGGGCAACTCCTAAAGCAATTGGGTGTCCTGCACCGCTATCGCGTCCATGAGGATCTCATGGATAATGCTGAGGGTGGCGGGAACGGCTTGTGGAAGTTCGGCACACGATTTCATCGCCGAGGCGAAACGCAAACACGGAGCCGCCGGGGGAAAAGCCGCAGATTTCCTGGTGGAGCACATGCCGGCAACCGACAAGCAGGCGCTCACGACGGTGCTGATTCTCCCCTGACGCAAATTGCTGGGAGTTCGCCACGCCCGCTGGTATAGCTGCGAGCGATGAATCTGGACATCGAAGATATTTTTGCCGGCGTCTTCGGGGCTATCATAGCCCGGGCGATTCTGTTCCTGCTTGCGGTGTGGAGCGGCTGCTCGATCGGCGCCGGAGCCTTGATGGCAGGGGTTTTGATCGGCGAGGGCAGCTTGCAGGTGGGGCAATTGGGACTCTATCTGTTTGCCAGCCCCTTGCTGATTTTCAGCGTGTGGGGGTTTTTGAACAGCTTCTTTTTGCTGTTTGCCTTCATTTATTTCATCCGCAGTGAGGGCACGATCT
>JBBECN010000043.1:0-6741 GCA_040881795.1 Akkermansiaceae bacterium
AGACGGTGCGGATGGGCGCGATGACGGCGGCTTCATGGAGTTTTCTCGCGATGGGATTCGCCGGCTTGATC
Source organism: Akkermansiaceae bacterium (assembly GCA_040881795.1). Classification (GTDB taxonomy): domain Bacteria; phylum Verrucomicrobiota; class Verrucomicrobiia; order Verrucomicrobiales; family Akkermansiaceae; genus Luteolibacter. Next base: position 72 of record JBBECN010000043.1, read on the forward strand.
CTCAATGCGTGCGGGCTGCCGATGATGATGAGGCTGGCTCCGCCGAAACAAGCGAGCGAGGCGCTCAGCCTGCTGTTCGCCACTTGGGGGGCTGCGAGCATCTGCGGCGGAGTCCTCTCCACCGTGTTGCAGGGAATCGGCCAAATCGACCTCGGCTTCATCCGCGTGGCACTCGACGAACATGCGACGTTGCTGGTTCTAACGCTCTTCGGGTTCGGCGCGCCGTTCCTCTATGCCAGCCTGCCCAACCCGGTGCCTGCGGAAAAATCGAAGCGCCATTGGCTGCATGTGCATCGCGAGGATTTTCCGATCCTGCTGCGTGCCGGTTTGCCCACCGTCTGCATCGCTACCGGAGCAGGGCTGAGCATCCAGTTTCTCAATCTGTTTTTCAGTAATGTCTATCAGCTCGATTCGGGGACGTATTCGGCCTTCGGCTCGGTAAGTTACGTGCTGGTGTTCATCATGGGCCTGATCGTGCCTGAAGTGCGCCGCCGGCTCGGCTGGCGCGGAGCAATCCTCGGCGTGCAATCGGCGGCGGTGGTGATGCTCGCGCTGATGGGTCTAACGGAACTGTGGAAACACACGTCCTGGGCGCTGCCGGTGGCGCTGGTTTTTTTCATTTTCCGCCAGCCGTTGATGAACATGGCCGGGCCATCGACCAGCGAACTCTCGATGACCTACGTCGGCGAGCACAACCGCGAACTGATGAGCGCCTGCAACGGCGCCATCTGGAGTGGAGCATGGTGGCTGGCCGCGCGCGTCTTCCAAGTTCTGCGGACCCAGGATTTGCCCTACTGGCAGATCTTCCTCGCCACTGCAGTTTTCTACCTGATAGGAACGCTTTCCTACATCGGCATGATCCGGGCCGTCGAGCGACGGGCCATCGACGATGAAACACCGCCACCCACCCCCCCAAAGCCGCAGGGCCTCGATCAAGCCGGGTGATGAAATCGTTTTACGGCTATTTCAAAAATGGGCTGGCGATCACTTCCGCTACGAGGGTGTGGCCGCGGAGATTCGGGTGGTTGACCTGGCTGAGTAGATCGGTTTGCGGCGTGCCTTTTGCGAGTTCCGCCTTCCATGCAGCGAAGACATCGGCGAGCAGCACGTTTTCCGTTTCGGCAAGGCTGCGGATGAGCTCGGCCTGCTGGCAGAGAGGATCCTGCGGGCTGGAGATGTCCGCTCGGGAATCACCGGTGGGAGTGATCAGGATGACGGGGATATTTTGTTTTTTCGCCGCTTGGATCATGCTGCGCCACGCCGCTTCTACCTTTTGCGGGGGTTTGCCGCGGTCGTTGAGTGCGTAGTCGATGAAGATCACATCCGGCATGTGGGTGAGCACATCACGCTCAAAGCGTGGCGCGCCATTCAAGCTGTTCTCGCCGCCGATGGAGGTGAGGATGATGTTGATCACGGCGAAGGGGTATTGCTTTTTCAAAAGCTGGTGGACCAAATGTGGGTAGGACTCGAAGGGTTTGACCTCGGGTGTTTTATGATAGCCGGAGGGCACGCTGTGACCGTGGAAGACCAGATTGATGATGCGGTTCTTCGGCCATGGCTTTTTAAACTCGGCGAGCAGCGCGGGCGGCAGAGCCGACTCCGCACCGAATACGCAACCGAGAGTGAGGGCGAAAATCAGCAGCAGTTTTTTCATGGGTTTTGATCGTCTGATAGATCTTCGAAGATACGGATATTGTCGGCCTCTTGCTTGCGCAAGGTCTCACGAAAATCCGCGATGGCTTTGCTTCTTTTCATCGCCTCGAGCGCGGAAATGATTTCCGCTTTCGCATCGTCAAACGCACGCGATTCGGCAGCCTTGCGTGCCGTGACCTCAACCAGATGCCACCCCAGCCGGCTGCGGATGAGGGTGGGTTTTCCGGCATCTAACGAAAACATCGGTGCTGCCAGATCGACGGGCAGGCGCTCGCGTGTCATCCAGCCGAGATTCCCACCGCCGTCCTTGGTGGCGGGATCCTGGCTGACTTCCTTGGCGAGGGTGGCGAAATCCTTTTGCTTTTCGGTTAGAGTGACGAGCGTCTCATTGAGCCTCCGCTTCGCCTCCTCCTGCGGATGATTCAGCGTAGGAATGAAGATGTGGCGAGCTTCGATCCGCTCTGGGTGGCCGAGGCTTTGCTGGTTTTCCGCATACCAAACGCGTGCTTCTTCATCGGTGGTGGCGGCGGTGGCGGCGATTTTTCGGGCGATGTATTTTTCCTGTTGAATTCTAGCCGCGAGACGGTTTTTCAAGGCACCCTCGTTGCGGATGCCTTGCGATTTCATCGCGGTTTCAAGCGCTCCCTTGGTCTCGAAGCGGCCGACGAGGCGGCGGACACGTTCATCGATTTCCTGCTGACTGACAACCGGCGGTAGTTCGTCCGATTGGATCCTGGCCCGCAGCAGTTCGTGGTCGATCAGTTCATCCAGCGCGGCTTTGCGATCCCCCGGGGTCGCGGAGTCGAGGGTTCTGCCCTCAAGCCAGAGTTTTTCACTCACGGCGCGATCAAGCTGGCTGCGGGTGATCGTTTGATCAAAAACCAGGGCAACCCCTCCACGTGATTTTGCCCTAGCGATCGATGCAGCGCTGTTCGGATCCAGCAGCTCGAGCTGGTGTCGCAGCGGACCTTTGAAAACCAACAAATCCCCGGCTGTATAGAGCAAGGCCAGAACGGCAAGCGCGATGCTGGGCGTGAGCTTGCCGGACAGGTGCATGATGGAGAAAATTACCGGATCTCGATGGTGGTGCCGGGACGGATCAGGCTGGGAAGGCGGATGGCATCCCAGTTGGCGAGCCGGATGCAGCCGGCGCTGCGGGCGCGGCCGATGGTTTCAGGATCCGAGGTGCCGTGGAGGCCGATTCCGGATTTGCTGGTGCCATTCCAAATCACGCCGACCGGGCTGTTAGGTCCGGGCGGGATGTTGAGCGCGTTCTGGCTGCGCTTGCCGGTGTCTAGCAGTTGTTGGTCATAGCGCCAATAGGGAAGCTCGATCATGTTGCGCAGCTCCCAAGTGCCGAATTTGATGAATTGCGGTTTGCCGGGAGTGATCGGGAACGAGGCGATGAGGCCGCGATTCGGCCGGGTGATCGGGCTGATTTCCGGGGCTCCGGGTTCGGCGATGATGAGGGCGACAGGCGCGGCTTCAAAGATGCGGATCTGGTTGATTTTGGTATCCACCACGGCGTGGCGCTGGCTCATCGCTTCATCCGCCTTGTGGGCGGCTCCGGTGATTTTTTCGATGTGGAATGGAGTGACGTTGGGCACGATCAGGCTGTCGCGCGGTTTGAGGTTATAAATTTTCGATGAGCCGTTGAGGATGATGAGGTAGGGAACATCGGAGTGGTAGCGCTCCGACATGAACTCGGCGTAGCTGCGGTAGCTCATGCGTTTCACCTGCGCTTGGAGTGAGCGTTTGGTGGGGAGGCCGGGATTGATCCACTCCTTGGCGAGATCCGGGACCACAGCGGTGGCGAATGGATTCGGGACCGCTTGGCGGGCTGCGGTGTTGATGGCGGTCCAGTCACTCAGCGGGTGGCCATTGACTTCGTTCCACGAGCGCACGGCGAGCTCGGTGAATTGACCGGGTTTGCCATCCAAAATGCCGGGGCCGAACTTGGCTTCATCGAGGAAAATCTGCAACCGCAGCGCGTCGTCGCCGATCGGCTTGAGTCCCAGCGGGCTGGGCTCGGAAATGGTTTCCAACGGCGTGGCCGGAGCGGTGGGAGTCAGCGTGTCGGCAGGCAGGTTTTCCGGCAACGGCCGTGAGGCGACGTCGTCATCGCCTCCAAGAGGCAGCGCGCGAAGCACCACGCGGGTGGGAGCTTGGGGCGGCAGGGCCTGTAAAACCGGCTGCTGCGCCGGAACCAAGGTGGCCGAGGTGATAAGAAATAGGGATATGAAACGTAGCATGGGATGGAACCGGGTGAAATTACGCAGGTAAGGTGGCAAATTCTTCAAGGCGGCCGGCGATGGCTGCGGGAACGACGGCGCTAACGAGGATATCATCCTCCTCGTATCCCGTCGAGAGCACCTTCGCCTCGCGGTGCAGCAGGCTGACGAGATCCGCGCGGTTTTGCGGGATGCGGTAATCCTTGCGGTGCACTCGATCCGCCAACACGGCGGTGCAAGCTTTGAGCAAATCGTCCAGCCCGAGTCCGGTGACGGCGGAAATATGCAAGGCATCGGGAAATTTCCGGTCGAGCGCCGCCAATTCTTCTGGATCGGTGACACGATCAATCTTGTTGAGCACGGTGATGATTTCCTTATCCACCGCGCCCAGCTCCGCGAGAACTTCGAGCGTGGTCTGGTGAAATCGCTCGATTTCCGGAGCGGTGGCATCCATCACGTGGACGAGAAAATCCGCCAGCGCGGCCTCTTCCAAAGTCGCCTTGAACGCCTCGACCAGCCGGTGGGGAAGATTTCTAACAAACCCAACCGTGTCGGTGATCAACAACGGCTGCCCGTCCGGCAGTTCGATGCGGCGGGTGGTGGTGTCGAGCGTGGCGAAAAGCATATCCTTCGCCATCACATCCGCGCCGCTGAGGATGTTGAGCAGCGTGGATTTCCCGGCGTTGGTGTAGCCGACGATGGCGGCGTGCGGGGTCTCGAATTTTTCGCGCTCCTTGCGCTGGGTCTTGCGTTGCTTGCGCACCACCTCGATTTCGCGCTTGGCGCGGTCGATGATCTGATAGGCGAGCCGGCGGTCCACTTCGATTTGTTTTTCACCCATTCCCCGCGACGCGCCGCCGCCGGCACCGCCGCCCGAGCCTGCCGACTCGCGGTCAAGGTGCCCCCACATCCGCGCAAGGCGCGGGAGGGCGTATTGCATGCGGGCCAGCTCGACTTGCAGGCGGGCCTCCTTGGTCTGGGCGCGCTTGGCGAAAATATCGAGAATCACTTCTTCGCGATCGATCACGCAAAGGTCCGCAAGTTTTTCCCACTCGCGTTGTTGCGACGGGGCGAGGCCATTGTCGATGACGATGACATCGCACTCATGGGCGCGGGCCAACTCAACGACTTCGGCGGCCTTGCCGGTGCCGCAGAGAAACTTTTTGTGCTTCTCGCGGCTGCGCGAGAGCACCAACTCCGCCACCTCGATGCCGAGGGTTTTCACCAATTCACCAAGCTCTTCCAGCAGCGATTCCGACTCCTCGGCTTCGCGTGCATCGAAGTAAAAGCGCACCAGCAAGGCGCGCTCGACCATATCGGGCTTTTGTCTGACTTCAAACATCCGCGGCACAGGTAACACCGATGCGGTCCTACGGCTATGCGAAATTTTCCGCGCCGCCCGGCTTATCACTCCGAAAAGTGAGAGGAGAGAATTGCCGCCGAGGCGGTAATCGTGCCGGAAATAATTTGCCCCAATGAAAATCCCATTCAGCAGGACAGCTCCCCCCCCCGGCGCACTACCGGCCAAAGCCGCAGCCAATGCATCGAGAAGTGGGATACCGCCCAGACTTGGATTTGCCGATTAATTGCTGGTATTCACGCTTGAAATATCAGGCAATGTTGGTCTAAATGAATTGGTTTTGGCCATGTTGGGATGATAAAGCTATTTATGCTTGAATTATCGAGCAATATAACGATTATTTAGCTACTCCTTCCAAAAAAGTTCGACTCCATCCCCATTTCGCCTGAAAAATCATGCAAACCGACCAATTAGCAGCCATGATCAGTTGGCACCGCCGTCGAGCGGGGCTGAGTCAGATTGAGCTTGCCCGCCATGCCGGGGTGAGCCGCTACGTGGTGCAGGATCTGGAGGCTGGGGCAGGCCGGACCACTTGGGCGCGGATGCTGCCGGTCCTGCGGGCCTTGAATATCCAGCTTCTACCGCAGGGACCGCTGGTCGATGAATGGCTTACGGAGACGAAGGAGGCTGAATCATGAATTCCCAACGCAAAGCCATCATTTGCCAGCACGGCATCCCGGCGGGCCATCTGGCAGAATTGGCCGCCGGTGGATGGAGCTTCACCTACACGACGGGCTACGATGGCCCACCCGTGTCGCTGGCGCTGCCGGTGCGGGATGAACCCTGGCTTTTTGCCGATTTCCCTGCGTTTCTGGAAGGCTTGTTGCCGGAAGGGCCGCAGTTGGAGTCCATCCTGCGCAAGCACAAGATCGACCGCAGCGATTGCTTTCGTCAGTTGATGATTGTGGGGCAAGACGTCGTGGGATCACTCACCGTCGAGGAATGGCCGGCGGAGGAAGGAGGCACGGAATGAAGATCTGCCCGATCACGTTGGAACCGGTGGAAGGTGGCGGGCGTTATTCCCGAGTGGGCTTGCGAGCTGTGCATCCGCGTTTGGAAAATCTGCTGCCGCTGTATCTGACCCAGGAAGAACAACTCCGGGAAGCGCGGTTGCGGGCGGACAAGATGTCGATCCAAGGGGTGCAGCCCAAGCTTTCCGCGGTGCTCAAAGCAAAAGAAGGCCGCTTCGAGATCGTGGACCGCGGCGGACAATTTATTCTCAAGCCCAACCCACCACCCTTCGAGGAAGTTCCCGCCAACGAGGCCTTGACCATGACACTGGCGGAGATCGCTGGTCTGGAAGTGCCGCCTCATGGTCTGGTGCCTGCCAGCGACGGATCATGGGTCTATTTCGTCCGGCGCTTCGATAGGGCTGGTAGAAATCAACGGCTGCACCAGGAGGATTTCGCGCAGCTCACGGGAGCCG
>JBBECN010000044.1:0-39249 GCA_040881795.1 Akkermansiaceae bacterium
GCATCCCCGCCTCTGCCCATCTAACTTTTATTCCCTAACAAACTGAATCCGCCATGGTTACTTTTCCATGGATTTTCTATTCACAATGAAGACATTTACCCCCCGCCTGAACCCATGGGTGATTGTCGTCGTTTCGTGTCTGGCATGGATTGGCGCAATCACCTTGGTGCTGGTCCGTTTCCTCGAACTCTCGGGGACGGCCGGCTGGGCCATCGGCGGGATTCTGGGGGCGACCACCGCTGCGGGAATCAGCGTTATTCTCTTCGAATTGCGGCGTGCGATCGAAATGCCCGGGCACGCGGATTTGCCGAAGCATTTTTCCGAGCGCTAAGCCTTGTTTTTCTGCCGCCAACTGCGGCGCAAGGCATCCGGTGCGAGGTCCGGTTTGAAATTTTTGAGGAACTTTTCCTCCGCCTCCAAAGTCCCGGTGAGCAACAAGGTTCCGCCGGCCGGCAGGACGAGATCCGGTTCCGGATTGACGGTTCTGACCCCATCGTGATCCACGGCGATGATCGTGCAGCCGGTCTCTTTGCGCACGGCGCAATCGGCGAGCCGGCGATTCGCCATTTTGTCCGGTACCGGCGAGGGAAACACGCAAACGCCCTCCGCCAACAGCAGATTGTCGCTCTTCCGGATGCGGTTGAAAATCATGTTGGCACCCATCGATGCGGAGGAAAGCACCAGATCGGCCCCTGCGCGGTGGAGCGTTTGGACGTTGCGCTCAAGGGAGCAACGCACGATGATTTGCAGGTTCGCACGCAGGCGGTTGAAGAAGATCGTGAGCGAAATATTCACGTCATCGTCATGCGGCGTGATGATGATGGTATCCGCCTCGCGCGCCCGGGCGGCTTTGAGAATCTCGATGCGGGTGGCGTCGCCAATGATCGCCTCCGGGTGATCTGCTACACGTTCGGCCACTTTTTCGATGATTGTGGTGGAGAGCCCGCTCTCCATCAAAGTCCGGCTGGTGATGCGCCCCACACGGCCACCGCCGACGATGACGACATGCGATTTCCCCGCATGGCTGCGCCCGAAAGTGGCGTTGTAGGTGGCAATCTGCTCAGCGGTGCCGGCGAGAACCAACACCGATTGCCGGGTGATGACCGTTTCAGGTTCCACCGTCCTCAGGTGACCGTGATCCCAGACGCCGATCACACTTACGCCGGTGCGATGGCGGATTTGGCTGTTAGCCAAGGTGACTCCCTCCAGCTCGGTATCGGCGGCATTGGCCTCCGCAATCTGCAATCCGCTCGTCTCGCCAATGACATGCGCCGCGCAGTCCTTGCCGATCACCCGGCGGGCGAGCGCATGGCCCATCATTTGTTCCAGCCGCAGCACCAGCGTGGCTCCGGCGAGTTCCAACATGTCGCGTGCGGAGTCGGATGAGGCGGTGGCGATGATCGGCACATCCTCGGCCAATTCGCGGGCGGTGAAGGTGATGTTGGTATTGATCACATCCGAGCGAGTGGCCACCAACATCGCCGCCTGCGGCAGCCGCAAGCGTCGATAGGTATCAGGATCATCAAGATCCCCGACCGCGCAGGAGACCCCTTTTTCATAGAGTTCGAGAGCCTCCGCGATGGTCGGGCACAGCACCACGTGCGGGTGGCCGTATTTGTTCAACATCGGAATCAAGGCGACCGTTACCGGGTCGTGGCTGGTGAAAATCACATGGTTGCGGGTGTCCTCCGGCAGCTCCCTCGGCGTGCGCGCGGATGCCTGGGCCTTCATCCATGGGGTGTAGAAAAACTCGATGAAGGTGAAGGGCAGGATCACCAGCAAGAACATCACCCCGGTGCCAAGTACCAGGATGGAAAACAAGCGCCCGGCATCGCCATGAAAGGTGATGTCTCCGAAGCCGAGCGTGGTCATCACCGTGAGCGTCCAATAAAGCCCGGTGATCCAGCTGAAGTGCTGGCCCTCGCGCTCCATCAGAAGGTGAAAAACCACGCTATAAATCGTCACCAGCGCGAACAAAATCGAAAGCAGCCGCAGCAGGGTTTTGAGATTCGAGCGGCTGCTGCGATTCCCCAATAAAGCGGTGATGACGGAGATGAACGATTTCATGACAAAAAATTCGCACTCGCAGCCGAAGCCTGCGCCAGGATGCTGGGCTATTTTAGCAATGTGCTCCATCACATTTCCCAACACCCGCGATTTCCGTCAACGTCTTAATGATCCTGATCGCGTCCGTGACCTCTGCATCAGCCATCCAGCCCACGGCCGTCACTCAGGGATTTCGGGGTTTACCTCGTTCCGATGCCTGCCACACTTACGCCGTGCACCGACCCGTAAAACGCCAGGCAGGCATCCTGCTTCCGGCCTTCTCACCCCGCCGCGAAGGCGATCTTGGCATTGGCGATACGCTTGCGCTCCGCGAATGGATCGACTGGGCGGCCGAACATCACGTCGGCTTCATCCAGCTTCTACCGATCCATGAAAACGGTGCGGACGAGAGCCCCTACAGCGCGATTTCCTCATCCGCCCTCGAGCCGATCTATCTGACCATGGATGCCGGTGAAATCCCGGGGCTCAAGCCGGCCGATCTGGCCCGTGCGCGCGAGCAACTCGGCGATGCTCTGCAGGCAAAGCTGGTCGATTACCCGGTGGTCCGGCGAGTGAAGCGTAACTTGCTGGAACTCGCATGGTCGCGGTTTGACGAGGCCGAGCCGGTGCTGCGAGAGGAGTTTCTCCAATTCAAAAAGAACGAAGCCGCATGGCTCGTGGATTATGCGACGTTCCGCTATTTGATGGAACTGCACGGCGAGGGGCTCACCTGGGATCAATGGCCGGAGAGCTGCACCACGCCGGAAGGTGCCCGGAATTTCATCGAGGGACTCCGCGCCCAGGACGAGGCGGCGGTCGATTATCGTTTGGAATATTTCGCTTTCGTCCAGTGGCTTTGCTTCCGCCAGTGGCTGGCATTGCGCGCCCACGCCGAGAACCGCAAAGTCAAACTGATGGGCGACGTGCCGATCGGCATTGCCTTTCATTCCTGCGACGTGTTTTTCGAGCGGGAAGAATTCCACCTCGACTGGTTCGGCGGTTCACCGTCCGAAGGCATGGGCCAGCAGGACCCGTTTTTCCAACAATGGGGGCAAAACTGGGGCATTCCGCTCTATCGCTGGGATTACATGGAGCAAAATGGATACGCATGGTGGACCAAGCGCATCCAGCGCCTCACCCGGTTTTTCGATATTTTCCGGCTCGATCACATCCTCGGTTTCTATCGGATCTACGCCTTCCCCTGGCACCCCGCGCGCAACCATCAATTCGTCGGCCTCAGCCATCAGGATGCGGCCGCGCTCACCGATGGCCGGCTGCCCCGCTGGTGCTCGCGCCCGGATGACAGCATGGAAAACAAAACCGCCAACCGCGACGAGGGAGACGCCCGCCTGCGCGCCATCATCAAGGCCGCCGGCAAGGCGCAGATCATCGCCGAGGACCTCGGCTGGGTGCCCGAATATGTGCGACCGCACCTCACCGATCTGGAAATCGCCGGGTTCCGGATTCCACACTGGGATTGCAACGAATTCGGCAACCCAACACCGGGGAACTTTTTCCCGGAAAACTCCTTCGCCACTTATTCCACCCACGACCACGATCCCGTTAACGGCATCTGGAGCGGCTGCCTCCACGTCATCCAACAGCATCAGCAAAACCCCACCGAGCAAACCGGTTGGTGGATTGACGGCGCCCACAATGCACTGCGGATTCTCTCTGAATTCGCCGGGGTTCCGATTCCCAAACATGGCCCGTGGCCACCTTACACCGAGGGCATCCGCCTGCGCCTGATCAAGGCATTGTTCGCTTCTAACTCGCGCTACGCCACGCTGATGGTCACCGAGCTTTTCGGCCTTGGCGACCGCATCAACCGCCCCGGCACCTCCGGCGGTGAAAACTGGCGATTCCGCATGCCATGGACGATTGAACAAATCGAGGATGATCCAGCGCTCAAGAGCGTGAGCCAAAAACTGGCGACGATCATCAGCATCACCCAGCGCGCATGACCCTGGAAAGGGAGATGGCTTTCAGACTTTCCAGAGTTGCAGAACGCGCAGGTAGTTGGCGCGCTCGAAGACGGAGGGATCCGGGCAGCGGCTGAGGCTCATGCTGCCGCGCATTTGATCGACGGATTCGTATTCGTGCTCCTCCATCCATTGATACAGCCCGATGATCAGGCTGCCGATGTGGGATGGTCCGTATTTGAGAAGTGAGGAAACGACCTGCACCACGCTGGCACCGCTCATGATGGCTTTGATGATGTCTTCAACGGTATGGACGCCGCCGCTAACAGCGATGTCCGCCTTGAGGTGGCCGTGGAGAATGGCGGCCCAACGCAAGCGCAGGCGGAGCTCGGTGGAGTTGGATAGATCGAGGCGGTGGGTGGCTTCGAGTTCTTCGATATCGATGTCCGGCTGATAGAAGCGATTGAACAGGATCACGCCGGCGGCACCTAACACATCAAGTTGCTTGGCAAAATGGCCGGGCGAGGAGAAGAAAGGTGAGAGTTTCACCGCGATGGGGATGGTGACGGTTTCCTTGACGGCCTGAAGGATGTCGAGGGTGCGTGCTTCGACGGCGGTGCCGGTTTCATCGGGATCGGTGGCGATGTAGTAAACATTCAGTTCGAGGGCGTCGGCACCGGCTTGTTGGATGCGCTTTGCATAGTCGATCCAGCCGCCGAGGCTGATGCCGTTGAGCGAGGCGATCACCGGGATATCCACGGACTCTTTGATCAGGGAAACTTGATCGAGGTAACGATCCGGCCCGAGCGCGTAGTCCTCCATCCGCGGGAAGTAGGAAACCGCTTCGGAGAATGATTCGGCCGGGTGTTCGGTGTGGGCGAATTCCGCAATTTGATCATTGGTGATCTGCTCCTCGAAGAGCGAGTGCATGACGATGGCGGCGGCACCGGCATCTTCGAGGCGACGGACGTTGTCGAGCTGATCGACCAACGGCGAGGCACCGGGCATCACCGGGTTTTTCAGGGGCAGGCCGAGATAGGTGGTGGCGAGTTGCATGGCGATCAGTCGTTGGTGTTAGGAGTTTCCGGAACTTTCGCGGTCGCCATTTGCTGGTAGTGGGCGAAGCGTTCCTTGATGGATTCCGCGGCCATGTCCTGCAACATGGCGGAGCGTTCCGGGTTGATGCGTTCGAGCATTTGGAAGCGGGTTTCGTTGCGGGTGAAATCTGTGAGCGAACCTTTGGGCGCGGCGGAATCGAGTTTCATCGGATTTTCCCCGCGATCGGCGCGGCGGGGGTCGAAGCGGAACAGCGGCCAGTAACCGCAGGCGACGGCGCGTTTCTGTTGTTCGAGCCCCTAGGACATGCTGTAGCCGTGGGCGACGCAGTGACTGTAGGCGATGATAAGGGATGGGCCGGGATAACTTTCCGCCTCGCGGAAGACCGAGACGGTGTGGCTGTCTTTCGCACCGAGCGCGACCCGGGCGACGTAAACCGAGCCGTAAGTGGTGGCGATGAGGCCGAGGTCTTTTTTCGGCAAGGCCTTGCCGGCCATGCTGAATTTCGCGACCGCGCCGAGTGGGGTGGACTTCGATTGCTGGCCGCCGGTGTTGGAATAAACTTCGGTGTCGAGCACGAGGATGTTGACGTTTCTGCCGGAGGCGATGACGTGGTCGAGGCCGCCGAATCCGATGTCGTAGGCCCAGCCGTCGCCGCCGACGATCCAGACACTTTTTTGGACCAGGTAATCGGCGATTTGGTCGAGGGTGCGGGCTTCGGTGGTGGTGGTTCCTTTGAGCGCCAAGCGCAGGGCGATGATGCGCTCGCGCTGGGCGTGGATGCCGGCTTCGGTGGTTTGGTCGGCTTCGAGGATGGAGGTGACGAGATCATCGCCTAACAAAGCCGCCTGATTTTTTAACAGACCACCGGCGAAGACGCGGGATTGATCGAGGCTGGCCCGCATGCCGAGGCCGAATTCGGCATTGTCTTCGAAGAGCGAATTCGCCCATGCGGGACCACGGCCACAACCGTCGGTGGTGTAGGGCGTGGTGGGTAGATTACCGCCGTAGATGGATGAGCAGCCGGTGGCGTTGGCGATGAGTAGATGATCGCCGAAAAGCTGGGTGAGCAATTTCAGATAGGGCGTCTCGCCACAACCGGAGCAGGCCCCGGAAAATTCGAAGAGCGGCCGCATGAATTGGGTGGTTTTCACGTCATCGCGCAGCATCGCACGGTCGGGGTCCGGCAGGTTGAGGAAGAAGGCGAAGTTTGCGCGTTCGGTTTCGCGCAGCGGGATTTGGGGAGCCATGTTGATGGCCTTGCGGCTCGGGTTGCTCTTGTCCTTGGCGGGGCAGACTTCCACGCAAAGCTGGCAGCCGGTGCAATCCTCGGGAGCGACTTGCAGCGAGTAAAGCATGCCGGGGTATTCGCGGGCTTTGAATTCGGTGGATTTGAAGGTCCCGGGCGCACCTGCTAGATGGTCGGGAGTGAAAACCTTCGGCCGGATGGCGGCGTGCGGACAGACGATGGCGCACTTGTTGCACTGGATGCAGAGGTCCATTTCCCAAACCGGAATTTCTTCGGCGATGTTGCGTTTTTCCCACTGGGTGGTGCCCGTCGGCCAGGTGCCATCGACCGGGAATGCGCTAACAGGAAGCAGGTCGCCCTTGCCGCCTAACATCAACGCGGTGACGCGCTGGACGAAATCCGGTGCGTTTTCCGGGACGAGTGGATTGAGGCGGATGGTGGAGGTGGGAGCATCAGGGTATTCGATTTTCACCAGGTTTTCCAGCGTGCGATCGACCGCCTCGTAGTTGCGCTGGACCACGGCGTCGCCGCGCTTGCCGTAGGTTTTCTGGATCGCGTATTTGATGGCGGCGATGGCTTCGTCTTTTTCCAACACGCCGGAGATGGCGAAATAACACGTCTGCATGATCGTGTTGATGCGCCCGGCCATGCCGCAATCGCGGGCGACGGTGCTGGCGTCGATGGCGTAGAACGAGAGGTTTTTCAGGATGATCTGCTCTTGGATCTCGCGTGGCAGGCGGCTCCAGGCTTGGTTAGGATCGCCGGGTGAGTTGAGCAGGAAAATGCCGCCGGGCTTCGCGTAGTCGAGCACGTTGACCTGATGGAGAAGGTCGAAGCGGTGGCAGGCGACAAACTCGGCGCGGCGGATCAAATAGGTGGAGCGGATCGGCGTGGGGCCGAAGCGCAGGTGGGAAACCGTCATCGCCCCGGATTTTTTTGAATCATAAACGAAGTATCCCTGAGCGTAGTTGTCGGTGCCTTCGCCGATGATCTTGATGCTATTTTTGTTAGCGCCGACGGTTCCATCCGAGCCGAGGCCGAAGAAGACAGCTTGTTTCATGCCCGGGGGCACGACTTCGAAATCCGGGTCGTGGTCGAGCGAGAGGCCGGTGACATCGTCTTTGATGCCGACGGTGAAAACCGGCTTCGGAAAGGGTTTGGCGAGTTCGTCGAACACCGCCTTGATCATTGCGGGAGTGAATTCCTTGGAGCCCAATCCGTAACGCCCGCCGATCATGCGGATGGCGTGGGTGTTTTTCATCCAGCCCGCGCTTTCCGCCTGGCGGAGGGCGGCGGAGACGTCGAGATAGAGCGGCTCGCCGAGTGAGCCGGGTTCTTTCGTGCGATCGAGCACGGCGATGGATTTGACCGACGTCGGCAGGACCGCCGCGAAGTCTTCGACGGAAAATGGACGATAGAGCCTGACTTTGACGACCCCGGTTTTGTGGCCGTTTTGATTGAGCCAAGCGACGGTTTCCGCGACCGCTTCGGCACCCGATCCCATGATGACAATCACCCGATCGGCAGCGGGGTGGCCTTCGTAGTCGAAAGGCTTGTAGGCGCGGCCGGTGCGGGCGGCGAAGGCGGACATCGCTTCTTTCACGAGACGCGGGAGTTCCTGATAGAACGTGTTGCAGGCTTCGCGTGCTTGGAAAAACGCATCGGGATTTTGTGCCGTGCCGCGGATGACCGGTTTGTCCGGGGTGAGCGCGCGGTCGCGGTTGGCACGGACGCAGTCGTCATCGATGAGAGCGCGCAGATCATCATCGCTGAGCAGGGCGATTTTGGAAACCTCGTGGGAGGTGCGGAAGCCGTCGAAAAAATGCAGAAATGGCACTCGCGATCGCAGCGTGACCATTTGGGAAATCACCGCGGTGTCCTGCGCTTCCTGGCCGGATCCGCCGCAGAGCATCGCAAAGCCGGTTTGGCGGCAGGCCATCACATCCGAGTGGTCGCCGAAAATGCTCAACGCATGGGTGGCCAGCGCGCGAGCGGTGACGTGCAGGCAGAATGGAATCAGCTCCCCGGCGATTTTATACATGTTGGGAATCATCAGTAGCAGGCCCTGGGATGCAGTGAACGAGGCACTCAGCGAACCGGCGAGCAGCGCGCCATGCAGCGCACCTGCGGCACCGCCTTCGGATTGCATTTCCAACACGCTCGGGACAGCTCCCCAAATATTCTTTTTTCCGGCAGCCGACCATTCATCCGCAAACTCCGCCATCGCCGAGGACGGGGTGATCGGGTAGATGGCGAAAAACTCGTTCAAGCGGTAGGCGACGGATGCGACCGCCTCATTCGCATCGAGGGTCCCCATGGAAGATTGGAGTGTTGCATTCACATGTCCCATAAACACTTAAAAGTCCACGAGGTCCATCAAGTGCATGATTTGAACCTAGAATAGCAATTTTCGCACACTTGCGCCTCCCGGGCTTGTCGAAAACTAACCCATTCCGGTGACTGGCGTTTGCTGGAAGTCCATGGCAAAGTTGCGGCGTGAGCCTCTCATCCACTCTTCTCCGCATCTCTTTGCTCGCCCTGGTGGCAACGCATGCATCCGCCCGCACCATCGTCTCTCTCGATGACAACTGGCAATTTCTCCAAGCCGACGCGCCCGGTGCCGAGAGTCCGGATTTCGACACTTCGTCATGGCGAAATCTCGACATACCTCATGATTGGAGCATCGAGGGGAAATTTGATCAAAATGCCGCAACCCGAGGTTCCGGCGGCTGGCTTCCCTCGGGCGTTGCCTGGTATCGCAGGGAAATCACGCTCCCTCCCGGTAGCGAGGGCAAACGCTTCTGGGTCGAATTCGACGGAGTGATGGCCAACAGCGAAGTTTGGCTCAACGGCAAATCCCTCGGACGCCGCCCGAGCGGCTACACCAGCTTCAATCACGACCTAACCGCCCATCTCAAACCGGACGGAAAAAACATCCTCGTCGTCAAATCCGACACCTCCGCTCAACCCGCGTCCCGCTGGTACACTGGTGCGGGTATTTACCGTCATGTCCGATTGGTGATCGCTCACCCGGCGCACGTCGCGCCTTGGGGCGTATTCGTCAGCACCCCGGAAGTGAGCGCGGCGGATGCCACGGTGAAAATCCAAACCACCCTCAAAAACACCGCGGAGGAATCCCGCGAAATCACCCTGCGCTCGATCCTTGTGGGCCCAGACTGCAAGCCGATTTCCACCGTGAATTCGGTGGTCACACTCGCTGCCGGAAAAGAAAATGAACTCACTCAGCAGCTCCAGGTTTCCCAGCCGAAACTCTGGTCGCTCGAAACTCCGCAGATGCACACACTCATCACCCGCGTGATGGCTGGCGAGACGGTGCTCGACGAAGTGAGCACGCCATTCGGCATCCGCCACGCCGAGTTCAAATCCGAAACAGGCTTCTGGCTCAATGGCAGCAATTTCAAAATCAAAGGCGTCTGCCTGCATCATGACGGCGGCGCCGTCGGGGCGGCCGTGCCGCTCGCCGTTTGGGAGCGGCGCTTGAAGCTGCTGCGCGATCTCGGCGTGAATGCCATCCGCACCGCGCATAACGCGCCCGCACCGGAGTTTCTCGATCTTTGCGACCGCATGGGCTTCCTCGTGATGGACGAATTCTTCGACTGCTGGACGAAGGGTAAAAACCCTCACGATTATCACTTGTATTTCAAGGAATGGGCTCACCGCGATCTGCGTGACAGTATCCTCCGCGACCGCAATCACCCGAGCGTCATCCTCTACAGCGTGGGCAATGAAATCCACGACACGCCCAAGCCCGATCTCGCCAAACCAATCCTGCGCGGTCTCGTCGATGTCTGCCACGCCACCGACCCGACCCGCCCGGTCACGCAGGCGTTGTTCAGGCCCAACGTTTCCGGCGATTATAAAAACGGCCTCGCCGACATGCTCGACGTGATCGGCACCAACTACCGCGACAAGGAATTGTTAGACGCATGGGATGACAAATCCGGCCGCAAGATCATCGGCACCGAGCAAGGTCACGAGCGCTCGACTTGGCTGGAATGCAGCAACCATCCCCAACACGCGGGGCAGTTTCTCTGGTGTGGCATCGACTATCTCGGGGAATCCCGCACGTGGCCGCTCACCGTCTTCAACGGCGGTCTGTTGGATCGTGCCGGCTTCATCCAGCCGCGCGGCTTCGAGCGCCAGAGTTGGTGGAGCGAGAAACCGATGGTCAGCATTCACCGCCGGATCGCAGCCACCGAGGAAACCCCGGCGGACCCGGGCTATGAGGCGGTCGAGTGGAAGCGCCGCCAAGGGCTTTTCGCCGATTGGACACCCGCCGATCAACAAGCCCATGACGAGAACATCGAGATCTACAGCAATGCCGATGAAATCGAACTTTTCCTGAACGACAAATCCCTCGGCAAAAAGTCCGTTCGCAAGGACGGTGCTTCCACCAATTGGAAGGTCACCTATCAGCCGGGCACTCTCAAAGCCGTGGCGACGATCCGAGGCAAGCAAGTGGCCACCGACACGCTGCGCACCGCCGGAGCGCCCGCAAAGATCGAGCTGCTGCCGGATCGCCAATCCCTCGGCACCACTTGGGACGACGTCGCGCACTTTGAAATCCGGATCTTGGACAAAGACGGCACGTTGGTTCCAAACGCAGAGCATCAAATCCAACTCAACGTCGGAGGCCCGGGGAAAATCATCGCGGTCGATAGCGGCAACGTCATCAGCATCGAGCCCTTCCAAGCCAGCGAACGCAAAGCCTATCAGGGCCGCGCCCTCGCCATCCTGCGTGCCACCGGCAAAGGCACCGTGCAACTCACCGCCTCCGCCGCCGGCCTCGTGTCCGCCACCGCGACCCTGCCCGCAGGCGAGTGATCCGCCTCATTCACCTTGACTCGCCATCGGTGGGCCCCACGTTTCGGTGCCTATCCCATGCGCGTCCTTTCCATCGATCCGGCGGTCAGAAACACCGGTTACGCCGTGCTTGAGGGCGACCCGCGCAAGCCCGTGGTGCTGGCCTTCGATGTGATTTCCATCCCATCGAAAATCCCACAATCCGCCGCGCTCTCCGCGATCCGCACCCACCTCGTCAACGTCATCCAGAAATTCCAACCGGATGAAATCGCCGTCGAAGGCATCATCTACGTGCAATCCCACCAGACCGCCATCTCGATGGGGGCCGCTCGCGCCGCCGCACTCATCGCCGCCGCCGATCACGGGCTCAAGGTTTACGAATACTCGCCGAAGAAGGTGAAAATGGCGGTCGTCGGCAAAGGCACGGCGGACAAATCCCAAGTCGCCTTCATGGTCCGGGCTTTGTTGGGCCTTGCTGAAACCCCGCCGTCCGACGCGGCGGATGCCCTCGCCATCGGCATGGCCCACCTCCAGGCTTCCGACCCGCTCAAGGCGAAACTTCTCGACCGCCGTCT
The DNA here is from genome assembly GCA_040881795.1 of Akkermansiaceae bacterium. GTDB lineage: Bacteria > Verrucomicrobiota > Verrucomicrobiia > Verrucomicrobiales > Akkermansiaceae > Luteolibacter. Next base: position 11,673 of record JBBECN010000044.1, read on the forward strand.
CGTCTAACCGTGGCGGCGGTTTCCGACCGCCATGCCCATCCCCGCCATGCTGGAAATCAAACACCTCCCCGGCCTCATCGACTACGATGTCGGCCTCCGCCTCCAGGAAAGCCAAGTCCAGGCCATCCTCGACGGCAGCGCGGGCGATACGATTTTCCTGCTAGAGCACGAGCCGGTTTACACCATCGGCCGCCTGCGCGACCAATCCTCGCTGCGCGACGCCGCATCGCTCCCCCACCCCGTCCACGAAACCAACCGCGGCGGACAAGGCACCTACCACGGCCCCGGCCAACTCGTCGGCTACCCGATTCTCGATCTCACCCCGCGCGGCAAGGACCTTCACGATCATTTGCGGAAACTCGAAGAAGCGCTCATCCGCGCCTGCGCCCGCTTCGGCGTGACGGCCGGCCGCCGCGACGGCATGACCGGCGTCTGGGTGGGAAACCGCAAGCTCGCCTCCATCGGCGTCGGCGTCCGGAAATGGATCAGCATGCACGGATTCGCCATCAACATCACCCAGGAGAGCCTGCCGCCGTTTTTCGCCATCACCCCCTGCGGGCTGGACGGGGTGAGCATGAGCAGCCTGGAAAATGAAGCCGCACGCCCGATTACCGTCGCCGAGGCCGCCGCCGTGATCGGCGAGGAACTGCGCGGATTGTTTGAGATTTAGCCGGCCATTTCCGCAAATCATGCGGAACCCCGGGCGGTTCCGCGCTTTTCGAACACCTCATTTGACAAGCGGCCCCGGATTCCTCTAAGTTCCCCGCCCCGACGCCGAAGTCGGCCCTATTTTACCAGTCATTATGAACATTGTTGTCGAGAAGCAGCCAAAGTGCGTCGCCACCCTGCGCGTGGAAATCCCAGCAGACAAGGTCAACAGCCAGCGCGATCAGATCGTCAAAGGCTATACCAGCAAGGCCCGTGTCCAAGGATTCCGCCCCGGCAAGGCACCCCGGGCCATCGTCGAAAAGCGTTTTGAAAAGGAAATCACCGAAGAACTCAACGGCGTCCTGATCAACGAAGCCTACGATGAGGCACTCAAACAAGAATCGCTCAACGTGCTGGATTTCGGCATCCCGGAGGACCTCACCACCCAGCCGGACGGCAGCATCACGTTTGTTTCAAAACTGACGCTCGCCCCGGAAGTCACACTCCCCGAATACAAGGGCGTTTCCGTCACCGTCCCGCCGCTCGCCGTGCCTGACGAGGAGATCGAAGCCCAACTCACCGCGCTCCAAGAACGCTTCGCCGATTTCACCGACGTCGTAGACCGCGCCGCGGAAATGGGCGACTTCGCCGTGATCGACTACACCGCCACCGTCGATGGCAAGCCGACCGAAGAATTCCTCGGCAAGCCCGCAGGCTACCTCGCCGGCCGCGATGGTTTCTGGGTCCGCCTTGACGACAAGGCATTCCTCCCCGGTTTCACCGCCCAACTCGTCGGCATGAATGTCGGCGACTCCCGCGAGATCACCGTCACCCTGCCGGAAGATTTCCCAATCGAAGAAGTTCGCAACAAGGAAATGGCCTTCCAAAGCACCGTCAAGGAGCTGAAAACCGCCGTACTGCCCGAGCTCGATGACGAAATGGCCAACCGCCTCGCACCCGGCAAAACCATGGACGAGATCAAGGAGATCATCCGCGAGAACATGAGCGGCGAGCGCCGCCGCAAGATTGACGACATGAAGGTCAATCAAATCGTCGCCCATTTCAATGCGCAGGTCGATTTCGAACTCCCGGACGACCTCATCACCCAGGAAACCCAGAGCCAGGCAGACGCCATGGTGAAGCGCGGTGTGCAATCGGGCATGAGCGAAGAGGAAATCGAATCCCAACAAAACGAGATTTTCGCCAGCGCCGGCAGCCAGGCCGTCGCCAATCTACGCACCAATTTCATCCTCCAGGAGATCGCCCGGGTCGAAAAAATCACCGTCACCGACAACGAGCTGATCAACCATCTCGCGCAAATCGCCGACTCGCGTAAGCTCGCCCTGAAAAAATTCGTCAAGGACATGCAACGCGCCGGCCGCCTCCCCAATATCCGCAGCTCGATGGTCATCGGCAAGACCATTGACTTCCTCGTCGGGCAGGCGAACGTAGTCGAGTCAACCGAAGCCACCATCGATGCTTAATTTTCAATCCCCTTCCATGAACCCTTCCACCCCGCGCAACAGTTACTACGTTCCGGTCGTGATCGAGCAGGACGGACGCGGCGAGCGTTCGTTCGACATCTATTCGCGCCTGCTCAAGGACCGCATCATCTTCATCGGCACGCCGATCGATGATTTCGTCGCCAATTCGGTGATCGCCCAACTTCTCTTCCTGCAAATGCAGGACCCGAAAAAGGACATCCACATTTACATCAACTCCCCCGGCGGATCCGTCACCGCCGGCTTGGCGATGTATGACACCATGCAGTTCCTCACCTGCGATGTGAACACCTACTGCATCGGCATCGCCGCCTCGATGGGCTCGGTGCTGCTCACCGCCGGAACCAAGGGCAAGCGCTTCTGCCTTCCCAACTCCCACGTGATGATCCACCAGGTTTCCGGCGGTGCCCAAGGCACTGCTTCGGACGTCGAACGCACCATCGGCTTCATGTTCAACCTGAAAAACCGCCTCAACAAGATCATTGCCTTCCACACCGGGAAGACCATCGAGGAAGTGGAGCGGGATTCGGATCGTGACAACTACATGCCGGCCGAAGTCGCCGTCGCCTACGGCCTCGTGGACAAGGTTCTCGAAAGCCGCAAGCAATTGCCAGACGCGGTCGTCGCCGCCATCGAAGAGCCGAAAGAAGACAAATAAGTTCTTCTGATCCGGCCCAGCTTCCTTCTTGTCCGCTCCCGATTCATACCCTATCATCGCCCAAATGGCTCGCGCTTCCAATCTAACGATGTGCTCCTTCTGCGGAAAGAGCCACTCGGAGGTCAAAAAACTGATCGCCGGTCCCGGCGTCTATATTTGCAACGAATGCATCGAGGTCTGCTCGAACATTCTGGAAAAGGAACTCGGCGGCACCCCGGCCAAGGGCAAAACTCCGGCAGAAAAACCCGGCTTCAAGATCCCTTCGCCCGCCACCATGATGGCGAAGCTCAATGAGTTCGTGATCGGCCAGGAAAATGCCAAGAAGGTTCTATCAGTCGCGGTTTACAACCACTACCAACGCCTCCGCCAGGATCAGGCGAAGGTCGGCGATGAGTTCAAGGATGTGGAGATTGAAAAATCCAACATCATGCTGCTCGGCCCCACCGGATCCGGCAAGACCCTGCTCGCCCGCACCCTCGCCCGCGTGCTCGACGTGCCATTCTGCATCGTCGATGCCACCACCCTCACCGAAGCCGGCTACGTCGGCGAGGATGTCGAAAACATCATCCTGCGGCTGCTCCAAGCCTCCGACTTCGATGTCGCCCGCGCCGAGCGTGGCATCATCTACGTCGATGAAATCGACAAGATCGGCCGCAAGACGGAAAACGTCTCGATCACCCGCGACGTCTCTGGAGAAGGTGTGCAACAAGCGTTGCTCAAAATCCTCGAAGGCACCGTTTGCAATGTCCCGCCGCAAGGCGGCCGCAAGCACCCCCAACAGGAATACATTCAGGTCAACACCGAGAAAATCCTCTTCATCGTCGGCGGCGCGTTCGTAGGCCTTGAAGACATGGTCAAGCGCCGCCTCGGCAGCAACACCCTCGGATTCCACGCGGATTCATCCAAGGACAACCTCGATGACCCGACCATCAATGTCCTCGAAAAAGTCCAACCCGAAGATCTGCTCCATTTCGGACTGATCCCGGAATTCATCGGTCGCATCCCGGTGATTTCCTCACTCCGCAAACTCACCGAGGACGAACTGATGTCCATCCTCACCGAGCCGAAAAACGCTTTGGTCAAACAATACGGCAAACAACTCGCGATGAACGGCGTCAAACTGCGCGTCACCCGCGATGCCCTCCGCGCCCTCGCCGAAGAGGCCGTGCGCCGCGGCACCGGGGCTCGCGCGCTGCGTTCCATCTTCGAGAAAATGATGCTCGTAGTCATGTTCGACATCCCGTCCCGCGACGATATCGATGCCGTCACCATCAATCGCCAAGTCGTCACCGGCGAGCGCCAACCCGTCATCCGCCGCAAGCGCGCGGACCAAGATGCGGCTTAGTCGATTGCCAAAGGTAGTTACGCAATTGCGTCAGGTTAAGGCTAAGATCCCTGATTCTACTGGGGATTTCCGGGCTCGCTTGTCCCGTTCGATGTGCCTTCGGTCAGAATCGAATGTGGTAAGATCTGCTAGGTTGCGGGCTTTGACAAGGCGGACAGCAAGTAAATCATATCGCTTTTCGTAACTCAGATTCGCCCGTCCGACTCCGTTTCCGATCCTCTGTGCAATCCTCATTCCGAGTTGATGCGCAATCATCCCTGCTAACTGGTCAACGGCAGGCGGGTGAGCCACCAGGCTTCCAGCTGCTCAATGGCGGTGAACTCGCTGAGAACGAAGTAGCCCATGTCCCGCAAAACAAGATCGCCACGCCGGACCTCGATGACGAACTCCTTGCCGATGGTTTTGTCCTGCTCGGTGGCGGCGTGCAGGCCATGGGACACGATGGAACCGGTTAGCAGGTCGAAGGCGAGATCGATCTTCACCCCGGCGGTCTTTCCATGGTGATTGCCGTGCGCGGGAAATGCGTCTGCGTTGGACTTTGGCATGACTTGGCCGGATGCGTCTTCGATGAGGATGCGTTGGATGGCGTTACTCCCGATCACAGTGGCGGCGGTGCTGTAGCGTTGTTCCATGAGATCGCAAAGAACCGCCATGAGGAAAGCCGTGGAGCGGATGTCTAAACGCTCGTGAAAGGATTGACGTGCCATGCCCGGATAGTCCCTGTCCCCGAGGTCGCCAGCGATCTGGTTCAACGAAGCCAGCCCGGTGACCACGGAACTGAGCAAGGATTGGAGAAAACCGGCAGCGGTGAATTTGTGGGAATGGCGGATGATCAACCGGGTTTGGCTTGCGATCAAATCAAGGTCGGGCAGGCTCGGCCACGAGCGGCCGGCGGGTAAGGCTTTTGACATACCGAGCTTGCCGGCTCGCTCACCTTGTCAAGCTTTTATTGTGATTATTTCGATCTAAATAACTGAATACCAGTTGTTTATGCACTAACCTGACGCGAATGGGTTGGCACAGTCTTCGGCCGCTGGGACATCCGGTATGCTACGGGCGAACGCCCCGCGCCGGAGTTGCCGGACCCATTTTGCGCCGCTGCCGGCATGCCCGCCCGGGATACTCCAAGGCGACGACGGCCTGGCGTTGGGCAAGGAGGAAGGGATAAGGATAAGGGATAAAGGGGAGTATCCGTTGGACGTGGTTTGGAAGGGCATCTGGCTCTACTACCACCGCCTCACCTCAGACACCCTCTACAAATACCTCCAGGATTTCGTGGAGCTGTGTGCGTTCCCAGCGCCCTCAGGCGTGGTTTCTGCGGAAAAATTCATGCACGTGTTGGCAAGTCGCCCCGTGTGTGATAAGAAGCCCTCTCTCCCGCTTCCCGCTTCCCGCATGTCACCCGCACGCCCCAACACCACTGCCGCATTGGCGAAACATCTCGGCATTTCGAGATGGACCGTTTCGCGGGTTTTAAATGGCCATCCCGGGGTCAAGGAAGAGACCGTGCGGATGGTCAAACAGGCGATCCAAGTGCTCGATTTCCAACCCAGCGCACTCGCCCGCGGCCTCCGGGGTGGTCAAACCGCGACGGTGGGAGTCTGCTTTCAAGACCTTGATTCTCCCGTGATGGCGATGCGGGCCGCCGCGCTCCAGCAACGCCTCCGCGAGGAAGGCTACGACACGGTGATCGAACTTTCCGGGGCAAGCGTGGATCTTGAACGGGGCGCCATCCGCCGCTTCGTGGGACATCACGTGGATGGCATCGTGCTGATCTTCTCACGCCTCATCGCGGACGACCCGGCAATCAGCCTGTTGCAGCGCGAAAATGTGCCTTGCTTCTGGATCGACCCCGAAAATCCGGTGCCGGGCGACAAGGTGATGCTGGACCGTGGGCGCTCGATGAAGCTGATCCTGGAGCACTTGGCAGGCCTCGGCCACCAGCGGATCGCCCTGCTTGGAATCGACCCGCAAAACCGCTTCGGAGTCCTGCGGATTCCTGGACTCAAGCGCTATGCTCCGGAAGTTGGCTTGGATTTTGATCGGGATTTCCTTTCCGTATTTCATTCCGGAGAAACCAGCCACACCTTCGACTACGGCTACGAACTCGCCGGCGAATTGATTGAGAAATCCGCTGGCCAACTGCCCACCGCCATCATCGCCCTGAACGACCGGATTGCGATCGGCGCCATCAATCGCCTCCGCGAGGACGGCATCCGAGTGCCAGAGGATGTCTCGGTCGTCGGTTACGACAACATCGCCGTCGCCGAGCACTTTTTCCCGACGCTCACGACGGTCGATCACCAGACGGACCGGCTGATGGACCTGGCCGTCCGCGGCCTGCTCGAACGCCTCGATCCCGATCAAGCCGACCATCCCCCGCGCGAGTTGTCCGTGCAACCAAAGCTCATCATTCGGAAATCCACCAGCAGGGCGAAGAAAGCGCCCCACCCTTCCGAATTCCCAGAACATCAGCCAATCGTGATTGACAAAAACCTACACGTGTAGGATTTAGAGCCCACCCTACTTCACGCTCACTCACAGCCATTTTTTTTTCGCGCAAACCCGCCGATTTTCGCATTCCATCCGCTCAACTCCAACCCACATCCCAACCCACATGTCTGAAATCTTCTACGTCATTCCCGAAGAACAGCACAACGCGCTGGTCGCCGCCGTTTACCGCAAGCGCGGATACACCGCGGCCGAATCCGCCGATGGTGCCCGCTTCTGCGCCGATGCCACCCGCCATGGCATCCGCACTCACAACGCGCTCAAGGCGCTGCACCTCGACCACCTTTTCGGCTCCGCAGCCGGCGGATGTGTGCCCAAAGCGAAAATCGAAAAGATCAAGACGCGCTTCCGCGGCTCCGAAGTTTGGAACGCTAACAAAAAACTTGGTCAAGCCACCGGCTATGCCGCCATCGAAGCCGCCATCAAACTCGCAGACAAATACGGCGTCGGCATGGTCTCCGTGGACAATGCCTTCCACTACCTCTGGGGTGGCGGCTACGTGATGGAAGCCGCGCGCCGCGGTTACATCGCCTACACCAACTGCACCGCCGCACTTGCGGAAGTCGTGCCCTTTGGCGGCAAATACCCCACCCTCGGCACCAACCCGCACTCATGGGGATTCCCCACCACCGACTCCGTCGGCTACCCCATCGTTCTTGATTGGGCGACGTCGGTGGTCGCCATGGGCCGCGTCCAACAACTCGCCCGCGAAGGCAAGCAACTGCCGCCCGGCGCAGCCGTGGATGAAAATGGCCAACCCACTACCGATCCGAACGCGGCGAAATTTCTCGTCCCGTTCGGCGCGCACAAGGGCTACGGCCTCGCGCTCATGAACGAAATCATCGGCGGCTTCATCGGTGGATCGCTCCCCACCATCCGCAACCGCTGGGACAAGGTCGGCGACGACAAGGGAACCTGCTGCTTCTTTTTCCAAGTCTGGCATCCGGACGCGATGAATGCCGGCGACTTCGCCAAGGGCCGCACCCAGAGCGAAAACGTCAAGGCCGTCATCGACGACGTGCTCGGCCACGGCAATGAAAACTGCATGCTTCCCGGCCAGTTGGAGGCGCAAGCCGCCGCCCGCTGCGCGAAAAACGGCGGACTGCTCTTTTCCGAAGCCGAAATCCTCGCTTTCAACGAACTCGCCACCGAAGCCCGCAAGGCCAAGTGGAAAATCTCCGATTTCAAACAAGCCGAGTAACTCGAACCTATCAGAACCATGTCACTGACCATCAAACCAAAATTCGAATGCACCTTTGACCAGATCTCGCTGGGCGAAGTGATGCTCCGCCTCGATCCCGGCGAGGGCCGCATCCGCACCGCCCGCCACTTCGCCGCCTGGGAAGGCGGCGGCGAGTATAACACCTCCCGCGGCTTGCGGAAGTGCTTTGGTTACAAGACCGCCGTCGTCACCGCCTTTGTTGACAACGAGGTCGGCCACTTGATCGAGGATTTCATCATGCAAGGCGGCGTCGCCACCGACTTCATCCAATGGCGCGAAGACGACGGCATCGGCCGCAATGTTAGAAACGGCCTGAACTTCACCGAGCGCGGCTTCGGCGTGCGTGGCGCAGTCGGAAATCCCGACCGCGGCAACACCGCCGCTTCGCAACTCAAACCCGGCGATATCGACTGGGAGCACATTTTCGGCAAACTCGGTGTGCGCTGGTTCCACACCGGCGGAATCTACGCCGCTCTATCCGAATCCACCGCCGCCCTCACCATCGAGGCCGTGAAGGCCGCTAACAAATACGGCACCGTCGTTTCCTACGATCTCAACTACCGCCCGTCTCTTTGGAAAACCATTGGCGGCCTCGCCAAAGCTCAGGAAGTGAACCGTGAGATCGCGAAATACGTCGATGTCATGATCGGCAACGAAGAAGATTTCACCGCTTCACTCGGCTTCGAAGTCGAGGGCGTGAACCACAACATTTCCGCGATCGAACTGAATGCCTTCAAGGCGATGATTGAAACCGCCGTCAAGGAGTTCCCCAACTTCAAAGTCGCCGCCACCACGCTGCGCGGCGTGAAAACCGCCACCGTCAACGACTGGTCCGCCATCCTCTGGCACGACGGGAAATTCCACGAATCCCGCAAATATCCCGACCTCGAAATCCTTGACCGCGTCGGCGGTGGTGACAGCTTCGCCTCCGGCGTGCAGTTCGGTTTCCTTGAATTCAACGACGCGCAAAAAGCGGTCGAATACGGGGCAGCCCACGGCGCGCTCGCATCCACCACCCCGGGCGACACCTCGATGGCCACCCGCAAGGAAGTCGAAAAACAAATCGGCGGCGGCGGCGCGCGTGTCGTCCGCTAATCGATCCGACCGATCCGTCAAATCCGACGGATCCCTGCTTCCCAAACCAACTCCAACTACCAAAAACAACACTATGTCAGACCAACTCTCAGACATCGGACTCATCGGCCTCGCCGTCATGGGCCAGAACCTCGCCCTCAACATCGCCGACCACGGCTTTAAAATCTCGGTGTATAACCGGACCACTTCCACCATGGAGAAATTCGTAGCGGAAAACCCTGACACTCCCGGCGGTCTTATCGGGCTGCCGACACTCGAAGAATTCGCTGCCAGCCTTGCCCGCCCCCGCCGCGCGGTGATCATGGTGCAAGCCGGCAACGCCACCGATGCGGTGATCGACGCCCTCACCAAAGTTTTCGAACCCGGCGACATCATCATCGACGGCGGCAACGCCAAGTGGACGGACACCATCCGCCGCGAGAAGGACCTCAAGGAAAAAGGTTTCCTGTTCATCGGCAGCGGCGTTTCCGGTGGTGAAGAAGGCGCGCGGTTCGGTCCGGCGCTGATGCCCGGCGGTGATCGCGAGGCCTACAGCCATATCGAACCGGTTTGGAATGCCATCGCGGCGAAGGTGGATCCGGTCACCGGCAAGGAACTCAAGGGAGCCGCTCCCGGCAAACCCATTGAAGGCGGTGTGCCATGTTCGACTTACATCGGCGAAAACGGTGCGGGCCACTACGTCAAGATGGTTCACAACGGCATTGAATACGGCGACATGCAGATGATCTGCGAAGCCTACGATCTCATGCGCAAGCTGCTCGGCATGTCCGCACCGGAAATCGCTGCGGTCTTCCGCGAGTGGAACACCGGCGTGCTCGACAGTTTCCTGATTGAAATCACCGGCGAAGTGCTCGCCCAGAAGGACCCGATGTCCGGTGGCGATCTGGTGGACATGATCCTCGATACCGCCGGTCAAAAAGGCACGGGCAAGTGGACCAGCGTCAGCGCGCTCGACATGGGCGTGCCCGCTCCAACTGTCGCGGAAGCCGTGTTCGCCCGCTGCATTTCCGCCGTGAAGGAAGAACGCGTCGCCGCCAGCAAAATCCTAACCGGTCCTGACAGCAATTACACCGGCGACAAGAAAGAGTTCATCGAGGCCATCCGCGCCGCGTTGTATTGCTCGAAAATTTGTTCCTACGCCCAGGGTTTCCAACTCATGCGCGAGGCACAAACCGAATACGATTGGAAACTCGACTTTGGCCACATCGCCCAGATTTTCCGCGGCGGCTGCATCATCCGCGCCGTCTTCCTGCAGAAGATCACCGAGGCTTTCGAGCGCGACGGCAAACTCGCCAACCTGTTGCTGGATCCGTATTTCCAAGCGGAAGTCGCCAAGCTCCAGACGCAATGGCGCAAGGTCATCGCCACCGCCGCGCTTCAAGGAGTGCCCGCTCCCTGCATGGGCAGCGCGCTTTCCTACTACGACGGCTATCGCTCGGAAAAACTCCCCGCCAACCTGCTGCAAGGCCAGCGCGACTTCTTCGGTGCCCACACCTACGAACGCACCGACCAACCGCGTGGCAAGTTCTTCCACATCGACTGGCCCGAGGCTGACCGCCCACAGCTTGAAATGTGATCCGATTCCGGGAGCAATCCATCCGGATCCCGGCACCTCACGATCACCCATCGCATCCGACCCGGCCCACTCGATGGGCCGGGTTTTTGCGTGATGATTTCGATCACGCGCACCCCGGGTATTTCCTAGCGACCATGGATCAAACTCCGCGAATTCCACCATTCACCCCACCGATTGCGCTTTGAACAGATCTCCTCTTGAAAACTCAGAGTCTCCCGTCTATCTCTGCGCCGGCGAGCCAAGCCTCCCTTTCCAAACGCCATGAACGCCCTTACCCGAAGCCTTTCCGCCTACTGGTCCTCATCCATCGGGAAAAAATACATCGTCGCTATCAGCGGCATCGTGCTGGTATTATTCCTCGCAGGACACCTTGTCGGAAATCTCGTCGTTTACATGGGCCCGGAAGCATTCAACGCCTACGCGTATTTCCTCCATCACATGATGCATGGCGCGGGCATCTGGTTGTTCCGCATCGTCATGCTGTTCATGATCGTGGCGCACATCGTCGCCACCATCGCGCTGACCCGCCAAAACCGGGCCGCCCGCCAAGCCTACGAGTATCCCGCCACGATCCAGGCCTCCAAGTCCTCGCGGACGATGATTATCACCGGCCTCACGATTCTAGCCTTCGTCATCTATCACCTGCTCCACTTCACCGCCCGCATCGGCAACGAATACAACAACCCCGAGCTCTATCGTTACATGCTCGATGGAAAAGAAGTCCATAACGCATGGAAAATGGTGATCGATGGCTTCAATTGGTGGCCAGCCACCGCGTTCTACGTGATTTCCATGACGCTGCTGTGCTCGCATCTGATGCACGGCGTCGGCTCGATTTTCCAGACCTTGGGTTTCCGTTCAAAAAAGGCCGCCAGCCTCATCAAACAGATCTCCATCGGCTACAGCCTCTTCATCTGGATCGGATTCATCTCCATTCCGATCGCCATCCTGGTGTTCGGCTTCGGTCGTTGATCCATCCTCCGCCCATCCATTTCCAACCGCCCACTCATCATGTCCATCGTCCTCGACAGCAAAATCCCGTCCGGCCCCATCGAACAGAAATGGTCGAAGCACAAGATGGAATCCAAGCTCATCAACCCGGCGAATAAACGGAAATACACCGTCATCGTCGTTGGCTCGGGGCTTGCCGGTGGCGCTGCCGCCGCATCGCTTTCCGAGCTTGGTTATCAGGTGAAATGTTTTTGCTATCAGGACAGCCCGCGCCGCGCCCACTCGATCGCTGCGCAGGGTGGCATCAATGCCGCCAAGAACTATCAGAACGACGGCGATTCGGTCCGTCGCTTGTATTATGACACCATCAAGGGCGGCGATTTCCGCTCCCGCGAGGCCAACGTCTATCGGCTCGCCGAGGTTTCCAGCCAGATCATCGACCAATGCGTCGCCCAAGGCGTGCCATTCGCACGTGAATACGGCGGCCTGCTCGACAACCGTTCGTTCGGCGGCTCGCAGGTTTCCCGCACCTTCTACGCCCGCGGCCAAACCGGCCAACAACTCCTCATCGGCTGCTATCAGGCGCTCGAAAAGGAAATCCACCGCGGCGGTGTGAAAATGTATTCCCGCACCGAGATGCTCGATCTGGTGCTCGTCGACGGCCAAGCCAAAGGCATCGTCGTCCGTGATCTCGTCACCGGCGAAGTCTCGTCGCACGCCGCGGATGCCGTGGTGCTCGCCACCGGCGGTTACGGCAACGTCTTCTTCCTCTCCACCAATGCGATGGGCTGCAATGTGACCGCCGCCTGGCGCGCCGCGCGCCGCGGAGCCCTCTTCGCCAATCCGTGTTATACGCAAATCCACCCGACCTGCATTCCGGTCAGCGGCGATTACCAATCCAAGCTCACCCTGATGTCCGAGTCGCTGCGCAACGACGGCCGCATCTGGGCACCGATGAGCAAGGAGGTGGCCGAAAAGCTCCGCAAAAAACAGCTCAACCCAAGCCAAGTCGCCGAGGACGATCGCGACTACTTCCTCGAACGCAAGTACCCATCCTTCGGCAACCTCGCCCCGCGCGACATTTCATCGCGCGCCGCCAAAGAAGTCTGCGACGAAGGCCGCGGGGTCGCTTCCACCGGCCTCGGCGTCTATCTGGATTTCCGCGATTCTACCAAGCGCCTCGGCGAAGACACCATCCGCTCGCGCTACGGCAACCTTTTCCAGATGTATGAAAAAATCGCTGGTGAAGACCCCTACAAAGAGCCGATGATGATTTACCCCGCCGTGCATTACACCATGGGCGGCCTGTGGGTGGACTACAACCTGATGTCCAACGTCCCGGGCTTGCATGTGCTCGGCGAAGCAAATTTCTCCGACCACGGCGCGAATCGCCTCGGTGCCTCCGCTCTGATGCAGGGCCTTGCCGACGGCTACTTCGTCATCCCGACCACCATCGCCAACTACCTCGTCACCCAAAAACCCGGTTCCATCAACACCGCGATGCCCGAGTTCAAACAAGTCGAGGCTGAGGCCAAGGAGCGGGTGAACAAACTGATTTCCATCCAAGGAAAACGCACCGTCGATTCTTTCCATCGCGAACTCGGCCTCACCATGTGGGACCACTGCGGCATGGCCCGCTCGCGCGAAGGTCTCACCGAAGCGCTGGAAAAAATCCCCGCTATCCGCGAGGAATTCTGGGCAAACGTCTGCATCCCCGGCTCTGGCGCCAACGTCAATATGGAGCTTGAAAAAGCCGGCCGTGTCGCCGACTTCCTAGAGTTCGGCGAAGTGATGTGCTATGACGCCCTCGACCGCGAGGAATCCTGCGGCGGCCACTTCCGCGTCGAGCATCAATTCTTCGAGCACGATCCAGAAGTCGTCTCCGGCAGCACCCAAGCCGGCGAAGCCAAACGCCACGACGATCGCTTTGGCTATGTCGCCGCCTGGCAATACAACGGCAACGGCAAGGCCCCCACCCTGCACAAGGAACCGCTCGTCTTCGAAGACGTGCACGTTTCCATCCGCAGCTACGCCTGATTCGAGCAACCGTCACTGATATCATTCCGATTCCGCGATGAAGTAAAACTCAGCGTGCAGCGAGTGCAGGTTCGTGGCCAAACAGTCATTTTCCGAAGATTGCGGATTGCCTCCGGGCGGGAACGGAAGACGTCAGATGTCGTTGAAGAAAGGCAGTGACTCAGGGCCTCCATCGACCAAAATTTTACGCTGCGGGAACAACCCCAAAGAACGAGATCGGGAAAAATTGTGGATTCGACGCCTGACTCCATTTTACGTCTTGTGCTCGATTTTCGGGACTGACCCTATCGACTCGATTTTCGGGACTGACCCTATCGATTTTCGGGACTGACCCTATCGATTCGGGGCTGCCCCTATCGATATCGATGTTGGATCTGCGGGGATGAATGTTTCATCGGACTGGAGGCCTCGTCGTTAAGAATCCAAAGCGGTGCCGCCGCTAGCGCTCTGCCACCGCACTCCATGCATGCGCTCTTCCATGGACTGCGGTGGGAAGCGAAGCGCCACACCGCTTTGGATGTTTCATCGGGCTGCCTCGCTCCCGTTAGGAACCGTGCACGGGCGTCCACGCGGCGTTCGCCTTCGACGAGGCGACGGCGGCTTCGATGAAGGCCATGCCTTCGACTCCATCGTCGATGCTTGGAAAATCGTAGCCTTCGGCACGGGGGTAGGTTCCGGCGATGGAGTCGGCGATCGCTTCCGCAGCGGCGAGATAGATGTTGGCGAAGGCTTCGATGAAGGCTTCCGGGTGGCCGAAAGGAAGGCGGGTGTATTTGGTGGCTTCCGGGCCGTTGTAGCTGTTGCCACGACGCCAGACCTGGCGCGGCTCATCGGCGAATTTCACGATCAATTCGTTGGGATGTTCCTGGTGCCACTCGATGGAGGCATCAGTGCCGTAAACCCGAATATTGAGGTTGTTTTCATCGCCGGTGGAGATCTGCGAGGCGTAGAGCACGCCGCGCGCGCCACCTTCGTAGCGGACGAGCATGCTGCCATCGTCATCGAGCGGGCGGCCGGGAATGAAGGTGTTGAGATCGGCGGCGATTTCTTCGAGTTCGAGGCCGGTGATGTAGCGGGCGAGGTTCTCAGCATGCGAGCCGATGTCGCCGATGCAGTTCGAGATGCCGGCGACGGTTGGATCCATGCGCCAGTTGGAAATGGCTCCGTCCACCTGTTCTTTGAGCGCGCCGACGGCATAGCCTTGCGGGTATTCGGCGACGATCTTGAGGATGCGTCCGAGTTTCCCGGCTTTGACCATGGCGCGGGCCTCCTTGACCATCGGATAGCCGGTGTAATTGTGAGTGACGGCGAAAACGAGGCCGGATTGATCGACGAGTTTTTTCAACTCCTTTGCTTCTGCTAGAGAGAAGGCGAGCGGTTTTTCACAAACGATGTGGATGCCGGCTTCCAGGAAGGCCTTGGCGACCGGATAGTGGAGGTCGTTGCGGGCGACGATGGTGACAAAGTCGATGCGGTCGCCTAACGGGCGTGCGGCTTCACTCGTTGCCATCTCCGCGTAGGAGGAATAAACGCGGGCGGGATCGAGGAAAAAGTCCTGACCGGAGAGCTTGGATTTTTCCGGATCGGAGGAAAAACAACCGGCTACCAGTTCGATTTTGCCGTCGAGATTTGCGGCCATGCGATGGACGGCGCCGATGAAAGCGCCACGTCCACCACCGACCATGCCCATGCGTAGTTTGCGATTCATTGAATTGAGTTGGTTGTGGGGTTAGGGAGCGTGGGCATCTTGCCCACGGGTTTGCAAGCGATAGGACTCGTGGGCGAGACGCCCACACTCCTTGATCTAGATGGAGACCGGCTTGCCGGATTCTGCCGATTGGTAGAGCGCGTCGATGATCTTCATCAGGTTGAGCGCTTGGTCGGGTGTGTTGAGCGGCTCGGCGGTGCCGTCGATGGCTTCGATGAAGTTGCAGGCGGAGCTGCTGCGGCCCATGTCTTCGCAGGTGGGCGTGACGATGGTGCGGTTAACGCTGTTGCCATTTTCCTGGGTGTAGAGTTCGCAGGAGTCGATGGCGGTTTCATCCAGTCCATCGCTGGCGAAGAGCCGCTCGACCTTGCCGCCGGCACCGGTGCCTTGGAAGACGACGGAGACTTCCTCGCGCTTGACCATTTCCGCCCAGGACACTTGGAGTGTTAGAACCTGGCCGGTCTTGAAGGTGACGAATCCATGGGCGGCGGCTTCGACATTGTTGATGCCATCGGCGCGGTCCGGGATACCCCATGGGCCTTTGAAGCCCTTGTCGGTGATGAAGGTGTCAAAGGTGTTGGCAAGCACGTGGGCGGGCTCGGGATAACCCATGAAATAGAGCGCGAGGTCGATCATGTGGAGCAGGTCGATGACGGGGCCGCCGCCGGAAAGTTCCTTGGTGGTGAACCAGCCGCCAAAGCCGGGGATGCCGGTGCGGCGGATCCATTTCGCTTGGGCAGAGTTGATGGTGCCGACGGTGCCATCCTCGCAATAGGCCTTCATCGCCCGGGATTCGGGGCGGGCGCGGTTGTTGAAGTTGAACATCAGCTTCTTGCCGGCGGCATCCGCGGCGGCGATCATTTCCACGACTTCGGAGGCTTTGAGTGCGGGCGGTTTCTCACAGAAAACGTGTTTGCCCGCCTTGAGGCACTGGAGCGCGAGCGGCGCGTGAAACTTGTTAGGAACGATGATGCTGATGGCATCGAGCTCTTTGCATTCCGCGAGCATGGCATCCACGGAGACATAAACGTTCTTGATCCCCCACTTTTCGGCGGCCTTGGCGGCGGCACCGGGTGCGGGATCAGCGACGGCGATGATTTCAGCCCCTGCCTGACGGAATCCCGCCGCGTGATATTGCAGCATTCCTCCTGCGCCGATTACTCCAACTTTTGTAGCCATGATGTTTGTATTTATATGATCGATTGATGGATGCGGGCGGACTAACACCCGCGTTTGATTAGCCTGGAACTACCTACCACAGGCCATTATTCTTTCCCCTGCCACTCGCCGAAGTTGCGGAACTTGGCGTAGCGCTCGTTGAGAAGCTGTTCGCTGGTAAGTTTCGAGAGTTCCTCGATGTGGAAAATGATTTTCTCGCGGAAGGCGTCCGCGGTGGCCTGGTGATCGTGATGGGCGCCACCGGTGGGTTCATGAATCACATCATCGATGAGGCCAAGCTGCTTGAGGTCGGGGGCGACAAGTTTCATCGCGGCGGCGGCTTCGGGCGCGTGTTTGCGGTGTTTCCAGAGGATGGCGGCGCATCCCTCCGGGCTGATGACGGAGTAGTAGGCATTTTCCATCATGATGACGCGGTCGGCCACGCCGATGCCAAGCGCACCGCCGGAACCGCCCTCGCCGAGGACGACGGCGATGACGGGGACTTTGAGCAGCATCATTTCACGGAGATTGTAGGCGATGGCTTCGGCGATGTTGCGCTCTTCCGCACCGATGCCGGGGAAGGCGCCGGGGGTGTCGATCATGGTGATGACGGGCAGGCCGAACTTTTCGGCAATTTTCATCAGGCGCATCGCCTTGCGATAGCCTTCGGGGTGGGCGCTGCCGAAGTTGCGCTTGAGGTTTTCCTTGGTATCGCGGCCTTTCTGATGGCCGATGACGACGACGCGGCGGCCACCGATGCGGGCGAAGCCGCCGGGCATGGAGGCGTCATCGCCGATGTGGCGGTCGCCGTGGAGTTCTTCGAAATCGGTGAAGGCCAACGAGACGTAATCGAGCATGAACGGACGTTTCGTGTGGCGGGCGATCTGAACGCGCTGCCAGGGTGTTAGGTTTTTATAGATCTGCGCCCGGGTTTCGGCGAGCTTGGTCTCCATGGTGGAGATCTCGGCGGACATGTCGATATTTTGAGACGAGGACTTGGCGCGGAGTTTCTCGAGTTCGCGTTCGAGTTCAGCGGCGGGTTTTTCAAATTCGAGGAGCTGCATGGCGATGGGGCGGAGCTTAGCGGGATGGATTGCGGATTTCCACATCATTTCCCACGCGGGTGAGAAGACTGATTTCCTCCATGTCGTGAGGGCGGAGCACGATGCCACGCGGGGCATCTTCGGCGGGGCCGTCGTAGCCGCTGATCTGGAGGGAGGCCTTGCCGAACTCGATGCGCTTGCTGGCGGCTGGATATTCCCGGGACTGCGGCAGGACGCGCTTTTGATCAAGCTCGGCGGCCTTGGAGGTGATGGTGGCGCGCTGGTTCGCTAGGCCGGTGGCCGGGCTGAGGTGGACGATGTTGTATTCGCGGATGAAGCGTCCGCCTTCCCACAGCGAGAGGGCCTTGCGATGGGGCTCGACGAGGATGCGGAAATTGAGCGGCATGACGATGAGTTCGTCGCCGGGCTGGAGGTTGCGAAGCTCCATCATGCCGTTGAGGTGCATCATGCATTCGATGCTGGTCTTGTATTGGGCGCCGATGCCGAGGAAGGAGTTGCCGCGTTTGACGACGTGGATTTGTTTCCCGGGCATGTGGGAGCTAGAGAGGATTTCGTCGAGGTTCATATCGCCGACGATGCGGCGGGCGATGGGCGCGGAGGGCGAGGTGGGAAAGACGTTGACGATGGCTGTTAGTTTTTCGCGGGCTTCGTCGAGTTTGCCGAGGGCGAGCAGTTCGTGGGCTTTCTGGAAGGCCTTTTCGCCGGGGTCGATGTCGGGCAGCTCAGCGGAATCGAGCATTTTCGCGAAGTCGGCGTCGGGCTGGTTGCCGATGATTTCCGAAGGGTTCGGGATGATTTCCTCGAAGATGCCGCCAAGCGGGGCGACGACGACATGGTAGGCGAGCATGCCGGTGAAGGTCATGACGGCAAGCACAACAAGGGCTGCGATCAATTTGAAGAACGACCAGAGGCTCATGGGCAAAAGCGGGAGACCCTCAAATGAGACCGCGGCGCTTGAAATCGAAGGCGTTGATCTCATGGGAGCGGAGAATCATTTCGAAGGAGAACTTGAGGATGGAAATTTCCCAAGCGTCGTCAACACCTTCGATGACTGCCAGGGCGGGATTTCCAGAGCGGCGGATGTCTTCCAGGACGCGTTCGCGGACGGCATCGATGGTGTCGTGGATGATTTCCTCGTGGACGTTGCCGCGGCGGAATTGGAAGCCGTATTGCAGGAAGGCGAGGTCCTTTCCCTCGTCGCGAAGTTTTTCGACGAGTTTATCAAAACGGGCGCGGGCGGAGGGATCGAAGCCGTCGAGTTGGACTTCATTGTAGGCAGACGGGCGGAGGATACGCGGGCGCATCGCCTCGACCTCGCCGGTGCGGATGCGGACTTCACCGGTGCGGTCCATCAGCTCACTGATGAGCTGGAACTCAAAACGCGTTTCACCAAAGGTGTCGATCCGACGGTCGGGCTCACGGAGAACCTTGGTCGTTTCAAGCGCGTAATGAATATCGTCAGGGGAATGCATGCGGGGGAGTGTCTCCCAGATCTGGGGGAATGCAAAGAAAAGGGCGGACACCGCCAAGGAGTCCGCCCTTTTCAAAAAGCGTTTCGCCTACCGGAATCAGGCCTGTTGGCTGGTGATGTAGGTAATGACGTCGCCGACGGCTTGCAGCTTTTCGGCTTCTTCATCCGGCACTTCGATGTCGAATTCTTCTTCGAAAGCCATCACGAGTTCCACGGTGTCGAGCGAGTCGGCTCCGAGGTCTTCGACGAATTTTGCTTCGGTGGTGACTTGATCAGCGTTGACGCCAAGTTGGTCGACGATGATGTCTTTTACGCGGGCTTCGATACTTTTATCTGACATGAGTTGCTATGTTTGGGGTTGGCGTTGGACGTGGTTACCGCTTGATGGACCGACTTGGCAACATCCAAAACGAAACTGAGCATGAAAAGCTCGGACATTGGGAAATTCAATCAGGCGGGCTTCGCCGGATCCTCCGTGGCTGCAGGCGCATCCACCGTGGCGTATTCAATGATCTCACCGGAGAAATTCGAGCGGATCTGCCGCATCAGGCGCTCGGCGGGCTCATTGTTTTCCTTTTTGAAACCACCGTAGGTCAGTCCGTCGATGCGGATGCGCCCCTTGCCGGATGGCCCGTCATGATCGATGAAGGCGAGGCCCTTGGTTTCCCATTTCCGGAGGTCGAGGGTTTTCAATTCGGAAAACGGAATGCGGCGGCCTTGCTGAGTGGTGATCGAGTCGGCATCGGCGGAGATCGAGCGACCCAGCGTCCGGACCAGGAAAAAAGCGGCAATCAGCGAGAGACCAAGGCAGATCCAAAAAACGATCCACTGCTCGGCGATTTTTCTGGCGGTGTATGGCTCCTCGGGCGGAGAGGCGTTCATGCCGTTTTCCTTGGTGTATTCGCGCCAGAGGAGATTCCACTGGAGCGGTTTCATGCGCTCGAAGTCGTGCAGGATCTCCGGCCACGGCATCGGAACTTCAAGGGAGATCGGCAAGACCGAGCGATCGTCCGGAAGCGCTATCGATTGTTGCTCCGCGTGGTTTTTCCACGCTTCGGCCGTGAGCGAGCTATCGGAATTCATCTGCGAAAACTCCGTGTTTGCCTGCTGAAACGCCTTGTTAAGGTAAAACCCGACATTTTTTTCCCGATAGCCGGTGGAGCCGTCGATGTAAAAAAGCACCGCAAACACGCCGAACATCAGCAGCATCACGAAGGCGCGGAGGAGAAACCAAGGTGTTGGTTTGCAAACAATTGATTCAGTGGAAGTCATCGGTTTGGGAATAATTCAACTATGGGAACGCACGATTGGCAAGCCGCAAGCCCAACAGAATTACCGGGACTTGCTGCATTCCGGCTTGTCGATAGCCCACCAACTGGTTACGGACACACCCGTTATGCCAATCGCAACTCCCGCGCAGTATCGCGCCATGTTGGACGCCGCCCAAAAAGGCGGCTACGCCTACCCCGCCATCAACGTCACATCGTTGCCCACCATCAACGGTGCGCTGCGTGCCTTTTCCGAAGCAAAATCCGACGGAATCATCCAGGTTTCCACCGGCGGCGGCGAGTTCGCATCCGGCACATCGGTGAAAGACGCCGCTTTCGGTGCCATCGTGCTTGCCGAAGCCTGCCACCTGCTCGCTGAAAAATACGACGTGCTCATCGCCCTCCACACCGACCATTGCCACCCGGCCAAGGTCGATGGTTTCCTCAAACCCCTGCTCGAAGCCTCCCGCAAGCGCATTGCAGAAGGCAAAGGGCCGCTTTTCCAATCCCACATGTTCGATGGCTCCGTCGTTGATCTGAAGGAAAACCTCGAAATTTCCAAGACGCTTCTCAAAGAGTGCACCGAGCTCGGTATCATCCTCGAAGTCGAAGCCGGCTGCGTCGGTGGTGAGGAAGACGGCCACGACACCTCTGGCCTGCCGATCGAAAAACTCTACACCACCCCCGAAGACATGGTGGAAGTTTACGAAGCACTCCAGCCACTCGGCCGCTTCCTGTTCGCCGCCACCTTCGGCAATGTTCACGGTGCTTACAAGCCCGGTGCCGTGAAGCTCAAACCGTCCATCCTGCGCGACGGCCAGAAAGCCGTCACCGATAAATACGGTGCGTCCGCGGAAATGGACCTCGTCTTCCACGGCGGATCCGGAACCTCCGAGAGCGATCTCCGCGAGACCCTCGACTACGGGGTCGTCAAAATGAACATCGACACGGACACGCAATATGCGTTCACCCGCCCGATCGTCACCCACATGTGCCAGAACATTGAAGGCGTGCTCAAAATCGACGGCGAAGTGGGCGACAAGAAAAACTACGATCCGCGCTCATACCTCAAAAAAGGTGAACTCAGCCTCTGCGAGCGCATGAAAACCGCCTGCGACGATCTGAAGTCCAGTGGCCAGACGATCTTCGGAAAGGTCTGATCTTGAAAATCAGCGGCCTTGGGAAATTCTCCAAGGCCGCTCTTTTTTTTGCCTCATCGCCACCCTAACCTATTCACGATGCCTGTTTCAAAACCTGCGAAGGAACACCCGCTCGCAAATATCCTGATCAACGTGATCATCCCGGTCCTCGTTCTGAGTTTTCTCAGCAAGGACCCCGATATCCAGGAGAAGCTCGGCAAGTCCGCAAGGGTGTGGCACATCGGCCCGCTTTACGCGATGGCGGTGGCGCTGCTCCTTCCACTCGCCTACGGCATTTGGTTTTTCATCCAAACGCGCAAACCCAACTTTTTCTCGGGACTCGGCCTGGTCTCCATTCTTCTAACCGGCGGACTCACCCTCTACCTTTGGAACCAGGATGGCAGCGTGAAACACAACGCCGGCCTGCTCTTCGGACTCAAGGAGGCCTCCATCCCTCTGGTCCTCGGGATCGCCATCCTAACATCCGCGCGCACCGAAACGCCGCTGCTCAACGTCTTCCTCTACAACGACACCATCTTCGACATCCCGAAAATCGAAAACAAGGTGGCGGAACTGGGTAAAACCCAAGACTATCAGAATCTCCTACACCAATCCACCCGCTGGTTCTCCGCCTCGTTTTTCCTCAGCTCGATCATGAACCTCGGCCTCGCCCTCTGGTTCTTCCGCGCCTTCGACCACAGCGCGATCGATGCGCTTGAAAAATACAATGGCATCATCGGAAAACTCACCGGCTGGGGCTTCGCCGTCATCGGCGTGCCGATTCTCGTCTTCCTCTTCGTCATCCTCAGACACCTGCTCAAAGGCCTCAACAACCTCACCGGCATGAAGGACGAAGAGCTGATGATGCCGCGCTGATGAAAAACGGCGGCACTGCGAAAGTGCTGCCGTCTTGAGAAGTTTCGGAAGCTGCAAGTGGATCAATCCACCAGATTGTCAACGCGCTGGGCCAGCTCGATGTCCAACTCGGTCACTCCGCCCGCATCGTGGGTCGTGAGCTTGAGCGCCACCTTGGTGTGTTTGATGGTGATATCCGGATGATGCTGCGCCTCCTCGGCGATCTCTGCGAGATCGTTGACGAAATCAATCGCATCCATGAATTCCTCGAACTCAACGGTTCGGGTAATCGCTTTTTTTTCGTAGTCCCACTCGGGGCATTTTTTCAATGCGGCGGTGAGATCACCATCTTCTAAAAGTTCTGACATTTTGATTCGGGGCAACGTTCGCCGAGAGATTGCTGCGGCGGATTCACCATTGGCAAGCCCGTTTGCAAAGTTCTTTAAAATCATCGCGCCAGGCGTTGCATTCCGCACCAATTTCACCTAGGAGTCCTTTATGAAAACCACCCTCTTCCCACTGTTGCTGGGATTCGTTTTCGCTTCCTGCGCCCCCTCCACCCCACAGGCGAGAATTGATCGACAACCGGAAAAATTCGCATCACTCAGTAAAAAAGACCAGGACCTCGTGCAACAGGGGCTGATCAACAAGGGAATGCCACCCGCCGCCGTAGAACTCGCATGGGGCAGGCCGGACCGCATCTTCGAAGGATCCAAAAACCAGCAGGCCAGCGCCCGCTGGGACTACACCGGCACACTGCCCGTCTATTCGTCGAGCATCTATGGTGGTTACGGTTATGGCTATGGCCCCTACTACGGCCGTGGTCGGTATGGGAACTACGGTTATGGTTTCCGCCCGGAAGTGGCTTATATCCCCTACCGCATGGCCTCCGTTTGGTTCATCAATGACCGGGTGGATGCTTGGGAACGCGCCCGTTGATCCGCTTCACGACACACGTTTCTTGCATTCCCCACCCAAATCACGATGGTTTTGCCAATCCCAATAACCACTCATGAATTTCAAATCCGCTCTCACCGTCGCCGCCGCGGCAGCCACTGCGGCCTTCAGTTTCTCCTGCTCTTCCGTCCCGTCCGGTGGCTCGGGTATCGCCGCCTATCACGCCTATGACCGGCCCGCCAAAATGCCCGCCAATCCGAGCAACGTGCAGGTGAAAGTCTCACTCAGCAAACAACGCACCTACGTCATGGAAGGATCAGAAGTGCTGCTCTTGATGCCCGTATCCGTCGGTACCCCGGGAACCACCACCCCGTCTGGCAACTTCAAGGTTTTCAATAAGGACGCGAAGAAGCGCGCTAACAGCCACGGCTACGCATACAGCGGCAACAACGTGAAAAAGACCATGGTCAGCAGCAAGCCTACCGGCTGGTCGTTCAAAGGAACCCCGATGCCCTACTGGGTCGAGTTCAAGCCCAACTACGGATTTCACACCGGCTGGGTCAAACACCACCCCTGCACCAACGGTTGCATTCGCTTGCATGAAAATATCGCTCCAAAGTTCTTCCAACTCGTCAAAGTCGGCACTCCGGTGAGCATCGCCTATTCCCACCCCGAAGACGCCAGCCACGGAAATATCCCGCTCCCTCCCGATTCCGGCCCGCTTCCCGACTACGCCGCTTCGATGTATCTTGGCGAGGGCTACTTCAGCCAACACAAGGCGCCGAAGTTCAACTGAGCCTGCCTAACTGAAACCGTCCAAACTCCCGAAAAGTCCCGCCTCATCGCGGGGCTTTTTTCGTTCAGCCGAAAATCAGCAGCACCGCCAAAGCTCACAATCCAAGGCCGAACGCCAGCAGTTCGGAATTTCCACTCACTCGCCGCGCTCCATCTTCACCGCAACCACATAATCCAACACCGCCCGCTCGTCCGAAAATTCCAACCCCGCATGTTTGATCATCTTAGGCATGGTGTCCTGCCACTCGTCCACATCCAGATTTTGTGGCAATTCGTAGCGATGGCACTCGCCGCAACGCAGCATGTAAACTTCGTGGCCGCGTTGCAGCTGCTCAATCGGCTTCCCGATTTTTTTCGCCATCGACGCGTTCGGGTTCGGCACTTCCGCGATTCCGCCCTCTGCTGGCTCGCCGCCTGCTTCCATGTCGCCCATCAGCGGCTCAGGCCCC
This sequence comes from Akkermansiaceae bacterium, assembly GCA_040881795.1. Classification (GTDB taxonomy): domain Bacteria; phylum Verrucomicrobiota; class Verrucomicrobiia; order Verrucomicrobiales; family Akkermansiaceae; genus Luteolibacter. The sequence goes on from JBBECN010000044.1 coordinate 36,022, forward strand.
AATCCGCCGCAGGAAACCATTAAAAAAGAAACCAACAGCACGCCAAGAAGTCCGATTCGCATGCGCCCACGCTAGGCACAGCCGCTCGTCCCACTCAACTCCGGAAATCAACTTCGCCCCCGCAGTGATCGATTTTGACAAATCCCCGCGCATCCCTAACCTCCGCAGCACACCAATTGCCGACGGAAATCCTCCGTCCCCATTTTCCTCAACGATCCATCCATGAACACACTCCGCACCTTCACCACCGGCTCCGGCAGCCAAGGAAATTTCCACTCCCTCCCTGCCCTCGCCGAACAAGGTTTCCCCAATCTCGGCAAGCTCCCCGTTTCCATCCGGATCGTTCTCGAATCACTCCTCCGCAACAACGACGGCCTGAAAGTCTCGGAAAAAGACATCACCAACCTCGCCAACTACAACGCCAAGGCCCCGGGCGATTATGAAATCCCCTTCGTCGTCGCCCGCATCGTCCTCCAGGATTTCACCGGCGTCCCCCTGCTCGTCGATCTCGCCGCCATGCGCTCCGCCGTCGATGGCATGGGCAAGGACGCGAAAATGATCGAACCCCTCGTCCCCGTCGATCTCGTCGTGGACCACTCGGTGCAAGTCGATTACGCCGGCGGACCCGACTCGTTGGAAAAAAACCTCGCCCTCGAATTCCACCGCAACCGCGAACGCTACGAATTCCTCAAATGGGGCGAACAAGCGTTCGACACCTTCAAGGTCGTCCCTCCCGGCATCGGCATCGTTCACCAGGTGAACCTCGAATACCTCGCCAAGTGCGTGCTCGATAAAAACGGCGTTTACTACCCGGACACACTCGTCGGCACCGATTCCCACACCACCATGATCAATGGCCTCGGCGTCGTCGGCTGGGGCGTCGGCGGCATCGAAGCGGAAGCCGGCATGCTCGGCCAGCCGGTCACCTTCCTCGTCCCCGAAGTCGTCGGCGTCTATCTCACCGGCGCGCTCAACACCGGCGTCACCGCCACCGACCTCGTCCTGCTTGTCACCGAAGTGCTCCGCAAAACCAAAGTCGTCGGCAAATTCGTCGAATTCTACGGCCCCGGCGCGAAAGCCCTCAGCCTGCCCGACCGCGCCACCATCGCCAACATGGCCCCTGAATACGGCGCGACCATGGGCTTCTTCGGCATCGACGAAATCACCACCGGTTACCTCACCGGCACCGGCCGCCCGGCCGAACTCGTCACCACCGTCGAAAATTACTACAAGGCCCAAGGCCTTTGGGGCATCGCCACCGAAAAGGACGCCCTCGAATTCTCCCAAGTCGTCGAACTCGACCTCTCCACCGTCAAGCCCGGCATCGCCGGACCCAAGCGCCCGCAGGACCGCATCGAACTCGAATCCCTCAAACAAAAGTGGGCAGCCCTGCTCACTGGCCCCACCCCGGATGGCTACAACAAACACCCCCTTCCCGGCTCCGACGAACCGCTCGACCTCCCGCCCTCGCTCGACGCCGTGCCGGACGCACAAGACATCGTCACCAACGTCTGGAGAGCCCAAGTGGGTGTCGCTTCCGAACCTAACAACGACCTCAGCCACCCGCTCTGGGAAGTCACTGTCGATAGCAAGGGCGGCGTCAAAGACACCATTACCCACGGCTCCGTGCTCATCGCCGCCATCACCAGTTGCACCAACACCAGCAACCCGAGCGTCATGCTCGCCGCCGGTCTGCTTGCGCAAAAAGCCAACGCCAAAGGCCTCACCATCAAGCCCTCCATCAAGACCTCGCTCGGACCTGGCTCGCGTGTCGTCACCGATTACCTCAACAAAACCGGCCTCCAAGCCGAGCTCGACCAACTCGGTTTCCAAACCGTCGGCTACGGCTGCACCACCTGCATCGGCAACTCCGGCCCACTCGATCCCGGCATCGAGGAGGTCGTCAAATCCGAAGACATCATCGCCGCCTCCGTGCTATCAGGTAACAGAAACTTCGAAGCCCGCGTCCACCAATCCATCAAGGCGAATTTCCTCATGTCACCGCCACTTGTGGTCGCCTTCGCCATCGCCGGCACCGTCGATATCGACATGGAAACTGAGCCGCTCGGCTTCGGCAGCGATGGCCACCCCGTCTATCTGAAAGACATCTGGCCCACCGCCGCCGAGATCGAGACCGCGATGAACGCCTCGCTCAAGCCCGATGTTTTCCAACGCCTCTACACCGGATTCTCAACCCAGAACCCGAAGTGGAACGAAATCAAATCCTCCACCGGCAATGTTTACGAATGGGACCGCGAATCCACCTACATCCAGGAGCCGCCGTTCTTCGACGGCTTCACCCCCGCCCCACGCAACATCGTGGAAATCCACGGTGCCCGCCCGCTCGGCATCTTCGGCGATTCCGTCACCACCGACCACATCTCCCCCGCTGGAGCCATCAAGATGGACAGCCCCGCCGGCCGCCACCTTGTCGAAAAATCCGTCAGCTTCGCCGATTTCAACTCCTACGGGTCGCGCCGTGGCAATGACCGCATCATGACACGCGGCACCTTTGCCAACGTCCGCATCAAAAACCTCATGGTTCCCGGCATCGAAGGCGGAGTCACCAAATACTTCAGTGCCGAGGCCCCGCAGAAAGCCCAGCTGATGTCCGAGAGTCACGAGCTCAAAAACGGCACCGTCTCCGGCCCGGCCACCACCAACGGCGACGCCCCCACCCTCGCCATCTACGACGCCGCCGCCGTCTATCAGGAAGAAAACGTCCCCACCATCATCATCGGCGGTGAGGACTACGGCATGGGCTCCAGCCGCGATTGGGCGGCCAAAGGCACAAACCTGCTAGGCGTCAAAGCCGTCATCACCAAGTCCTTCGAACGCATCCACCGCTCCAACCTCGTCGGCATGGGCGTGCTCCCTTGCAACTTCGTCAACAAGGACGATTACGAAAAAGTCAAAGACCTCGCCAGTGCCACCTTTGACCTCACCGGGATCGACAACGACCTCAAGCCCATGCAGCAGGCCACCCTCAAGGTGCATCCCGCCGACGGCGAAAGCTTCGACATCCCCGTCATTGTCCGCATCGATACCCCGGTGGAAAAAGACTACTACCGCGCCGGCGGCATCCTCCCCTACGTCCTCGCCCAGATCCTCGCCTGACCCGCCACTGTAGCAGCGGTCTGCGACCGTCGCTAACCGGCCCCTCCCCTGTAGCTGCGCGTCTATGACCGCCGCTAACTGGCCCCGCGGCCGTGAGGTGAAAGAGAAAGC
>JBBECN010000045.1:0-6589 GCA_040881795.1 Akkermansiaceae bacterium
GCCACCTTGCCAAGGTGGATGTCGTGAGTTCGAATCTCATCGCCCGCTCCAATTTTTTTTTGACCTCAAACATGTTCGTCTGGTCCAAACTTTCCGCTGCGAAGTGGATGGACGCTTGGGAGGAACGGTTTTCAGGCAACCCCAATCTCGTGATCGAGATGGTGAAAGGCGGCAAATCCATTCGCATCCGATTGTTCTGCAATGCCCGCAAGGAAGCGGACGCCATCGTCGCCCAATTCGGCGGCAGTGTGCGCGAGATGGCGCATGCCGAGTGGAACAAGCCCGTCGCCCCGCCCCGGCCTTTGAAGGTGCGGGATGTGTTCGTGCTGACGGCGGAAAACCGGCCCAAAGAACTCGCCGCCCTCAAAAAGGCCAACCCGAAGCGCGAAATCATCGTGATCCCGCCGGAAATGGCGTTCGGCACCGGCGATCATGCCACCACTTCGACGGTGCTGCGGTTGCTCGTCGATGTCGCGCGCAAGCGCAAGGGCAGCGATTGGACCGTGGCGGACTTGGGCACCGGCACCGGCGTGCTCGCCATCGCCGCGCGCAAACTCGGCTCCGGCGAGACATTTGCCTGCGATTTTGACCCCTTCGCTGTGGCGGTGGGCATTCGCAACATCGAGCGCAACGGCACCCCTGAAATTCTGATGAAAGAGCAGGATGTCCTGAAATGGAAGCCCCGCAAAAAAGGCTACGACGTGGTGCTCGCCAATTTATTCTCCACCGTGCTGATCCAAGCTTGGCCGGTGATCGCCAAATCGCTGGCACCGGGCGGGGACCTGATCGTCTCCGGCATCCTCGCCGATCAGGCGTGGGATGTTTTCAAGGCGGCGGCGGGCAGCGGCCTCGGCTTCACCAAGGTGGTGCGCAAGGGCAAATGGGTGACCGCCCATGGCGGCCACTTGGACGATCTGATCCAAGCGGGTGCTTGAGATTTCTTGCTGCACTCAGCCGCCATCCGCGTCATTAAAACTCCCGCCGTATCCCGGGCGGTAGAGCAGGAGGCCGGTGTGTTTGGCGATTTCCTGAAAATGCGCGTCGATGGCGTAGAGCCGCACCCCGTCGTGGATCGCGATGGCGGCGATGAGCACGTCGAGCCATGGAACGTTGAGGCCTTTTCCGCGGATCCGCCAGGCGAGGGCGACGGCGCGGTCCCAATCATCTTCGCGGCACGGGCGGTAAGGAATGACCGAAAAGCGTTTCCCAAGCAGCGCGCGTTCCTCCAAACGTGCACCGCCGAGAACCTCCAACCGGACGGGAGAGCACCATTGGGCCTCATAGGCCTCAAGCAGCCCTTCCACGGCAAGTTTCACCCTCATATCACCGTTCCGGCGGAGGCTCTCGATCCAGGCGGATGAATCCACAAGTACCATGGCGGCTCAGTCTTGGTAAAGGGGTGGGACCGGATTGGCAGGATCAAAACCCGCCGCATCTGCCGCAGGGGCAGGGTAGTCAAAGACTCCTTCGCGAATCATCCGGCCGAATTCCCGCGCCTGCTTGCGGCGCACAAACTCCGTGACCGCACGCGCCACCGCTGGACTCTTATTCTTGTCTCCGGTGATCTTCATCAACTCGGCCAAGACATCATCTTCGATATCTACTGTGATTCTCATGAGGGGATCATACCCTCAAAAATCATCATTTCAAATTTATTTTTGCATCATTTTGAGGATTATTTACTGAGCCTCATTACCAAAAATCATCTCATCAAGCCGTTTTTCGGAAACTTTCCCTAATAGCGGGATGTCCGGTGCGAAGAGCGAAATCCGGTATTCCTCCAAGGCCCAGCCGTGCGGCCAGCAGCGCGGGTCTTCGGGTTTGGCAGTCCAGCGCTGGAACCACGGCAGCCACAACCGGCGCAGACGATCCATTTTTTCCAAATCCTTGACGATCGGCAGCGACGACAACCGGCCCAACCGCGAACGGATCGCCCGCAGCCGCCGCGGATACTCGCGCAGGCCATGGAAGCCCGCCCGCCAGGCGAAGCGCTCGCGGAACAACCATGACAATTGCTCTTCAAGGTCCTCCGCCACTTCGCCGAGGTTGCGGTCCTTGCGATTGGCGACGATCCAATTCCGGATGTCGGGCAGGATTTCAAATATCTCATCCAGGCTCTTGCCGATGATTGCCGCGGACTCATACCAACGACCGCGCGCCTGTTCGGTTAGAGCCTTGAAATCATCCGGTGATCGCGGAAAAACCCGGCCCGCCGCGCCTTCCGCCGCCAGCAGGAACAAATCGTCCATCGTCGTTCCGCCGACTCCGAGGCGTGGCATTTCCACCTTCGCCATCAGACCTAACGGAAATTTCTTCTTCAGGTAATTGACCTGCTCGCCATGGGCCATGCACAACAACCGCGCCCCGCCCGCGCGGTGGGATTCCGCAGCCTCTGCGGCGCAGGTGAAGGCGCGCACCCCCACCGAATTCCCTTCATCCACCAGCGCGGGGAAGGCCGCGCCGCCGGGAGTCTCCACGCGTTCCGGCAGGCATTCGCCATCCCAAGTGCTGAGGCCCTTGCGCTCGATATCGGCATTGGCCACCGCTTCGAAGCGCACGCGCATGCGATCGGCGAGTTGCAATTTTAACACCGCCACATCCACGCCCATTGCCAGTTCCTTGGCGTCGTCGTCGCAGACCCAGATCTTGGTCACCAGCTCGGGCGGCAGTTTGGCGGTGTCGTATTCATCGACCGGCACGTGCGCGCCAGTCCGTTCGCGCGCGTATTCGGATAGAGCTTGGAAAATCGGGCGATCCTTCGGCGCGAACATCCACAGCTCGGAAAATCCCTGCGCCACTGAGCCGATCGGCTGGCAGACGCGCCGGTAGTCTTTGGGCAGCGAACGCAGCAGGATTTCCGCGCGCTCGCGCAGGTTTCCATCCACCCCCCAGGCGGGCAGCCAGTCGGGGAGTTTCGGCAATTGATCGACATGCACGCCGAACGTCACGCCGTCATCGCGCTCACCTGCTAGAGCGTGATAGTAAAGCGTGTATTCATCGCCGCTGTGGCGCAGCGTGTCGGGAAATCCGTCGAGGCCGAGGTCGTCGAAATCCTCATCCACCACATCGGCAACGGCGAGCATGAGCGTCTCCTCATGACCCGCGAGCCACTTGTGGAAGGCCGCCGCAGTGTTGATGTCCTCGGGGATCCGTTCCTCGAAAAACCGCTGCACCGCCTCATCGCTCCACAAGCCGCCGGGCCTGCGGAGTTTTTGTTCGATCGCTTCGATCTCGCCGCGCATCTCCGCGAGGTGATCGAGAAACTCGCAGCGTTTCCGCATGCCGCCGCCGACCACTCCCTCGCGCAGGAAAATGCTGCGCGCCGCCTTCGCATCCACCCGGCCGTAATGCACGCGCCGTCCGGCGACCACCGGCAGGCCGCCGCAAATCACGGTTTCCTTGCCATACACCGCACCTTGGTTTTCGTCCCAGTGCGCCTCGCCATATTTGCTTTTACACAGGTGCGGCGCCACCTGCTCGACCCATTCCGGTTCGATCCGCGCAACCCGCCGCGCCCACAGCCGGGTGGTCTCGACGAGTTCCATCGCCATCACCCACTCGTAGCGTTTTGGAATGCCGAACAGGCCGGAACCCGGGAACACCGCAAAAAATCCGCCGTTGGCCGCGCGGTAGGTTTTCGATTCGCGATCCCACAAGCCGAACTGCCGCGGCACGCCTGATAGAAGCGCCTTGTGAATCGTCGCGTAGGCGGCCGGGCTGGAAATCCCCTCGCCGATTTCACCGATCTTCAACTTCCACTCACGCTCTAACAAATCTGCGAGTTCGTCGCGCACATTCGCCCACTCCATCACCCGACGGGCGTTTAAAAAAGTGGTGCCCGCGTATTTCCGCAGGGCATTCCGCTTCCACCGCCCGCGTTCGTCGCGGAAGCGGCCGACGTCGCTCCACATCCGCAAAATGCTGACGAAGTCACTGTCGCCATCCTTCCAGCGGGCGTGCGCCGCATCCGCCTCGCGGGCCTTTTCGGCAGGGCGCTCGCGCGGATCGTTCGATTCCAATGCGGCGACGATGGGCAGAACTTCGGCAAGGCAATGCTCCTTGCGCGCTTCGATCAACATCCGCCCGAGCCGTGGATCGACGGGCAGCCGCGCCATTTGCCGGCCGGAATCCGTGAGCTGCTTTTCCTTATCGAGCGCACCCACCTCGCGCAGCGTGCGATAGCCTTCGGACACCGCTTTGGGCGCGGGCGGATCGAGAAATGGAAACTCGTCGATCTCCGGCAAGCCCAGCGCCTTCATCCGCAGAATGACTCCTGCTAGAGAGCTGCGACGGATTTCCGGATCGGTGAATTCCGGGCGCTCGGTGAGCTCGACCTCTTCGTAAAGCCGCACGCAAACGCCATCGCGGACCCGCCCGCAGCGGCCTTTTCGCTGGCGTGCGCTGGCCTGGCTCACCGCCTCGATTTGCAATCGCTGCACGCCTTTTCCCGGGCTCCAGCGGCTGACACGCGCCACCCCGGAATCGATCACGCAGGCGATCCGTGGGATGGTTAGAGATGTCTCCGCGACGTTGGTCGCGAGAATCAGGCGGCGTTTGTTGCCCGGATTGAAAACGCGTTGTTGGTCGCCGAGGCCCAGTCTGGCGAACAGGGGTAAAACTTCCGTGCCGCGATATTGCCGGCCGTCCAACACATCCGCGCACTCGCGGATTTCACGCTCACCGGGCAGGAAAATCAGCACGTCGCCGTTCGGTTCCACTTCGCCAAGGTAATCGACGGCACGCGCGACATGCTGCGGCAGATCCTCGTCCTCGAAGGGCGGCAGGAAAAATTCCGCCACCGGAAACATCCGCCCGGGTGCCTCGATCACCGGGGCCGGCACGCCATTGATCGTGAAAAATTCCGAGAACGATCCCGCATCGAGAGTGGCCGAGGATATCACCAATTTCAGATCCTTGCGCCGCTCCAACAATCGCCGCACATAACCTAACAAAAAGTCGATGTTCAGAGACCGCTCATGCGCCTCATCGAGAATCAGCGCCTCATACTGCCGCAGGTCGCGGTCGCCCTGCGTCTCCGCCAGCAAGATGCCATCGGTCATGAACTTGATCCGCGTCTCACGCGAAGTCTTGTCCTCGAATCGTACCTGATAGCCGACGTAATCGCCCAGCGGCACTTGAAGTTCCTCGGCCACCCGCTTCGAGACGCTGGCCGCCGCGATCCGCCGCGGCTGGGTGCAGCCGATCCGGCCGCCGTCCATCCCCAGCGCCTCCGCCACCATTTTCGGCAGCTGCGTGGTTTTTCCCGAACCCGTCTCACTGACCACTACCACCACCGGATGCGCCCGGACGGCGGCAAGGATCTGCTCCCGATGTTCGACCACCGGCAGTTCCTGCGGATAATTCCATTTTCCCGAGAAGATACTCATTCCACAACCAGCGCCGTCGCCCCGCACTGCATGAGCCGGGGGACCTTCACTTGTCGAGCATCATGAAATCTCCGCAAGCGATTCCGCCCCGATTTGGGAAACCCGCGATGGACGCATCCCGCAATTCCCGCTTCACTCACCGGCACGATGCATTCACTCATTCATCTTCTGGATAAAAACAAAGTCTGGGCCAACTCGGTCCATGCGAACGACCCGGATTTTTTTCGCAATCTCGCGAACCAGCAACATCCCGAGTATTTATGGATCGGTTGTTCAGACAGCCGGGTGCCCGCCAACCAGATCACCGGCCTTGCTCCGGGAGAAGTCTTCGTCCACCGCAACGTGGCGAACGTCGTCGCAGAAACGGATTTCAACGTGCTCGCCGTCATTCAATACGCGGTGGACGTCCTGAAAGTCCGGCACATCATCATCTGTGGCCATTACGGCTGCGGCGGCGTCAAGGCCGCCTTGGAAAATTTTCGCCATGGCATGATCGACAATTGGCTGGCCGGGATCCGTTCGCTCAGCCGTCTTCACCGGCAGGAACTCGACGCGCTGGAGCCGGAAGCCGCCGTGGACCGGTTGTGTGAGCTCAATGTGCTCGCGCAGGCCCACCACGTCGCCCGCACGACCATTTTGGAGGATGCCTGGGAGCGTGGGCAGCAAATTTCCATCCACAGCTGGATTTACCGCTTGAACGACGGAATCATCACTCCGCTGCGGCCCCATATCCGGGGACCTCTCCACCTTTCGCCCGACGACGGCATGCCCTCGGTGGATGAAATTCCAAATTCTCATTGATCCCAGCGGGATCCGGTGCATGTTTCTGCTGTCACAAGTGACGGGGGCGTTCTGGTTTCGACGGGATGTTTGACGCGCTGGTTGCACGTAGAGGTTGATCGGTTGGCCTCTTTAAAAAGCCGCTCAAAACAAATAAATGCAGACTCTAACGAGCTCGCACTGGCCGCTTAATTGACGACCACGTCAGAACCCCGACACCTGCTGAGGGGGATGGCGAACACTTAGCAGGCTGGGATTGAAGTCGGGTGACCGGGCTACTTTCCGAGATCAAACAGGTTTCTAGGATGGGCAACGCTGCATGAGGGCCCAGTTCATCCGAAGCTCCAGACATCATGCTAAACGTGTAGATGCCAGTGTTGACGGCGTTTCGGACAGGGGTTCGACTCCCCTCGCCTCCACCA
>JBBECN010000046.1:0-1178 GCA_040881795.1 Akkermansiaceae bacterium
CGGTGGTGGCGAGTGCGGTGGGCGGGATTCCCGAGGTGGTGGTGCATGGCGAGACCGGATTGTTGGTGCCGGTCGAGCAGATGACGGAGGCGCCGTTCGAACCGATCGGGGCAGATGCGTTCGCTTTCAATCTGGCCGAGGCGATCAACGAACTGATGCGCGATGAGGTGAGGCGGCGTTACATGGCGAAGGAGGCGCGGCGGCGGGTCGAGGAGGTGTTCAGCTGGGACGCAATTGCGCGGAAGACGGCGGATCTGTATCGCGAGGTATGTGCGTCGTGAAAGTAGTCGCTATTTGACAGTGACCCATATTCCCATATGGTCACCCATATGAAGACGACGCTTGAACTGCCTGACGAACTTTTCGCCCAGACGAAGGTCGTGGCCGCGAGGCGCAATACGACATTTCGCGCCATCGTCGAACATGCCCTTCGGCGCGAAGTGGGCGAAAGGGACGGCGGGGAGTCTCCTTACTTCACTATCGGCCCGGACGGTATCCCGAGAATTCGCCGTAGTAGCGGCAATGTGCGGGTTACTTCCGCGATGGTTCGGGAATTAATGGAAGAGGAGTAGAGACGACTTGGTTAATCTCCTTGATGTGAATGTCCTCATCGCCTTGAGCGATGACAAGCACGACTTCCACCAGCGTGCTGTTGCGTGGTTCTCGCGAGATCCACAGCGGGCGTGGGCAACCTGTCCGATCACGGAAAACGGCTTTGTGCGTATTATTGGCCACCGCAAATATCCCGGATTTTCCGGTGGCACAACCGCGGCGCGGGGGATGCTCGAGGCGCTTTGCATTTTGCCCGGGCATCAGTTCTGGCCCGACGATTTGTCGGTGCGCGATCGCGTCAACTTCAAGCTCTTGCCGGATTCGCGGCATCTCACGGACCATTACCTTCTGGGTTTGGCGGCGCACCGCAAAGGACGTCTGGTCACTTTGCATCAGGGTGTTGATGTTTCCGGCATCGTGGGTGGTGATCATGCGCTTTTTCTGATTCCGTGATTCGCGAACGATGAAAACTTTTTCTTCACAGTGTGTTTTGTCCGCGCGCGCCACTTTGGGCGAGGGGGCGTGTTGGTTTGCGGAAGAGCAGAGGCTTTATTGGGTTGATATCCTCAAGTGCGAGGTGCACCGGTTTGATCCGGCGACGGGGCGAGATGAGGTGCGCAAGACGC
>JBBECN010000047.1:0-10851 GCA_040881795.1 Akkermansiaceae bacterium
ATGACTTTCACCTCGCCCTCGCGGACTTGCTCACCTTGGGCATGGAAACGGGTGGGAAACAGAAAAAACGACTCGTGGGCGAAGGCAAAGCCCCGGCGGCCTTCATGGATGCCACCTTTGCGAAGAATGACCGTCTGCCGACCGCTTGCGAGTGCGTCGCACACAACTTGCCATTCTTTGAAGGCGATGGTTTCCAGGGGTGGCGGCGAGATTTGAGAATTCATCCCAGATCGTCTGCCGTGACGGATGTCTGCTCGCGAGAGCCGAGGATACGCGCTTGGAGGATGACCCGCTCGGGCGAGGAATCGAACCGGTAGCTGTGGCAATTCGGGCAGAGGGCGGCGCCACTGCCGACAATGGAGTCGCAGCCTTCACAGACTTTGTAGCCAGCAGGGTTGCTGGCGATCTTCGCCGCAGCGGCGGCGCGGTTGGGTGGCGGTGATTCGGACATGGTGGAAATGAAACAAGCGGAGCCGGTGAACCGGTCCGCTTGTTTCGTTGAGTTTTAGGAAACCTGCTGACTGGCCAATCAAGCGATGGCGGCGATCGCCTTCGCGGTCTTGCTCTTCAGGTTAGCGGCTTTATTCGGGTGAATCAAGTTACGCTTCGCGGCTTTGTCAGCAACCGAGGAAAATGCGGAGCTGGCTTCGGTGGCAGCGGCTTTGTCGCCCGAGGCGATGGCGGTGAGAACCTTCTTGCGAAGGGTCTTCAGGCGGCTCTTTTCAGCGCGGTTACGTTCGGTCCGGACGACGGTTTGACGGGCACGCTTGATTGAAGATTTGTGATTGGCCATGATGGTAGTTTAGAAAAAATCAGATGCCTGACGGCGGGCGGAGGAAAATAGAAATTTAGACGCAGGTGTCAAGCTCGTGTTTCATCGGATTCACGAGTTGCGGGAGAAACCACCGATTTTGCCGGTGCTGGCAGTCCCGGAATGGGTCTGGGTCGCCTGAATCGAGCCGCGAATGATGAAGACATCCGCACCGGTCCCGACGCGGTTGTAGAGATCGGCGACGTCTTTGCTGCCCATGCGGATGCAGCCATAGGATGCCGGGCTGCCAAGACGGCGCTCTTCTGGAGTTCCGTGGATGTAAATGGTGCGACGGAAGGTGTTTTGATTGCGGGCTTCGGCACCGGTTAGCCAGAGGATGCGGGTAACGATTGGATCGCGGCCGGCGGCATTTGGGGCGAGCACCTCACCGGTGCGGCGACGGCTTTTAAAGACACTGCCAATCGGCGCTTTATCACCGATTTTTTTGGCGACCTGCAAATGTCCAAGTGGGGTATGATTGCTATTCGGGCGGTCTCCGATACCGAATTTTGAGGTGGAAATCGGGTAGCTCTTGACGGGCGTGCCATCGCGAACCAGCAACATTTTTTGATCGCGGACGCTGACGATCATTTTATTGCGGGTGTCCTTACCGTGACCGAGGGAACTTGTGCCACAACTGCTGAGACCCAAAGCGGGGACGAGCGAGAGGGAGGTGGCCAGGAAAAAGCGTGTCAGTAGAAATCCTGTCATGGTTGGGTCATGGAGCTTTGTGATTCACCGTATCCACCAGGGTTTCGACGCTGCCGGATGGGAGTAGGCGAACCAAAGAGGACAAGGATGTGTAAAAGAATCCGACCGGGAATGGAAGCAAAAGAATTGCGGAAGACCAACGCCCCTGCATGGCCGCCTCGACCACGATGAAGAGGAAGAAGAAGCCGAATAACAACTCAACGAAAGGCGTGAGGGATTTCATCGCCTTGTAGCTGCTTTTTCTCCAATCGTGGCGTTTGGCTTGGCCAATGCCGTATTTTGGAGTGCGGACGAAGGCAGTCTCATGATTGAAAAGGGCTTCGAGCACGGCCTTGGCATTGCTAATCGACATTCCGATGCCGAGGGCAAGCAGCAGCGGCAGGTAGGGGATTTCCTTCCACCAGGAGCCGGGACGCAGCGCCTTCTGCGAAACCAAATAGAAAACCACGACCGAAACCGAGGAGAAGAAGAAGATGGGAACCGTGATGATGTAATAGGTGAATTGGCCGAACATCTTCGGTGTGTGCTGATTCGGATAAATCAGAAAGCAGAGAACAATGAGAAGCAGGTAGGCGAAGTTTGAAGTTAGGTGAGCCGTGGCCTCCATCTTGATGAAGAGCGGCACATCGCTTCTCCAAATGGCAGGCAGGACTTTTTTACAAACCTGGATGGAACCTTTGGTCCAGCGGTGTTGCTGGCTCTTGAAACCGTCCATGTCCACCGGCAATTCGGCGGGAGTTTCCACATCATTGAGGAAAATGAACCGCCAGCCCTTGAGTTGGGCGCGGTAGCTGAGATCCATGTCCTCGGTGAGGGTGTCATGCTCCCAACCGCCGGCATCGGCGATGCAGGACTTCCGCCAAATGCCACCGGTGCCGTTAAATGTGAAAAAACGTCCGGAACGATTTCGCGCGGTCTGCTCGAGCTCAAGGTGGCCGTCGAGGAACATCGCCTGAATCCGGGTGAGCACGTTGTAAGTGCGGTTGAGGTGGCCCCAACGGGTCTGGATCATGCCAATTTTATCATCGGAGAAATAATGGATCGTCTTTTGCAAGAGGTCCGGATTTGGCACGAAATCCGCGTCCAGGATCAAAAGGTATTCGCCCTTGGCAAAACGCGTCCCATTTTCCAACGCACCCGCCTTGTATCCGGTTCGATCGGTGCGGTGGATGTGCTCTGCATCAAACCCACGGCTTTTTAAGCGCTCGATGCCCGCGCGGCAGATTTCCACCGTCTCATCGGTCGAATCATCCAGCAGTTGGATCTGCATTTTGTCCTGTGGGTAATCCAACGCGGACACGGAGTCCAGAAGCCGGTCCACCACGTGCATTTCATTGAACACCGGGAGCTGGATCGTCACCATCGGCAGCTCTTTGAACAATTCCAGCGGTTTGGGATGCTTGCGCGAATGCTTGAGATACAAGAAAACGATCGTCAGGCGATGGGATCCGTAACCGGCGAGACCGATGAGAACTAGAATGTAAGATGCGTACCAGAGCGGTGATGACCAGTCCATAGGATGAGAGAACGGAGTTTAAGAGGGGTTCCGAGCGCTCAGGATTGAGCCGAATGGTTGCTCGGAGGTTGGACAAATGATTGGAATCAAGCGCCAGACGCCGCAGGCAAGCAGGATTGACCCTGGACGTCAAGCTTCAAGTCAGGCTGGGAAGAGCCGAATCAGATCCACAAAATCGCCAGAATTTGTCGTCGGCATGCCGGGTATACGTGGTCAGAATCGTCTCTTCTTGCGTTGCTCCAGGAAAAAAATGGCCATCACCAACCCCAGCACACCACCGAGATAGCCTCCGTAATGGATGTAGGCCACCTGGACAAAACCCGCGACATCTTCCACTCCGTTACCCAAACACATCTTCCGCCAGTGAGCGGTGAGGCCGAAATGATGAGCACGCAAAAATGAGCCGATGATGCCAAATGCGAGGGCGGACGCCATTAGAATGGAAAATCCGGCAAGACACATTCTCGACGCTTGCCGCGCAGGCCATGCAGGCACCGCGATGCGAGCAAGGAACCAGCCCGATATCAAGCCCACCCACCAAGTTCCGAGAAATCCGATTTCCCCGACCAGCACCCGTTCAGGAAACCCGAAATCCGCAGCGGCAAACTGATGGAACTTCATTCGCGTGAAATACTCCGGCGATATCGAGTAGGTGACCTGATCGTGAAACACTCCATAAGTGCCCGCCACCAGCGCGCCAACAAGAGCGATCGCCAGCATTCGCGGCAACAACCGCGGGCCGAAAGAAGGAACGAGCCGCTTCATGGAGTTAGAGCGGACGAATCACCTGACAAGGATTTCCCGCCGCCACCACGTCGGCTGGGATATCCTTCGTCACCACGCTCCCGGCTCCGATGACGGACCGATCTCCAATCGTCACTCCCGGACAGATGATCGCTCCCCCGCCGACCCACACATCCGAGCCGATTTTAATTGGCTTTCCGAATTCCAGCCCGCCGCGCCGATGTTCCGCACTGAGCGGGTGGGTGGCTGCGTAAATTTGCACCGCAGGCCCGAAAAGCACGCGATCGCCGATCACCACTTCCGCCACATCGAGCACAACGCAGTTGAAATTGAAGAAAACCTTGCTGCCTAACTTGATATGGATGCCGTAGTCGCAGTAAAACGGCGGCTGGATCCACACATCCGTTTCATGCCCGAAAAGCTCCGCAAGAATCCGCCCGCGTTGCTCAATTTCATCCTCCCGAGATGAGTTGAGCCTCGCACAAAGTTCCCGGCAACGCCTGCGCTCTTCCGACAACTGGGGATCCAGTGCGTCGTAGAGTTCGCCAGCCAGCATCTTTTGCTTTTCGGTTTTCACGAACTTTCGTGGTTTCTGAGAAATACCGCCAGCGCGCCGAGCCTCTTTTGGGTTTCATGCCGAAGGGCCACCCGCATAATCGGCTCCAACAACCACCGTAACCATCGAGGCTTGCCAACAAAGCGAAACTTGTAAATCAAATCGGATCCGCCGGCCACATCCACATGGCGGATGCTGGCGGCGAAATGCTCGAAAAACGGCGGCCGGTTGATCATTTCCACGGCGGCGATGGAGCCCGGCGTGAACGTGAGGTAGCGGGTCTCGATCCCGATAAGCCCCGCAAACTGCTTGCCCACGCAGAGTGAGGTCGCTCCCTTGGCTGCCTGTTCGTGCCCCCGAGTCAAGCGGGCCTCACGCAGCAAGGTGTCCCATTCCAGGCGACGAGGGTAGTTGTGAAGCAACTCGAACACCACCGATGAGGGCTGGGGCATCCGCTGAATGACAGTTGCCGACGGCATTGGATTGAGGCTGGCTTTGGCTCCCAGGGCTCGGAAAAATCCATCCAAGCCCCGGGGAATTCGCGTCGGTTATTTTTTCTTTTTGGCTTCGAGGCCCTCTTTCACCTTGGCTTCGATTTCGCCATAGAGAGCGGCGTCGGCCTTGAGCATTTCCTTGGCAGCGTCGCGACCTTGGGCCATTTGAGTGCCGTTGTAGCTGAACCACGAACCGCGTTTTTGGACGACTTCCATTTCAAGCGCGAGATCGAGCAGCGAACCGGTCGAGGAAATCCCCTCGTTATACATGATGTCGAATTCCGCCTCGGTGAACGGCGCGGCGACCTTGTTTTTGACCACCTTGATTTTGGTGCGGTTGCCGGTGACGGTGCCATCGGTGGATTTGATCGCGCCGATGCGGCGGATATCAACACGGACGGAGGAGAAGAACTTGAGGGCGCGGCCACCGGGTGTGGTTTCGGGGTTGCCGAACATCACACCGATTTTTTCGCGGATTTGGTTGGTGAAAATGCAAACCGTTTGCGCCTTGGAAATCAGGGCGGTGAGCTTGCGCATCGCGGCGCTCATCAACCGGGCTTGGGCACCGACGGTGGAATCACCGATTTCACCATCGAGTTCCTGCTTGGTGACGAGGGCGGCGACGGAGTCGAGCACGATGACGGCAATGGCGTTGGAACGGACCAATGCTTCACAGATCTGCAGGGCCTCTTCACCGGAAGAGGGTTGCGAAACCAACAGGTCATCGAGGTTCACGCCGAGCTTGCGGGCGTATTGCGGATCGAGTGCGTGCTCGACGTCAATGAAGGCGGCCAGACCACCGCGTTTCTGGGCTTGGGCAATGACGGTAAGCGTCAGTGTGGTTTTACCCGAGGATTCCGGACCGAACACTTCCACGATGCGACCGCAGGGGAAACCGCCGACCCCGAGAGCGCGGTCAATCAGCAGATTCCCGGTTGGGATGACATCGACATCGACGCAGCGTTCATCGCCAAGGCGCATGATCGCCGATTCACCGAACTCCTTCTGGATGTGGGAGATCGCGAGATCCAGATTGCGTTTGCGGGCTTCGTTGAGCTTTTCGTTTGCGGATTCTTCAGAGGATTGTTTGGCGGCCATGGTAGTGTTTCGAGTTGCAGAATCTCTAAAGCCCTGAAAAAGGGAACGCAAGAAAAAGATGTTCGCTCGAACAAAAAAGTGACCTACCGAAATTCCGCCGGATCCATCACTTCACCTCAAAACTCAGACGGGCCCTGCCTTGTGGATCCTTCGCGGGATCAGCCAGCCAAGTGGCCTTGAAACCCTCATGAAGCGGCTTTCCGGCCCCATTCGAGAGGGTGAACGACGATCCGTCCGACGCGAAAAATTCCACCTTTTTTCCTTGGTATGAGCTCATCTCCAAACTCAGGGCGGAAATGCCGGGGCCATTGATTTCCTGGGACGCAGCATCGGTGGCCTCCGCAAGCGATGGTTTTACCCCCTTGCGGTTGGTCCATTTCAATTGGAGTCGATCGTTTTTAATTTTGTCCGCGAACGCCTTCTCCTCCTTTTTCCCAGCCGCCCTTTCGAGGTCGTAGGGGTAGCCATTCGGGAAATTAACGAGGATCGCAAAACGCAGGGGATTTTTCAGCGTCCCGGGATCCAGTAATTTGCCGCCGAGGGAAATTTTGCCGCGATCGTTGCTGAGCGTGGCCTCGAAACTGGCATCCCCGGTGACTTTCCCACGAAAGGTGACTGTCTTCAACTCGGTGCTGGCCGGCTGCTCCGAAGTCAAACTTTCGGGTTGGACATTTTTGGTGACAATCTTCCCGTCAGGAAGGGTTTCCTGAATGGCAAAATCAATGGTTATCCCCAGTTTGGAGCTGATCGGATCGCCTCCCTTTCCCATGGGCGAAATCAACGCCTTCCCCGTGGTGTTAACCCCGAAATGAAACTGCTTGGTTTCCAATCCCTGAAAATATCCCACCCAAGTCCGATCATCGAGCCCCGGAAGGTCGGCCTTGGCGGGGAAAATCCCGCAAGCCATGATGGAAACAGCAGACCACACACCCAAGTTTGAATTTTTGATACTCATAGGGAAATTGAAGCAACTCCCACCCGGACAGGCCAACGAAAAATCACTCCTTTTCAAAGATATGTCACGAGATCGCCGACCGTTTCTTCGTCCAGCCTGCGGACCAACGCGATCGTCAGCGTGAGCATGTGAAGGTAATCGTTTAGGTCGATGATCGCGTTGTGCGAATGGATGTAACGCGCCGGGACGCCAAGCACGATGCTCGGAATGCCATGGTTCGCCTGATGGAAGGACCCGGCATCCGTTCCGCCGCTGCGGCGCACCGTAACCTGATGCGGAATCCCCTCTTCCCTCGCGGTATCGATCACAAGCCGGGCGAGGCGCGGATGGGTGATGGCCGAGGGATCGAACATCCGGATTTGCACGCCGCCACCGAGGCGGCCTTGGCAATCCGAACGGGCGAACCCCGGAGTGTCGTCTGCGGGTGGCCCTTCCAAGACGATGGCGACGTCTGGCTTTGAAAAAATCGCAGCGGTTTTCGCACCGCGCAAGCCGACTTCCTCCTGCACCGTTCCGCAGAGGATGAGGCGGTTCGGGTGTTGCGATTGCGCCAGGATTTGTCCGGCCTGGATCACCCCGGCCATGCCGACGCGGTTGTCAAAAGCCTTCGCCATGAAATAGTCATCGCGCGCCAACGCCGTGAACTCGGAAACCGGCGCGATCGGGTCGCCTAACGAAATCCCGAACGCCTCCATCACATCGCGCCGCGACTCGGCGCCGACGTCGATATACATTTGATCCATCGCCATCACCTGCCGCCGCTGCGCTTCCGGTAAAAAATGCGGCGGGCGCGAGGCAACAACACCGAGGACCTTGTCACCGCCGCGGGTGAGAATTTCCACCCGTTGCGAAAGCAAATTGTGTTCCCACCATCCGCCGATGCCGAGAAATTGAATGAACCCGTCGGCGGTGATGTTTTGCACCATGAAACCGACTTCATCCATGTGGCCAGCCACTAGAATGCGCGGGCCCTCGCCGGAGGTTTCGCAAAAGACCGAGCCGTTGCGGTCCGTCGAAAGCTCGCCGCACTCCTCAAGTTCATCGACGAAGATCGCACGCACCTCATCCTCATGTCCGGAGATAGCGTGGGCTTGCGTCAGTTCCTCCAACAGTGATACGGCCTTGGTGCGCATGGCGGGAAGTTTGCGCGGTCCTGATGGACCTTCCAAGCGCCAAGTTTGGGGTCGCTATTCCCGTGGCCCGATCCGGGCCACGTCTACGGCGGGCAACCAGCCTTCCAGTTCGGTATCGGGGACTTGGACGTGAAAATAAGCGCCGCTTTTTTCACCCATCCTCACGATCCTCCCGGCTCCGGGCGTGCCGAGGGATTCGGCTTTTTCGAAGGGCGAAAGCAGGACTCCGGCGTCTTTGGAAAGGACGATGCCGCGGCTCCCCTCGTCGCCGCGTAGAATCAATGCGGTGGTGCCAAGGCCGATCAGGATTCCCGCCATCACCAGGCTGCCGACCGCGCACTTGCGCACCACCGGGCTCGAAACCCAGCCGGCCCCGGAAATCACCGCTAGCACGCCAAGCCAGAGCGCGCAAACCACCAACAGCCACGACCATTCATTGCGGCTCAGATAGGAAATCACCGCTCCAACGCGCGGGCCATATCGACTCTGATCGAAGACCGCAGCCGCCTTGCGCGCGAGAGATAGGTTTACCCGCAGGTCCGGATCCCGCGGAGCCAGCAGCTTCGCGCGCTCGTAAGAAAGGATCGCCGGGCCGTAGTCTCCCATGCGGTATTGGCTGTTTGCGAGGTTGTAGAGGAGCGCGGCGCTTGGCCCGCTCGAATCGATTAGATTCTGATAGGTCGTGGCGGCAGCGACGAAATCGCCCGCTTGGAACCGGCGGTTCGCCTGCTCCAAATCGTCCGCACGCACGCTGGCCAGCAATGCAAACCACACCAGCAGGATTCTGAAAAATTTCGGATTCATCTTAGCGTGCGGAAGGGGTGAGCGATTGCATGGCCTGATCCAACAATTCCTGCCAGCGGGGAAACATCTCGCCCGCGGCACTGCGGCTGTATTCGTGTAGATCCGCCTCACGGAAAAACTCAAGCACCGGCGAGTCGCCAGGCATGCGCTCGGCGACTTCCGCCAGCGTGATCGCCTGGGCCGGTTGGTTCCATTGTGCGCCGAGGCGTTCCTGGATCGCACGGCGGGCGGCCGCAAAAAATCCCGGGACATCGCGAGCCGCAGCGCGCTCGCCCGCCGCATGCAGCGCTCCGCGGGTGGCTGCTTCCATCGCGATGCGGGCCCGCCGTTTCGGGTCCTGCCAGCGTTTCCTGAACACCGCCAACAAGCCACCTAACAAACTCAACCCGCCCGCCACCGCCAGCAGCGAAACAAACGCAGGCCTGGCCACCAACGGATCGAGCAAACCCACCGCCGAGACGACGGTTTTCTGGCCGACCAGCGTGTCTTCCAATTTGGGTTCCGGAGTGGGCTCAGCGATCGCAATTTCTTCTTTCTCTATCATGTCCTCACCCGCCACCCGGATCTTCACCAGCGGGCTGTTCAGGGTCTTGTATTCTCCGGCGGCGGGATCGAAATAACTGAATGTCAGGCCCACCTCCTGTTCGCCACCCTTCTTGGGAACCGCGCTGAATTGGAAACGCTTGGTTCCGGAAAATGACGCTTCGTCATTCGCCGTGAACTCGTCCTTCGCCGGATAGGTCTTCCAATTTTCAGGAGGCGTTAGATCAGGCGCGTTCATCAGGGCGAAGTTCCCCGCCCCGCTGATGCCGGCGATGAGTTGTCGGGGTTCGCCAGAATTCCATTCTGTCGGAAAATCGGCGGCCTCGAGCTTGAAATCGCCGACGGCTCCCGTGAATCCCTGAGGCCGCCCAGCCGTGGGCAGCGGGCGCACTTCGATTTCCTGATCGAGCGAACTCAGCGTGACGTCCTTCTGGATGTAACGCGCGTTCATCCGGTCGAAGGCGCTGTCGAAAAACGGATCATCGAAGGGGCCGCCGCGCGGACGGCGAGGCTTGGGTGCGGATTCGTCCCGAATGGCGACGGTGGCGTTGAGTGAGAGCGATGCCGGATATTTCCCCGCTTTGGTCGCCGATATGCCGCCATACCAAGTGGCGACGATGTAACGTTTGCCATCCTTGACCTCCATCGACTGCTGCGGCTGACCGCTGACGTTGTGGAGGGTGAAAGCCTTCGCTTCAGGCTGGATGCCGCTGCGGAGTTGCGGTTGCGAATCCGCAGGCAGCCACGCGCGGATGCGCACGGGCGCGATCTCGCCGACATAGACGTGCTTGCGCTCGCTGGCCGCCAGCTCGACCGTTAGAAATCCGGTTTCTTGCTCACTCGCGGTGTTTTCCCGCTGCTCCCCTTGGGTGCCGGGAGCCGCGGGCGGCAGCCCGGCCGGTGGAACGTTAGAAACATCCGGGACCACCTTGAGATTGAGCGGCTGGGTTGGGAATTTCCTGCCATCGACGACCACCTCGAACGATGGAATCTGATAATCGCCGGGAATGGTGGAACCGACGGCGTAGTTGTAGGTCACCGACATTGTGGTGGTGCCATTGACGATTTGGACATTCTGGCTGCGACCCCGCGGTTGCACGATGAGATCCTTCACAGCGGGGATGGACGGCTCGGCTGCGCGTCCGCCCGATATTTGGATGGTGAGCATGGCTCCTTGTCCGGCAGGCACGGAATCACGGTCGAGAGCGGCTTCCACTTCCTGCGCGTGGGCGGTGGACACCACAACCAGTAGCGCAGTGACGGCACATCGGATGATATGAATCGGACTTACCATGTTTTTCCTTTCGTGGTGTTGTCATCTCGGCTCTGGCGTGGCTGCTGGGGAATCGGGATGACGGTGCGCTCGTCATGGCGCAGCGATTCTAACAATTGTTTTGCCTCCTCGGGTGTCATCTCGGTCTTTTCGGGCCGCTCGTTGGCCACGGAACCCTGCTTCTCGTCACCCTTTTCCTCGCCATCCTTCTGC
>JBBECN010000047.1:10951-38556 GCA_040881795.1 Akkermansiaceae bacterium
TTTTTGTCGTCCTGATTCTGCTGCTTTTTGAGCTCTTCGAGTTTCTTTTCGACAAGCGCCTTGTTGAAGGCGGCATCCTCGTCATTGGCATTGAGGGAAAGCGCGTCCTGATAGGCTTTGATCGATGTTTCCCAAGTCTTGATGGTCGCTTGCGGGTCTTTTTCCAAAGTGCCCTGGCCGGTGCGATAGAGGGTGTTGCCCAGATTGTAATAGGTGCGCTGTTGCAGAGAGAGATCCCGCGTCCGCAGTGAGGCGCGCAGGGACTCGGTGGCTTTCGTGAAATCCCCTTCTTGATAGGCCTTGGTGCCTTCGTTGTAGATCACCCGTGGATCGGCAGAGGAAACGCCTGCCAGAAAAAGGCTGAGAAGTAGAATCATGGTGGCCTGCGGTTGGATCTTCATCCGCCGCGCCGCCGAGGGCAGGGCACGGGCAATTTTGGCACGGCGGCGCTCGGAAATGAGGAATTCGAAAAATAACAAGGCGATCGCAGCGCCAAGCGGCCACTCGAACCGCTCCAGCGGGATGCGTTCGAGGCGCTGGTTCAGCTCGCTCTTGGGAACGAGACGCAGGCGTTCCTGATAGATGGTGTCGAGCCCCTCGGCACCGCGGCCTAACGGGACGTAAAGCCCTTCGGTGGCCTCAGCGATTTTTTTCAATGTGCCTTCGTCGAGGGCGGTTTTCACCACGGCTCCGCTTTGATCGCGGATCACATCCACCCGTCCGTTGCGGAGTCGGACGGGGATGGTTGCACCGGCCGAACTGCCCACGCCGACCGTATGGATCGCCATGCCTTTTTTCGCCGCGGCCTCGGCGGCGTCAATCACCGAGCCTTCAAGGTCTTCGCCATCGGTGATGAGGATCAACACGCGGAAGTTGTTTCCGGTTTCATCAAACAGGCGTTCGGCCTCCTTGATGGCGCTGGCGAGATCGGTGCCTTGGCGCGGGATGAGATCAGTGTCGATGGCGGCGAGGGATTCGTTGAACGCCTCATAGTCGAGCGTCAGCGGGCAGAGGGCGAAGGCGCTGCCGGCGAAGGGAATCAAGCCGACGCGGTCACCTTCAAGCCGGGCGACGAAGTCGATGATGCCGAGGCGCGCGCGTTCGAGCCGGTTTGGTGTTAGATCCTCGGCGAGCATGCTGCGCGAGGTGTCGAGGGCGAAGAGGATATCGATGCCCTTGCGTTTCACCTCGCGCCATTCGTAGCCTTTCTGCGGGCGGGCGATGGCCGTGAAAATCAAAAGAATGGCGAGCAACCACAAGCCGCGTTTGAGGTTGCGCAAGCGTGGGGAGAAACCCTCGGTGAGGCGCTGGCGGAAGCGTGGATGCACCAGCTTCGCGAGGTCGGCATTGCGGCGGCGGTCGAAGCGCAGGAATAGGATGAAGAGACCGGCGCAGACGCCAAAACCCACCGCGATCCAGAGCGGTTGGGCGAATTGCAGGGAGTCGTTTTCCATGGTCGGTTAGAGAGTGGGGATTAGGGCAGCCGCCGCCAGCGTGTCTGGCGGAGCACGAGTTCGAGCAGCATGATCAGTAACCCGGGAACGAGGAAGTGGAGGAAGAGTTCGTCGTATTGCTGATATTTCTTCAGCTTGCGGGTGGTGGTTTCGAGCTTGTTGATCTCCTCGTAGATGTGCTTCAGCGAGTCGGTATCGGTGGCGCGAAAGTATTGTCCGCCGGTGGCCTTGGCGACCTCACCGAGGATTTTCTCATCGATCTCCACCTTGATGGTTTGCAAACGCCTGCGTCCGAAGGCGTCTTGCACGGGAAACGGCGCCTCCCCCTGGGTGCCGGCGCCAATCGTGTAGATCTTGATGCCGAGGGCCTTGGCAGCTTCCGCAGCGGTGAGCGGATTGACGGCACCGGCATTGTTCACGCCGTCCGTCAGCATGATGACGATGCGCGATTTCGCCTCGGAATTGCGCAGGTGGCCGACGGATGATGCGATGGCGGAACCAATGGCGGTGCCATCTTCGACTTGGCCGATTTTCACATCACGCAGGCGCTTGGCGAGCCATTCGTGGTCCATCGTGAGCGGACTGACCATGTAGGGACGACCGGCAAAGGCGACCATGCCGAGTTTGTCATTCGGCCTCTGGCCGACGAATTGATCCACCACGCTTTTGACCACTTCGATGCGATTGGCGGGTTTGCCTTCGAGTTCGAAATCGAGCGCCTCCATCGAACCGGAAACATCGAGGGTGAGAATGATGTCGATGCCGCTCGCTTCGACTTCCGAAGATCCTTTTCCAAGGCGCGGGCGGGCGAGTGCGATGATGAGCAGGGCGAGCCCTAACAATCCAAGCAAAGCGAGGAATCCGCCAACCTTGGAGCGCGGGCGGGCGCCGATGGACTCCGCATCCAGAGTGCTGGGGATGCGCACGGCGACTGGTGCGCCCCGGCGACCGCGCCAGAGCGCGAGCACCGGCAGGAGCAGCAAGAGCAATAGCAACTCCGGATGTAGGAATTGGAAATTCTCGATCATGTGGAGGTGGCTTTGGACGGAATGATGGGCGCAGACGAGCTTTCTACGAAACCGCGGGCGGCTTGCAGCAGTTCCTCGCGTTGCTTCGGGCTGAGGTTCACTCCGGCGAATTTTGCGAGATCGCAGGATTTGAGAAATCCACGCAGCGAGTCGCGCTCACGGACGAGCGGCGAGTCTTCGTCTTTTGTCAGATCATTGAGAAATTCCTCGGTCGTCCGCCGTGGGGCGGCGATGCCAAATTGCGCGGCAATGTATTGGCGCACGGTCTGCGCGGCGCGGTTGGCGAATGCCTCGGCGGGCAGATTGCCACGGGTGTCGGCAATCTCTGTTAGGCCGGCGAGAGCAAGTGAGAGTGGACTCTTGCTTTGTTGGCGGCGCTTCTGTCTTTTCCAGAAAAACAAGATGATCGCGACCGTCAGCAGACCGGCGGCGAGACCCCACCACAGGGCATCGCCGGTGGTTTCAGGCACCGGGATTTTCACCAAGTCGCGCGGACCACGAATGTCCTCGTCCTGCGCGGAAAGCCCGCCTGCTAGAAAGAGGATAGATGATGATATCAGGAAATGGAGTCGATGATGAAACATGGTACGAAACATCAGCCTGAACGCTGACGGCGGGATTGGAAAAACGCCATCAACGCGGGCATCCAGTTTTCACCGTTGATGAACTCCAACAGATTCACGCCGAGCGAGCGGATCTTGGCAGCGGTGAGCTGGCGGCGGGCGCGGGATTGTTTTTCGTAAGCTTCGCGCACCTTGCGGCTGCCGGTATCGAGCTCCACCACATGCCCGCTCTCCGCATCCATCACACGGATGCGGCCGACGTCCGGCAGCGATTCCTCACGGGGATCGGTCACGGAAACCGCAATCACGTCGTGACGCCGGTTGGTGACTTGGAGCTTGTTGCGCAGTGTCGCGAGGCGTTCTTCAAAAGGTGAACCCAAATTGAAATCCGAAACGAGGAAGAAGACGGACTTGCGATGGATCACCTGATTGGCGAAATCCAAGGCCTTGGCGATGTCCGTCCCGGAATTCTCCGGCTGGAAATACAAGGTCTCACGGATCAGCCGCATGATGTGCATGCGGCCTTTTCCCGGCGGAATGTATAACTCGACGGCGTCGCTGAAAAGAATCAGTCCGACCTTGTCGCGGTTGCGGATGGCGGAGGCTGCTAGAACTCCGGCGGCTTCCGCGGCGAGTTCACGTTTGGAATCCACCACCGAGCCGAAGTCCGATGACGCGCTCACGTCGATCAGCAGCATGATGGTGAGTTCCCTTTCTTCGGTGAAGAGTTTTACATGCGGATCGCCGGTGCGGGCGGTGACGTTCCAATCGATGGTCCGCACATCATCGCCAGGCACGTAGTTTCGAACCCGGTCGAAGTCCATGCCTCGGCCTTTGAAAACACTGGCATAGCGGCCTGCCAGGGAATCATCGACGAGACGATTCGTGCGGACCTCCATCCGCCGAACTCGACCGAGAATTTCCGCCGCGCGGGCCTCGTCCTCAATCGTGATTGGCGTTGCTGATTTCGACTTAATCACAGTGCGGGTTCATTTGGATTTTCAATCACCTATAATTCCCTGCGGTTCGGAGCGTTGCATGGCTTATGGCACAGGCAATTCGTCGAGAATGCGCGAGATGATTTGTTCGCTGTTGAGACCTTCCGCCTCGGCTTCGTAAGTGACGGTTACGCGGTGGCGGAGCACGTCCATCGCCACGCTTTTCACATCGTGCGGCGTGACGTAGGCGCGGCCGTTGAGGAAGGCATGGGCGCGGCTTGTTAGGGCAAGGTTGATGGTCGCACGCGGCGAGGCACCGACCCGGATCAACGGCGCGATGTGCACGCCGTATTCATCCGGGCGGCGGGTGGCGTGGACGAGGCGGACAATGTAGCGTTTGACCTTTTCATCGAGATACAGGCCGTTGACCACGGAGCGAGCCTGCTGGATCGCCTCCAAGCTGACAATCGGCTGTGGCGATGGCAATTCCTCGGTGGTGCCGGCCAGATCGAGCACGCGCATTTCCTCGTCTTCCGTCGGGTAATCCATGATCACCTTCATCATGAATCGGTCGAGTTGGGCTTCAGGCAGCGGATAGGTTCCTTCTTGTTCGAGCGGATTCTGGGTGGCCAGTACGAAGAACGGCGATGGCAGGGCGAAGGTTTCCTCACCAATGGTGACCTGCTTTTCCTGCATCGCCTCCAGCAGCGCACTTTGGACCTTGGCGGGTGCCCGGTTGATTTCGTCGGCGAGGATGAAATTGGCAAAAACCGGCCCGTGCTTCACCCGGAAACGCGCCTCCCGGGGGTCATAGATTTCGGTGCCAACAATGTCCGCCGGGAGCATGTCGGGGGTGAATTGAATGCGGTTGAATTTCGCGTCCACCAGCGAGGCGAGGGTTTTGAGGGCGAGGGTCTTCGCCAGTCCGGGCACCCCTTCCAACAGGATGTGGCCTTTGACCATCAGGGAGATCAGCAGACGGTCCACCAGATCGCTTTGACCGATCAAATAGCGACCGATTTCGCTGCGAAGCGGGTGAATCCAATGCGAAGCCTCGCGCACGAGCGCTTCTGTGTCCGCTGGGTTCCCGAGCGGTGCCGGGTGGTTTTCCGAGTCAAATGTCATGGTTCGTTATCGTTGATTTTGAAAGGGGCGATGGGTGCAAAAACGGCACGCTTGCCTAGCGGCGCAACGCCTCAGGCTCGTCTAAAATGAATCGTTTTCACCTCCACACGGCGGACTCTGTCTAGCGAATCCCCCGCTTCCAAGCGCCAACTGCGACTTCCTGATCCAACATAGACCCTGATGGCATCAATCATTTTCGACTTGCCGCCACCCGGAACCGGGCGATTTTAATAAATAGACCCATAATCCCAGATGTTGAGATGAGCGCCGACCCCACAACACTCGACGAGAAACAGCTCCGCGAAACCTTGGAGAAGAATCCAACCGATTGGGAGGCCCGCAAGCAATTGGCCCATCGGTTATCCGCGTGCGAGGTTGGCCCAGCACTTGCTTAAGCTAGACTCAACAAGAACGCCGCTTCAGAATCAGAATCCGGCGCACTTGGGGCAGATCTCGAACCATGAATCGATTGCGCGTCCTTAAACTCGGCTGGGAATTTCCGCCCCTCATCAATGGGGGCCTCGGGATTGCCTGTCATGGGCTCTCGCAGGCCCTTGCCAAATACGTCGATCTCACCGTGCTGGTCCCCACGTCCGACCCGGACACCCGCTTCGATACGTTTGCGCTCCGCAGCCTCAACCAACTCGCCCTCGACGACATCGTCGCCGCCGAGGATGGCTACCGCTACGAGAGTTTCGCCCAAGTCCGCCGCATCCCGATCTTTCTCGATCCTTATGCAAACGGCCAAATCGGCCCCGAGTCCGTTGCCACTCCGGAATCCGATCCCGCCAGCGAAATCACGTTTTCCAGAACCACCCGCCGCCAACTCGACATCTTCAAAACCGGCGAGCTCTACGGACCCGACCTCGGCAGCAGGGTCATCGAATTTTCCAAAGTCGCCGCCAAACTCGCGCTGCTGGAGAACTTCGACATCATCCACGCCCACGATTGGATGACCTTTCTCGCAGGCGTCGAAGTGAAAAAAGCCACTGGCAAGCCGCTCGTCGTCCACATCCACGCCCTGCAATACGACCGCTCCGGCGCGGACGATCATGGCTGGATCTACGACCTCGAAAAATACGGCATGGAACAGGCCGATACCGTCATCCCCGTGAGCCGCTACACGGGCGAAATTATCGCCAGCCACTACGCCATCGATCCACGGAAAATCCGTCCCGTCCACAACGGTGCCGAGCCGGTCGAAAAATTCGCCACGCACAAGAAATTCCCCGAAAAACTCGTGCTCTTCCTCGGCCGTCTTACCTCCCAAAAAGGCCCGGAGTTTTTCCTCGAAACCGCTGCCCGCGTCATCGCCCAGAATCCCGCCGTGCGCTTCGTCGTCGCCGGCACCGGCGAGAAACTTCGCCCGCTCATCGAAACCGGAGCCTTCCACGGACTCGGCGGCCACTTCCATTTCACCGGTTTCCTCGATAAGCAAAAAGTCCGCGATCTGCTCTCGATGACCGACGTCTATTGCATGCCGTCCATGTCAGAGCCGTTCGGACTCTCCGCTCTCGAAGCCGCACAATTCGGCATCCCGGCGGTGATCTCCAAACAATCCGGCGTCGCCGAGGTACTCAAGGGCGCGCTGCTCGCCGATTACTGGGACGTCGATCTGATGGCACAGCACATCAACGATCTCCTCACCGACGACGAACTCCGCGCGCGCGTCGTCGCGCAAGCCCAACTCGACATCGCCGCATCCACTTGGGACGCCGCTGCGGAAAAAGTGCTCACCCTCTATCACGAGCTCACCTGTTAGTCCCCTCAAAACCCCTAACCCTCTCAACCCATGCCCGACGTTTGCCTCTACTTCCAGGTCCATCAGCCGAATCGCCTGCTGCCATACGATTTCTTCCGAATCGGCGAGAACGCCACCCACGAGGACGACGCAATGAACGCCGCCATCCTCGATAAAGTCGCGGAAAAATGCTACCTCCCCGCGAACCGCATGTTCCAGGAGCTCATCGAGAAAAACCACGGCCGCTTCCGCATGGCCATGTCCATCAGCGGCACCTTGATCGAGCAATTGCAGCGCCATCGCCCCGACGTGCTGGAGTCATTTCAGAAACTCGTCGCATCCGGCGGCGTCGAGCTGTTAGCCGAGACCTACTACCACTCGCTCGCCTTCGTCCATTCAAACAAGGAATTCGACCGGCAGGTGGACATGCACCTCCACTTGCTTGAGGAAGTTTTCTCCGTCCGCCCCCGCGTATTCCGCAACACCGAGTTGATCTACAACGACGCCATCGCCGCAAAATCCGAAACCATGGGCTTCGACGGCGTCATCGCCGAGGGGGTCGAATGGAACCTCAACGGCCATTCGCCCAACTTCCTCTACCGCGCCCCGCAGACCGCCCGCATCAAGACCCTGCTACGTAACAGCCGTCTGTCAGATGATCTCAGCTTTCGTTTCTCCGATCCCACATGGAGCGAATATCCCCTCACCCCGGAAAAATTCGCCGGCTGGCTCGCCGCGTCCGACGGCGATGTCGTGAACCTCTTCATGGACTACGAAAACATCGGCGAGCACCAATGGGAGGACACCGGCATCTTCGACTTCTGGAAAGCCATGCCCGAAGCCGTCGATGACGCCGGACTCCAATGGGTCACCCCCTCCGAAGGGGTCGATCTCTACCGCGCTTCACGCGAATACAGCAGCCGTTATCTCAGCTCTTGGGCCGATACCGAACGCGACCTAACCGCCTGGATGGGCAATGTCATGCAGCAGGAAGCCATCGCCAAGGTCCACCACCTCGAACCGGAAATCCTTGCCGTTAACGACCCCGAACTCACCCATATCTGGGCGAAAATGCAGACCTCGGATCACTTCTACTGGATGTCCACCAAAGGCGGCACCGATGGCAGCGTGCACACCTATTTCACGCCCTACCCCAGCCCCTATGACGCTTACATCTATTTCATGAACGTGCTCGCCGACCTCCAAATCCGCCTCCGCCGCGCCCAAGAGCAAAAAGGCCAGAGTCCGTAAACGGGTGCATTCCACTCCGGGAGTCGATTCCATTTCTCCATGTGACTTGAGCTCCTGGCATCGTTCCCCAAAACCAGCTGGAACCGCTTGACCAACTAGCACATCGGCCTTGACATCACCACCATAATTATCCGCAGTCTGCGGATACCCTCATGGATCACGCCACCTTCGCCACACTCCTCCGCAAATGGAGGGAGAAGAACCAATACAGCCAGCGCGACGCGGCCGAGGTATTGAAGGTGTCGAAGCGCAGCTTGGAGAACTGGGAACAGGAGCGGGCGATGCCGCAGGGGTTCGGGCTTCAAGCGATGCTGGAAATCATCCGGTTGAAACCCAAGAAGCGCTGAGAACAATCAGCGCCCGCCGGGATAGACCACTCCTCTGACGATGCGCAGCTTGCTTCGCTCCTCAAGGGACACCAGCAGACCGTCCAGATCCAATCCCGCCCTGGAACCCGTGTGAAAGCCAGTAAGGGAACCGAAACGCTTGGCGACTGCCTCGAACAACTGGCTCAGGCGGATTCCCTCTGGATAGGAGGAGACAAGGTCGGAAATTTCCTGACCGTTGATAATAATTGGGGCTAACATCGCTTTTTTGGTGAACAATTAAGGTAACAATAGCGCCTGTGCCACATGGGATCAAGTCCGCGATCACGTAGGGCGAGCGACTGGCAAATCGTCCAAGTAATATAGGCCCCGGTTGACGTGTCCGCAACCTGCGGATGGAGCCAGTATCACCCGACATCGCCAAAAAACTGCTTTCTGAGGCGGCAAGTTGAGCCGTGCAGAGCGGTCGATGCCGCAATCCATGACCACCGGCACCGGAGCGGGCTCCACCACCGCATGAGATTGGCTTGCCGGTGGGGGCCACCGCATATCGTCACTCTGGACGCCAAATGGGCCTTCGGAAAACGATCGCCGCGCGCCTTGGAATGACTGATGCGGTCAGGCCTGAGGGGGCGGGGTAGCTAAAGTGAGGTGAAGCTGGACGAACTGGCGCATCAGCCAGATACTCCGCTCATAGAGAGCAGTCAGATAGAAAAAGTCTGATTTGGTCGAGTGCTCAAGGTCCGGGGTAGATTCGATGAGGTTTCTCCGCTGGCGTTCCATCAGCCCACCGCGGTCTGCGGTCATGTGCGTGAGCATGGTCAAGTCGGAGGCGTCGCGGGAATCGAGAGCATCCAACAGGGTGAGGATCAAGGTATCGAGGCTTTCGATAAGTTGCGTGAACCGTGGCGAAGTGGCGGGCATTTCCTGCCGGGAAATCGTTTCTACGAATTCATATACGCTTAGGCAGAGAGGGGAGAGAATAGCCTGCCGTTGCTCCACGCTGAGGAGGCGGGCGGAGGTGGCGGGGTCGATCTGTTTTTCGACAAGTTCGCGCAGATACGCTTGGAGTTCGCCACTGACTGCGATGATCGCGCGGTGGCGAACGCTGGTCGGGATGGCGAGAGGCGTGGATTCCAAGCGGGGGCGGAGTGTGTCGAGTAGGGCTGGGAGATGAGTTAGCAGGTGTTTTTGTTCTGCCTCGGCGAGGTCGAGGGCGGACTCGGGATCGGCGAGGGCAGTTTCACAGAGGAAGAGTGGTCTGGAGAGGTCTTGTTCGTGGGTGGGTGGGCTCAGTCGTTGCAACCAACTGGGCATCCACCGGCGGAGAAGAAGAGCGAGCGTCAGGGTGGTGCTTTGGAGGAGCAGAAACGCAATGGCCAACTCCATGCCTGGAGCGTGGGTGGTAGAAAATTGCATAATGCTGCCAAGGATCGGAGGGAAAAGATGCAGGCTCTCCAGATAGGCGACCACTCCGAGGATGCATCCGGCTCCGCTGTTAATCAGCGCTTGAAAAAGAGTGAGCTGGCGAGCCACTCCACGCACGTTCGACGAGAGTAGCAAGATCGTCAGCGCCACGCCGAGTCCGCTGCCATACATCATCATCGCTGATTCGGGCTGGTTGAGAAGGTTACCATCATGCAGCGCGATGATCACTACGGCGATCGCGGATGACGATTGAATGACCACGCGGAGCAGAATACCCGTCGCAAACGTCAGCAACAACGAGCCGTGCAGAAGGGTGGCAAATTGCTGAAAAAAAGGGAACTCAGGGAGCGGAGCAAACGCTTCCTTCATCAGCTTGAGTCCTAAAAAAAGAAGGCCGACTGAGAAGAGTGATTGAATGAGCGAGCGGTAGCGAGTGGTGCCGACTTCAAAGGCGATGGCTAGACCAGCCATTCCAAGCACGTAAAGAAAGACCAAATGGATATTGAGTGAAGCGAAAAAGACAAGTAATACGGTTCCCACATTAGCCCATGCGACGACTGGAAGTGCTTTAGAAAGTGGAAGGAGTCCGCTGGATATGAGACTATTAAGAATAAATGCCACCGCCGTGGAGCTCTGGGTGATCGCACCAAAGAGGAAGCCACCAGTGGCAGCAATGAGCCGCCGGCTAGATAAGTGGACCAGTTGCCGGCTCAGACGCCGGCTGGTCAGTCCCTGCAGCTGAATGCGGACTCCAGCGACCCCATGAAGGAATAAAGTTATTCCAACAAGGAATTTTGCCAAGAGCTCATACATTTCAGATCGTATTAGAGACAGGTCGTCCGCGGCTAATCAAGCATCAGAGTTGTCACATCGCTTCGCTTGACAAAAACCCGCGCTCAGAGACGGAGCGTCATGTCGAAGCTACTGATGAGTCTGACGATGGCGTCAACGGCGGTGGAAACTTCACGCCCCACGAGATCCATGCGCGCCAAGGTGGCAATCCGACCTGCCCGTGCTTGGAAGGCGGCTTCGGGAAACAAGTGATTCAGGAGGTGGCTAGCGGTGAGCAAGCTGATCAAAATGGCATCCTTTGGGTCCGGCAGGTCGTCACCAAGAATAAGCGCGGATAACCGAGTGCGCACCTCGACGAGTTCACGATCGTCCGCCGATGGATATCGTCGCACGTCAAAGACCCAGAGGAGTTTGCGCTTTTCCTCGCGCAGAATTCCTCGGGCAATCAGGCGGGTCCGGGCGGCATTTTCCAATGCTTGGGCTTCTCCCGCCAATACGCCGAGCCAGTGGGAGACTGACAGTGGTTCCGTGGCGGCGGCCAAGGTGGCCAGTGATTGATCGAGCAGCGGGTCTCCGGTCGGTTCGCTGCTGAGTAGGCAGACCGCTTGCAAGTCGCTATCGATGCGGCCAGCCAAGGCCAAGTCAGCCAGCAGGGCGCCGGCCAGTGTGTACTCAAGCCCCATGATCGGCATCGGCCGAAGGTCGCCAGTGGCATCATCAAGAGCGAGTAGTAGGACCTCTTCGACCAAGGTCAGAGGAGTGGAAGGCGGCGGAGAAATGGAGTCAGACATGAGATAATCCTGCGTAATCACGGGGACACCGATTACGGTTGGCCGAGGGCCTCAGCCACTGTCGACCGGACCTGCAACACCGCCAGAAAACCGGAGAGCTCAAATACATCCAGGATGGCAGGTGGCAAGGCGGCAAAAATAGCCACCCCTCCAATCGTTTGGCACTTTTTGGCTGCAGTCAAAAATACCCGGAGGCCAGCGGAACTGACGTATTCCAAACCGCTCAGATCGAAAATCAATTGCCCCGGCCCCTTGGCCAGTATGGAATCGAGGTGGGCAGTCACAACCAGGCTGGTATGGCCGTCGAGGCGACCATGTAGCGCAAGCACGGTGGCGTGCGGGTGGGATGATTCGGTGATTTCCATAGACAAACGGTAATGGGGCCCAAATGCATGGGTCTTGGCTGAGATAAAGTCAACCCCTTTTCCCCGCTCTCCGCAGGCCCAGCAACTGTCTCAAGAGCCTCCCGCATAGGGCAAATTTCTAGCAGTAAATGCCTAGCAGTCGATAGAGAAATCGATGCCGCTGCTCCGGATCCATCGCCACTGGAAAATCAAGCTGCGCTTAGATCCTAGGAAGACGCTGCAGTCCACCCCACCTCCCGCTCCCGGTCAGCCCCCTCTCTGGCCTGGTCCCAAGCCGAAGCTGGCATCCTCTACGATGCCGCCGTCACCCGCCACCACGCCAGCAGCCAACCCCTGACCACCCCGGCACGCCGCTGCGAAGGCTCGCCATTTTTTGGGGATTTCCTTGATATTTACCATTTATCCCATAAGAGGTCCAGTGTTCTCAGCAGTCAAGATCTTGCCTATTTTCATCAGGTGGGTCGACTCTACATTCTCCTGCCCCCACTCCACCCACCGCCATCCATGCCCAAATTATTGATTGTCGAAGATAATGAAATGAATCGAGACATGCTCTCGCGACGGCTTGAACGCCGCGGTTTCGAGATCATCATGGCCGTAGACGGAGCGGAAGGAGTCGCCATGGCCCGCAGCGAGAAGCCCGCTCTCATATTGATGGACATGAGCCTGCCCGTGATGGACGGCTGGACCGCCACCCGCACCCTGAAAGATGATCCCGATACCAGACACATCCCCGTCATCGGCCTGACAGCCCACGCCATGGCCGGAGATCGGGAAAAATGCCTCGCCTCAGGTTGCGATGATTACGATACCAAACCGGTTGAATTCACGCGTCTCTTAGAAAAAATCTCTAATCACCTGACCTCAACCCCTTCATGAGTGATGCTCACCATGGGATCGATGCTGTCGCCCAGTTGCGCCACGACCTGCGCACCCCAGTCAATCAAATCCTGGGTTACAGCGAAATGCTCCAGGAGGACGCCGAAGCAGATGGACAAGAAGCTTACGTCTCCGATCTGAAAAAAGTGCAACTGGCCGCCCGCCAACTGCTCAGCTTGATCAATACCAAGATCACCAATGAAGAATTAGGCATCGCCGCCGGTACCGCTGCTCAGCCCGCCGCCACCGCCACTGCTGCCGTCACTACCGCGGCCGCCCCGGCCCCACGCAGGGCTGCCTCTTCCGAGGACCTTGAGACTACCTTGGCCACCTTCGAGGGTAAGGTGCTCGCGGTCGATGATAATCAAAGTAATCTGGATGTCTTGCAGCGGCGGCTAGAACGCCACGGTTTGACGGTGGTGACCGCCGTCAACGGGCGGGAGGCGCTAGAAAAAGTTGCGGCCGAGCCCTTTGACCTTGTGCTGCTTGATCTCATCATGCCGGAGCTGGATGGGCATCAGGTCTTGCAGCAAATCAAGGCAGACCCTGCACTGCGCCACCTGCCGGTCATCATGATCTCGGCCCTTGATGAGTTAGACAGTGTCATTCGCTGCATCGAGTCCGGAGCCGAGGACTACCTACCCAAACCATTCAACCCTACGTTGTTGCGCGCTCGAATCAGTGCCTGCTTGGAAAAAAAAGCGATGCGGGACGCCGAACAGCGATACCTCCAAACCATCGAGGAAACTAAGAACCGGCTCGACGGTGAGTTGGCGGAAGCCGCTCACTACGTTCGCTCCATCCTCCCAGAACCGACAGCAGCTCCGCTGCCGATCGATTGGAAATATACCCCGTCCACCGAGCTCGGAGGCGATGCCTTCGGCTACCACTGGATCGACGACGATCACTTCGCCATCTATCTGCTGGACGTGTGCGGTCATGGAGTCGGTGCCTCCCTGTTATCAGTGACTGCCATCAACGTCATCCGCTCGGGATCCCTGCCCAAAACTGATTTCCGGGATCCGGGGGCCGTGCTCTCCGCGCTCAATACGGCTTTCCCGATGGAGAAGCAGAATAACATGTATTTCACCATCTGGTACGGAGTGTATCACACGCCCAGCCGCACCCTGCGGCACGCCAGCGGCGGGCACCCTCCCTCCCTACTCCTCGTCCCGGACGGCGCTGGCGGCCAAGAATGCCAACGCCTGCGCGTCCCCGGATTGATCATCGGTGCCATGGATGACCTGGTCTATAACTCCGAAACCTGCGACGTGCCGCCAGGCTCCCGCCTGCTCGTCCTCTGTGACGGTTGCTACGAAATCACCTGCCAAGATGGACGAATGCTCGAGTTCGACGAGTTTACTTCCTTCATGAAGGAACACGGAGCCCACCCCGAAGGACTGGATCGCCTAGAAAAGTGGGTCCGCGATCTGAACGGCCCCGGCCCGCTCGAAGACGACTTCTCCATCGTTCGCATTTTATTTTAATCATGGACGACCGTCTCACCATCCGACTTCGCAATCACTTCGACGAGATTCCGGTGGCCAACGACACCGCCAACGAGTGGCTGGAACACCACGCTATCCCGCCAGGCGCTGCCTATTTGGCCAACCTCGCCATCGAGGAACTATCCACCAACTGTATTAAATACGGATACTCTGATCAAGAAGTCCATCTGATCACAGTACAGCTCGAAAAACTCCCTCATGAGCTCATCCTCACGTTCACCGACGACGGCAATGCCTTTGATCCGCTTCAACAACTCGCGCCCGACACCACCCTGCCCATCGAAGACCGCCCCATCGGCGGCCTTGGACTGCATCTCCTCCGCCAAATGTCCGATGATTTCGCCTACGCCCGCATCGACGGAAACAACCAAGTGACCCTGCGCAAAAAGTTGACCTAGGACCGAAACTCTCCTCATCTTCCTCCCATCTTCCTCATTCTCCTATCCCATCCATCCCCATTCCTTCACCCATCATGAACGCTCTGACCATCAATATCAGTCAAAAGACCACCCCGACCAACCAAACCGAAACCACCATCGCCCTCGATGGAAACCTTGATAATGCCACTGTTGCCTCATTAGAAGTTCGCCTGATGCCACTGATCGCAGCTAAACCCGCTCAACTGATTTTCGACCTCAATGGCTTAAAATACGTCACGAGCTCCGGTATCCGCCTCTTTTTCATGGCAGTCAAAAAACAAAAGCTGCACCTCGGCCAAACATCATTTGTCAACCTGCAGCCTCAGATTCAAGAAGTATTCAATATCATGGGAAGTCTTCCGGACATGAGTGTCTTCCGCGATCAAGCGGAGCTTGATTCATACCTACTGGCCCGCCAGCGGACGTATCAACCGTAAGCAACCGGTCCTTTTTCCCAGCCCTTTCCCTTTTGGCGATGCCCGAAACACTCAAACGACTCACCCTCGGGCTCTTATTAATTGCCTTAGCGGCTGGGGTCTTGCTCTACACCGACCGAAATGCACGGCAGTCCGCTCGCCAAGCGGAGCAACACGCTGGCCCGGGTGGGCGCGCTCTGCGAGTCGCGCTCGTCCAACACGCCTCCCTCTCGGTCCTAGAAGAAGGGTCCCTCGGAGTCATCGAATCGCTCGCAGCCCGAGGCTATGCCCACGGCGGCCGCATCAACCTGCGCCGCTTCAATGCGGAATCAGACCTCGGCACGGCCAATGCCATCGCCCGCGAGGTCACCAGCGGCAGTTTTGACCTCGTCATCACCGTCAGCACCCCATCGCTCCAGACCGTCGCTAATGCAAACAAATCCGGCATGCGCACACGTCACGTCTTCGGACTGGTCACTGATCCCTATGGCGCTGGCGTCGGGATCGACCGCGAAGACCACCTTAAGCACCCCCCCTACATGACCGGTATCGGAAGCATGCAACCGGTCGAAAGCTCATTCCGCATGGCCCGCCAGATGCGCCCCGAACTCAAAACCGTGGGCTTGGTCTGGAACGCAGCCGAGGCTAACTCACTCGCCCAAACCGTCGTCGCCCGCAAGCTCTGCAAAGAAATGGGGATCACCCTGCTAGAATCCAGCGCGGAAAACGCCACCAGCGCCTTAGAATCTGCCAATTCTCTCATCTCACGCGGCATAGAAGCGCTGTGGATCAGTGGCGATATCACAGTCTCACTCGCTTCAGAAAATATCATCAATACAGCCAAACGAGCCCGCCTACCCGTCTTCACCTCCCTCCCCCCCAGCATCCGCTACGGTGCCTTATTCGACCTCGGAGCCAACTACACAGAGGTCGGCCGCAGCCTCGGCACACTGGCCGCCGACGTCTTGGACGGCCGCGACCCCGCCACCATCCCGGTCGAAAATGAAGTTCCCGAAATCTTCCTCTATAATGACACCATCCTCGCCAGTTTGAAAGATCAGTGGACAATCCCAGACGCCGTCCGCACCCAAGCTGATGGCTGGATCACTGCAACCTCGACCAAGCTACCGTCCGCTCCCAAAGCGTTCACCCGAGCAGCCCCGCGCCCCCAAGCCGGTCGCACTTACCGCATCGGACTGGCGTATTTCGCCCCTGATCCATCCGCCGAGCGCTGCATCCAAGGGCTGCTCGATGGCTTGCGCGCGCTCGGGTTCGAGGAAGGCAAAAATCTCGAGGTCCGCCGCACACACGCCCAAGCAGAAATCGCCGGTATCCCGCAAATGCTCCAAACTCTGGATGCCTCGGACGTGGACCTGATCATCCCCATGAGCACCCCTGTCATCAGCGGCGCCTGCGGGTTAGTGAAACAAAAACCCGTCGTCTTCACCTATTGTAATGACCCAATCGCCGCCGGAGTCGGTCAGTCATTCACTCAACACCTTCCCCACATGACCGGCATCGGGTCATTCCCGCCAGTTCAGGAAATGGTCGATGCCATCCGTCAGACACTGCCCACAAGCCGCACCATCGGTACCATTTATAACGCTTCCGAGGCGAATTCTGTCAAAGTCATCGAAGTCGCCCGCCTCGCTTTTACCAAGGCAGGCATCGCGCTGGAAGAAGTCACCGTCTCCACTTCCGCCGATGTCTTTCCGGCCGCCCAAGCACTGATCAGCCGCGGTGTGGAAGCCCTTTACATCAGCGGCGATAATACCGTCCTACAAGGACTCGACGCCGTCATCAAGGTCTCACGAGATGCCCGCATCCCACTCTTTGTCGACGATCCAGAGGCCGCTCGACGCGGCGCCCTGGCCTGCATCGGCCTTGGATTTTACCAACCGGGAAAAGCCACCGCACTGCCGGTAGCCCGCGTCCTACTCGGCGAAAGCCCAGCCGTCATCCCAATCGAAAATATCAGCGAACAAACCGTATGGCTCGACCTGCCGCAGGCCGCCAAACTCGGTCTTCAATTTCCCGCTGCCCTCATTCAAGAAGCAGAAAAAAACTCATCCACCAAGCCCGCCG
This sequence comes from Akkermansiaceae bacterium, assembly GCA_040881795.1. Taxonomy (GTDB): domain Bacteria; phylum Verrucomicrobiota; class Verrucomicrobiia; order Verrucomicrobiales; family Akkermansiaceae; genus Luteolibacter. Next base: position 28,061 of record JBBECN010000047.1, read on the forward strand.
CTCCACCGGCTCCACCTGCTCCACCGCGGCCAAAGTAAGGATCACCCTGCTGCCACCCCATCTGCTGCACCAAGGCGAAATTGTGAACTCCTGAAGCCCCATGGAAATTACCACTTATATCCACGAAGATCGCTGTGTCATCGAACTCAACGGCCGCCTCGATGCCAATTGGTCCGAACACGTCGGCCAAGCGATTGAAACTGCCATCCGCTCAGGGCAACACCACCTCGATCTCGACTTTGGCAAAATCCATTACGTCAGCTCTGCCGGCCTGCGCATCCTCATTAAATATTTTAAACAACTTAAATCCGCCCGCGGCAGCCTGCGCGTCGTCAGCCCCACCGATGACGCGCTGACCATTCTCAACCTCTCAGGCATGTCCAGCCTGCTGGTCCACCAACCGGCCCCCACTCCGACCGCTCCCGCCCAGACCTCGCAATCCTCGCCCGCCCCAGCGAGCGCACCAGCACGGGAATGGCATGACGAGGGAATCCACCTGACCGCTTATGACCTCGATCCGCACGCACGCCTCACACTGCAGCGGATAGGGCATCCCGAGCGCTTCGGCCACGGATCACTGGACGCAGCTGAGGGCACAGTCATCCAGTGCTCTGCCACCATGATCGGAGTCGGGCTGGGTGCCTTCGGCCGCCATGCTGACGATACCCGCTCCCGCTTCGGCGAGTCTCTCGCCGTCGCCGGCACCGCCCTGTCCATGCCCACCGATGGCAGCAGCATACCCGATTACCAAGTGACAGAAGCCAGCTTGGTCCCAGAACTTTCCCTGCTCTACGGCTTGGTCGCCCACGGAACTTTCAGCCACCTACTCCGGTTCGAGGCTGCGGCCAGCCAGCGGGGCACTCTCGGGTTGGCGCGGCTGGTCGAATCCGCTCTAGCCACCAGCCACGCTCAGGCCGTAGGGTTTGTCATCCTCGCCGAGAGCGCCGGCGTCGTGGGCGCCACTTTGCGCAAATCCCCCGCCACTGCCGGGGGCCAGTCGCCATGGGAATTCCCCGCCATCCGCGATTGGTTATCTTTCACCACCGAGCGCACCGACGAACGATCAGTGATCCTGATCACCGGCGTCGCCGTCCAGACCCCGTCCTCCGACACCGCCCCGTTCCTCCGCCCTCTCCGGACTGGCCACGAACTGCAGGCCCACTGCCATGCCGCCATCTTCCCGTATCGCCCGCTACCCAAGGGGCGGCTCGACCTCCAACAAACAGTGGCCAACTTGATCGCCACCGACTCGGCCCAATCCGTGCTCCACTTGATGTCTGATGACCGGGCCTTCGAGGGACTTGGTGAAACTGACATGATGCGCGGAGCCTGCTGGATGGCCCCGCTAGATGATCCGTCCATGCCCCACGCTCACTGACCACACACCATGACCTTACTCATCGGCGCCGCCACCATCGGCCTCATCCTCGCCCTACTTGCCCTCGGAGTCTATCTGAGCTTTCGCATCTTCCACTTCGCCGACATCACCGCGGACGGATCCATCACCCTCGGGGCCTCCGTCACCGCCATCCTCCTCGTTCATCAGACCTCTCCGCTCCTCGCTACCGCTGCCGGCGGCTTGGCCGGTATGATCGCCGGAGGCTTGACTGGCGTGCTTCACACGAAATTTAAAATCAATGGCCTACTCAGCGGCATCCTCGTCATGACTGCACTCTACTCCATCAACCTCCACATCATGGGCCGCAGTAACGTGCCACTGCTCAATGAAATCACCCTCGCCTCTCAGGTAGAATCCCTCGGCCTGCCGATCTGGCCCAGCGGTGAATTACTCGTAGCCGACTGGCGTGTCAGTCTGCGCGACCTAATGATGCTCGGCGGCATGTTCTGCCTCGTCAGTAGCGTAGGCCTCGCTCTTCACCTGTTCTTTAAAACCAACCTCGGAACCGCCATGCTCGCCACTGGCGACAATCCACAAATGGTCCGCGCCCTCGGAGTGAATGTTGACTTCATCCTCATCTTCGGATTGGCCCTCTCCAATGGCCTCATCGCACTCTCCGGCTCTCTACTCGCCCAATACCAAGGTTTCGCCGATGTCCAGATGGGCATCGGCATGGTCGTCTGGGGACTCGCCAGCGTCATCATCGGCGAAGCTCTCGTCGGCACCTCACGCATCGGTCTCCTCATCACCGGCGCCATCATGGGCTCAGTCCTCTTCCGCCTCCTCGTCGCCATCGCCCTCCGCTGGGGACTGAATCCAAATGACCTTAAAATAATCACCGCCACTTTCGTTTTCGTCGCCCTCGTCGCCCCAAGCCTCATTCGCAAATTGAAATCCACAGCCCCAGCAACCCCTGCCGCCCCCTGATATGCTCGAAGTCGTCGATCTCCTCAAGACTTTCAACCCAGGCACCCCCAATGAGGTCCGGGCCCTGCGCTCCGTCTCCCTGCGCCTCGAACCTAGCTCGTTCCTCATCATCATCGGTACCAACGGCTCCGGTAAATCCACCCTCCTCAATGCCGTCGCTGGCACTTTCCTCGTCGACAGCGGCACCATCACCCTCGCGAATCGAAAGATCACCCGCTGGCCGGAACACCGCCGGGCCAAGCTCATCGGACGCGTCTTCCAAAACCCTTTCAGCGGCACAGCTCCCAGCATGTCCATTGCCGAAAACCTCGCACTGGCCGCACGCCGAGGTCAGCCCCGCGGCTTCGGCTTGACCCTCAACCGCCGCCTGCGCGAAGAAATGCGCGAACGCATCCGCAGCCTGAACATGGGGTTAGAAAATCGACTCGATAATGCCATCGGCAGCCTCTCCGGCGGCCAACGCCAAGCCCTCACCCTGATCATGGCCTCATGGCTGAAACCGGACTTGCTGCTGCTCGATGAACACACCGCCGCCCTCGATCCAAAAAGCGCCGACCAAGTCATCCGCTTAACTCACGAAATCATCGAACGCGACCGCATGACCACCCTGATGGTCACCCACTCCATGCAACAAGCCGTCCACCTCGGCGATCGCATCATCATGATGCACCGAGGACAGGTCCTCCACGACTTGCAAGGCCCCGAACGCAAACGCGTCCGACCAGAGGATCTCCTGCGCCGCTTCGATGACGTCCGCCGCCGAGAACAACTCGACTCCGGAGTGGCCGAACTTTTACAACAACGCTATGTCTGAAGTCGATACTCAAGCCATTGTCCGGTCGGTCCGTCGCAAAACCACGCTCTGGTTTGGGGCGATCTGTGCACTCCTCGCCATCGCTGCACTGATGGCCTTCCTCAGCCTGCGTTCGCAGGTCAACCGCTTCGCCACCATGGCCGAACAAGCGGCTGTGAAAGGAGTCAGCGGACACCTGCACACTGCCGATGTCACTTACGACAAGCTGACCGTAGCCTCCCTGGAAGTATTGCGAGAGCGCACCCTCCAAGAAGGCTCGCCACGCATCGAGGGCACTGCCACGCTCGGCCCTCGCGAAGTCCCAGCCCTCTGGTTCGGCTCGACTCCAGTTGTGAACCAATTCGAAATCGTCGATGGCGTCACCAAACTCACCGGAGGTACTGCTACCCTCTTTGTTCGCTCCGGAGACGAATTCGTGCGGGTCTCAACCAACGTCAAAAAAACCGATGGCACCCGGGCCGTAGGCACCGTCCTCGACCCTCAAGGACGCGCCATCGCCTCGATCTTAAAGGGCACACGCTTCACCGGAGTCGTGGACATCCTTGGTCGGTCCTACTTCACAGCCTATGACCCCATCACCTCTGCCGAGGGCGTGACCATAGGAGTCTGGTACACTGGCTACCCGATCGAGACACTCGATATCCTGCGCAGCCAGATCGAGGACACGCGCATTCTCCGACAAGGTTTCATTGCGCTTTTCGATCCGCGCGGAAAACTGCTCTTCCACTCGAAACACCTGCCAGCTCCAGTCTACGAGGAACTGATCAACACCTACGGAGCGACCACTGTCCCTGCCACCGCGGGAGAACCAACGCCGCCGCTCGGCACCGAGACTAAGACTAACACTAGCACCGCCAACTACCGCATTCAGCAGCACGTTTTCAGCCCATGGGGTTTCACCATCGTCTCCGCCATTCACACCCCTGACCTCAATGCCGAGACATTTCGACTCGTCTGGAAAGTGCTGGGTTTGATGTCTGTCATCGCTGGTTTGGCCCTCTTTCTTTCATACTTCTTCGCCAGTAATCTATCAGCCACTCTCATTCAGGCCCGTGTCCACGAGGCTGAGGCCATTTGCGCCAAAGAGGATGCCGAGTCAGCAAACCGGACTAAGAGCGCCTTCCTCGCCAACATGAGCCATGAACTGCGCACCCCGATGAACGCCATCATCGGCTACAGCGAGATGCTCATCGAAGAAGCCGAAGACCTTGGACAAGAAGAATTCATCCCCGACCTGAAAAAAATCCACAGCGCCGGTAGACACCTGCTCGGCCTGATCAATGACGTGCTCGATCTTTCGAAGATCGAGGCCGGAAAAATGACCGTCTACGCCGAGACCATCGACATCGCCACCATGATCAACGAGGTGCAGGCGACCGTTCATCCGTTAGTCGAAAAAAATGGCAACCACTTAGTCATCGAGATCCCCACTGCCGTGGGCACGATGTACAGCGATCTGACTAAAATCAGGCAAACCCTTTTTAACCTGCTCAGCAATGCGAGCAAATTCACCGAGCATGGGCGTCTACTCCTCAAGATCACCCGCGAGGCCGGTGAAGCCGGTGAAGGCAGCGACCGGGTTCGCTTCGCCGTCACTGACAGCGGCATAGGCATGACTCCCGAGCAGCTCGGGAAATTGTTTCAAGCATTCAGCCAGGCCGATGCCTCCACCACTCGCAAATACGGCGGCACCGGCCTCGGGCTGGCGATCAGTCGCAAGTTTTGCCAGATGCTTGGCGGGGACATCACCGTGACCAGCACGCCAGATGTTGGTTCCACCTTCACGGTGGACCTACCCGTGACCACTCCAGCCGGCCCCGATACCGAGCCCGCCATGGTCACCAGTCCTCACGCCTCGCCCTCGCTCACAGGAACAAGCAGCCCGACAATCATCGTCATAGATGATGATTGCATCGTGCTCGATTTGATGAAACGCCACCTGAGCAAAGAAGGATTTAACGTCCTCACCGCCTCAAATGGGCCGGACGGTCTAGAATTGGCACGCCGCCACCAACCTGTGGCCATCACCACCGATGTCATGATGCCGGGAATGGACGGATGGTCGGTCATCACCGAACTCAAGGCCGACCCCGCCACCGCCCACATCCCGATTATCCTAGTAACCATGTCCGATAATCGCGAAATGGGTATGGCCATCGGCGTCTCCGATTACTTGTCCAAACCGGTCGACTGGAAACGCCTCTCCTCCGTCATGGACCGGCTTCGCTTGCTGCCCGAAGCCGGCCTGATCTTCGTTGTTGAAGACGACGAGGCGACCCGCGATCAACTCACCCGCACTTTGAGTAAAGAAGGATGGAACGTTCGCTCCGCCACCAACGGTCGCCTTGCTCTCGAGGCACTCGAAACCCTCGACCCCGCGTTGGTCTTACTCGATCTCATGATGCCAGAAATGGATGGTTTCCAATTTTTAGATCACTTCCGCGAAAATCCACGGTTTACGGCCACACCCGTGATTGTTCTCACGGCCAAGGACCTCACCTCGGAAGACCGCCAACGACTCGGCGGCCAAGTCTCAAGCCTCATCGCTAAAAATGGTCTGGTCATGAAACAACTCCTCCCACAACTCCGTGCCTGCCTTGATACAGGCGCTGGCATTTGATCCTCCAGTATTTAGATGGTTTCTAGCTCCATTCACCTAGAGAACCCGTCTGAATCGGTAAAAAATTGAAAACCGCCCCGAACGTCGAGTCCTCAGTGTCTGTGAAGACCCGGTCCCCTACGGTGCGAAACCCACCCCCGACGCCGCATAAACAGCGGACCAGTAACACCACCTGAAAACGAAAAGGCCCGGCGTATCTGCTAGGCCTTTTCGTTTTAACCCCAAGTTCCCAGTTCCGCCGACCCCTTGATTGACCCGTCCCGTGAAGTCGCCGTGTAGCATCTATCGATTTATGCGACAGAACACGAGTGACTAAGATTTTTCTTTGGTTGCTTCCGTTTCACTTCTACGATGCCTTCATGATTCCCCCGCAAAAACAAATGAGCGGCATGCTCGGCCATCCGGTGGCAGAAAATCCCATCGATCTTATGTTTGACGCAGTTTACGCGCACTACGGACTGCCCTGGCAATTTTGGAAGAGCGACATCGCCTCCGAATCCGAACTCACCTTGGCTGTTGCTGGCCTCGCCCCGCTCGGCTACCGCGGGTTTGCCATCACTGTGCCCTACAAAGTGGCCGTCATTCCTCTGCTCGATGAAGTCGACGACGATGTGCGCGCCATTGGCGCCGCGAACTACGTGACGATCGAACACGGCCGACTCACCGGCCACAACAACGACGGCAAGGGCGTGATCAAAGCGATCGAAAAAGTCACACCCTTGCGCGGACAGAATGTGGTCATGCTCGGAGCCGGCGGGGCCGGACGCGCCATGGCCATCGAGATCGCATGGGCCGGTGCCGCCCAGATGACCCTCGTCACTCGTCGCGAGACCCAAGGACGCGAAGTCGCCGCATTAGTGGAAAAGGCCAGCGGCGTATCCTGCCTCTGGCAACCTTGGTCGACCGAGGTGAGCGTGCCCGCGGGCACCACCCTGCTGATGAATGCCACCCATTTGGGCTGTGCACCCGAGTTGGAACCGGTGCCGATACGTTGGGACACCGTGAACCCCGACTGCACGGTGGTCGACGTAATCACCAATCCCCGCATCACCCCCTTCCTCAAAACCGCCCGTGAGCGCGGCTGTCCCACCGTCGACGGCGTGGAAATGCTCGTGCAGCTGGCCATGCAGATCTTTGAGCGCTGGACCGGAATCAAACCCGAAGAGAAAGTTTTCCAACGCGCCGTGGCCGAAGCCCTTGGCGAATAGACGCCACGCAACGCCGCCGCCTGCATGGACAAATCGGCATCGGTTGCGGATTGGGGCGTGTGCATATTGATGGAGACCTGCCTCAGGGCAATTCCCGGCGATCCCGTGTCATGAGGATTTGAGAAACCCACAGCTTCCTCCGGTGCATCTTGCGACGGCCTGATCCCCGCCACTCCCGCAGCCCAACAACGCCCGCCCGATCCATGTGATCGACGCGGGTGTTTCACTTTCCACCTGAAAAACAAACCAACCAATCAACCTAACATCATCATGAATCCCAATACATCCAACTCAGCGCTCCTCGATGGCCGCAGCGCCGAGGAATGCCGCAACGACAGCGCTCAGAAAACCCCGGGAACGCAACCGACCTCGATCGGTTCAACTGTCCCCTTTTCCTCCGCAACCCCCATTTCCGAGCCCCCCGGTCCGACCCAACGACTGTTTCAGGGGCTTCCCGCTAAAAGCAAATTCCTAGCAATAGGCCCGGTAAAGTCGAGGCCTCTGCCACTCCATCCTTGATCCCAACTCCATGATCTCTTACCCCTTCTTCGAGGGTTTTCACACCAGCTTAGTTTTCCCGCTCCGTGGCCGAACTTTTGAGGCCGCCTCAAGTGCTTTAATTCACGTAGCAACTTCACCCCGCCAATCCAACGCCCTTGAGGTCTCAAGTCCATCCCCTGCTGACCGAGGAAGAAATTTCAGCTTGCCTGACCAGAATCACGGCCATCCAGGCGATTCAAGCCTCTCCTCGCTTGCTCAGTCTGGTGCGGTATTTATTCGAAGAGACGCTGGCCGGGCGTGGCGCGGAGGTGACGCAATACACCATCGCGGCAGAATGCTTAGGGATCTTAAACGTTTATGATGCCGATCAAAATTCCCTCGTCCGTGTGCACGCGAGTCGCTTACGGCGGGTTTTAAAGACGCATTATGAGGGCCAAGGGTCAAATGACCGCTTGCAGGTAAGATTACCGCCCGGGTCTTATGCGCTCAAGTTTGAAAGATCCAAAGATCCGTTGTCCCTCAATTTCGACGTTAACGACCTTCCGGTGGTGGGGCTTCTGGAGTTCAAAGGGGTGCGGCTGGAAAACCACTGGCGCTACCTGCCGATGGCGATGCCGGAGGAGTTGAGTTCGCTGATGCAGCGGCAGGGCAATCTGAAAACACTGGGTCCGTTTTCGCGGCGTTTGCTTGAGGCGGAGGGCTTGGATCCGGTCCAGCTTGGTTCCAGATATCCGGTGGATTTTATCTTGGACGGGAGTGTTGAGCAGCTGGATAACGCGTTGGTCCTGAGGACCCGCCTCTTGGAAGGGCGGACGGGAATGCAGATTTGGTCAGGGCGGGATGACTTGGATCTGGAGCGTCCTGATGTGGCAGGATTTGAGGATATTCTCATGCGCCGCTTGTCCGCAAGCATTGGGGAAGAGGGCGGCGTCATCAGTCGCCACCTTTCCTCGCTCGCGCGGGTGAAACAGGATGACATGCTAACCGTGTATGAGGCGGTGTTGCTGGGGCGGATGTATTTGTCAGATTACGATCACCAGGCGCTGCCACGCGTCTTGGAGACGCTGCGGCGAGCGGTGCGCCAAGCGCCATATGAGGTGGCACCGCACGCCACGCTGGCGGTGCTTTTGTCGATGCTCGGGATGGAGCCACAATGGCCGGGTGATCCGCCAGTCGATGAGATTCGCGAGCTTGCCAAGCAGGCGATGCAGCTGTGTCCTGTGGATCCGTGGTCGGTTCTGGCACAGGCATTTGCTGCGGCGGTGCATCAGGATCGGAAAGAGCTCGAGCGCATCGGGCGCACCTTGGATGCCGGGGAGCTCGACGCCTCGGCCATGTTGTTGGGCGGAGTGGGAGTCTTAATGTGCTGCCAGAAGGCAAATCCAGTTTTAGGAGTGAAGCTCATCGCGCAAGCGATCAGGGCCAATCCGCACTACACGAGGACTTTGCATGTGGGATTGGCGCTGGTTTTGCTCGAGGCGCGGAATTTCAATGCCGCGCGGCAAGAGTTGGACGCCTTCCAATATCGCTGGGGTCTATCAGACCCGCTCATCCGCGGGGCCATGGCGGCACTGGATGGTGAAACCGATACCGCACACAGAGAGTGGCAGCGAGTGCTGGAATCGTTTCCCAGTTTTGTGACGGATGGTGAGCGCTCGCTCGGGTATCTCTGGCATGCGGACTACATTTTGCTCATCCGTCATGCATACCGGAACGTGGGTATTTCCGTGAATGGGCTGTGATCGAATGGGATCTAGTCCCTGCGCGTCGCATTTCATTAAAGATGGCAACTGTCTGGTTTTGAATGCGCTACAAGGGGGCTATTTAGTAGGTGCCATTCTTGCATGGCTCGTTTCACGGTGAAACGCTCGACACGGAGGTGGATCAGGGATGAATCCTAACCCTCTATTTTCTAGCCCCATCCATCCTATGAGTAATCATCTTTCTTCCCGCCGCCGATCTCTCGGTCAGTCTTTCGCCAGTGGCTTGCTCGGGCTGAGTGCCTTAGCAAGCTTTACCACCAGCACGGCCCGCGCTCTCCTCACCGTGTCGCTCGCCACCTGCATCGGCGCGGCAGAGGCCATGCAGATCTTTGTGACGACAAGTTTCCAAGGCACGATGACGCTAGACGTTGAACCGAGTGATACATTGGAAAACGTCAAAGCGAAGATCAGTGATAAGTCTGGAGCTGGGCCTGCGGACCAATATCTATATCGTAATGGAGTTTTTCTGTTGGATGAGCGCACACTCTCGGACTACAACATCCAGAAAGAGTCCACGCTCAATCTCCAATACCTCGGTTTGCAAACGCTTGGTGCCATGCCGGCCGCTGGCTCGTCGCTTGAACTCGCGATGCGCGATCCGAGCGCGCTTTCCGGAACGGGTTGGGCCTCCTTCAGCCTGACCGGGGCGCTGGATCTTTCCGCCGCCACTCCGGCATCCTGGACGATCAAGCCGTATTCTTATGCATCCGGCGTGCCTGCCGCCATGGTGGGGTTTGACGAAGGGCAATCTTACACCTGGCAATTCCTCACCGCCGAAACCGGAGTGACCGGCTTCAACCCGGAGCAGTTTACGGTCGATACCAGTCGTTTCCTGAACCCAAGCAGCGGTTTGTTCTCGGTGACGCAGTCTGGGACGGGCCTAGCGCTGACCTACACCGCGGTGCCTGAGCCATCGGCGGTGTTCTTGGCGTTGGCGGGATTGTCCTTGGGTTTGATACGTCGCCGACAAGGTCCCGCAGTGACCCTATGTGTGCAGTAATTGCATCTTCAACAGCTTGCTTTCTGTTGCCCATTTCCAGCCTCGCAAAAGGATCAAGTCTCCTTTGTGGGAAATGTAGAATTCCCCTTGTTTTCTCTCTTCCCAATTCATGTCCGCCTCACACACCCCTCCCAAGGTCCTTCTCATCGGCTGGGACGCCGCTGATTGGAAGGTCATCCACCCGCTGCTGGACGCCGGGAAAATGCCCAACCTCGCCCGCTTTCTCGAGCAGGGCGTCATGGGCAACATCGCCACCCTCCAGCC
>JBBECN010000048.1:0-1142 GCA_040881795.1 Akkermansiaceae bacterium
AGCGGAAAAGCAGCGAGCCCCAGTAGAGGGCGGCGGAGCCGGCAAAGAGGTCCGGGTCGAATCCTTCGGTGCGCGGTTCGGCGCCGAGGAGCCATTGCGGGGCGATCCAGAGGGCGAGGACGACGAGGCCGGTTAGGACTGCGGTGACCGCGTGCCATTTGGCTCCCCACTCGTAGGTTTTCCAGAACCAGACCAAAAGTGCGCCGCAGAGGACGGTCTGTAGCGGGTAAACCCAGTATTTGGGATCGGCGAGCCAGAGCGGGGCGTCTTGGTCGGGTGCGAAGGATTGCACGAGCGAGACAAGGGCCAAGCCGCCCATGAAGACAGCGAAAGGCAGCACATAGGCCCACAGGGCGCGGTGGTCGGAGTTGATCTCGTTCATGGTCGAAGAAGCTTTGTGCCGAAAAGCGCCTTGACCGGCAAGCTTCTGCGGACAAGCTGAGGGCAGATGGCGGGTTTAAGCCCCGTGATCGGTCGTGCCCTTGGTATCTGTTGTGCCCCGCCCCGCGCGGGTTTTTACCCCATGGAAACGCCTCCCCCGTCACCGTTCGGACGCAAAATATTCAAGCTCATTTCACGAGGTGAAATGATCACCTACGGTTACGTCGCCCTCATTCTGCTGGGCATCGCGGCGGCTATCGCGGTGTATTTGGTCAAATTTATTTTTGCCTCTTTCCAGGCGCAGGATCCGTTTTTTCTCACGCTCATCGCGCTGATCAACGAGATTCTTCTGCTCCTGATTGTCATGGAGTTGCTCCGCACGGTGACGCGGTTGCTCGTCTCGCCGACCCACGTGGTGGGCATCGAAGATCTCAATCCCTTTTTGGTCATCGCGGGTATCAGTGTGACGCGGCGCATTTTGACCATCGGGGCGGGCTTGTCGGTCCACGAGACGGAGGCACATGTGCTTGATGCGGTGAAGTTTCAGCAAGCCATGACGGAGCTCGTCATCAGTGGTGTGATCATCTTGCTGGTGTCTGTTTCGCTGTGGCTGATCAACCGTCCGCACGCCCGGCCGTAGGGAGTGCGCCGGATCGGTTGTAAAACCGCCTTGACGCGCAGGCCTGCGCGGAGAACCTATCAGGACTCCGCGGGCATAGTTTAGTGGTAAAACTCCAGCCTTCCAAGCTGGCTATGAGGGT
>JBBECN010000049.1:0-37727 GCA_040881795.1 Akkermansiaceae bacterium
TCGGCGGGTGGCTTCCACTGGGGCTGCGGGTTGAGGATCCGGGCATTCGCCCGCAGCATGGCCACCCGGTTGAGGGTGGGAATGCTGCGAAGGGTTCCTCCAACGCGTTTTTTCAGGGGTTCATTGAAATTGGTTTTCACTGCGTGGGACTAGCTACTGGCGGGGGCAATATGCGATGGGTCGGGAAAGTCGGAGGTCGGAGGTCGGAGGTCGGAGGTCGGAGGTCGGAGGTCGAGAGATGCAAGGCTTGTCGTGGCAGATCTCGGGAGAAATCGTGATTTGCTTAAGTGGCTTGTCCATGGACATAGAGGGAAGATAGGCATTTTTTGACGGGGAGCCAAGTGGGAAGTCGGGAAGTCTGATCGCTGATCTGAGGAAGGAAGTTGAGGTGAAGCGAAACGCGGAGGGGCAGAGGGCGCGGAGGGTTGCGGGGAGGGAGAGGATTGAGGATTGAGGAACCACGAATCCGACGAATCGCACGAATCTGAAGAGGGGGGAGAAGATTTTTTGACCGCGGAATCGTCGGAACACACGGAAAGGCAGAGGAGGCTGAAGAGAAAGAATTTCACAGGAGGAAACGGAGAAAACGGAGGACGTTCCGGCCTAAGCTTCACATCTCGGACACAGAGAGCGAAAGGCCGGTGCGACAGCTCCTCCGTTCCCTCTGTTGCCTCCTGTTTAAAAATCTGAAGGAGTGGGGATTGGGGCAATGGGATGCAGGGGGCGGCGGGGTCTTGGTGGTTCATGCGCTTGCCAACGAGGACGTTGGCGTTCCCGGGGGGGGAGGCTTGTAGCGGCGTCTCAATGAGCGTCGATGCCGATGGGATGCGCGGAGCTTCTTCATTGGCTTTCCCATTTACCTCACGGCCGCGGGGCCAGTTTGCGGCGGTCATAGACGCGCCGCTACAGAGGGGAGGTTTCCCCGGCGTCGGCATCTGCGCGTTTTGCTTGATCCAAGAACTTTGCGTCGCTCCGCGACCTTTGCGCCTTTGCGGTAAAGTTTTCCTCCTCCACAATCCCCGCATGTCCGCTCCGCTCAGCCGCAAAAATCTTCCCGAAAACCCCAGCGCGGACGACATCCTCAACGCCTTCCTCGACTATCTGACGAACACCGGCACCGAGCCCTACGACCACCAGGAGGAAGCGATCCTCGAGCTCTTCGCCGGCAACAACGTCATCCTCAACACGCCCACCGGCTCGGGGAAATCGTTGGTCGCCCTTGCGCTCCAGTTCAAATCGCTCTGTCAGGGCCGGCGCTCGTATTACACCGTGCCGATCAAGGCGCTGGCCAACGAAAAGTTCCTCTCGCTCTGCCATGTGCTTGGGCCGGAAAACGTCGGGATGATCACCGGCGACGCCACGGTCAACCACGATGCCCCGGTGATCTGCTGCACTGCGGAGATCCTCGCGAACATTGCGCTGCGCGACGGCGCGCACGCGGCGGTGGACGATGTGATCATGGACGAGTTCCACTACTACTCGGACCACTCGCGCGGCACCGCTTGGCAAATCCCGCTGCTGACCTTGCCGCGCGCCCGCTTCCTGCTGATGTCCGCCACGCTCGGAGATTCGTCGTTTTTCTCCAAACAACTCACTTCGCTCACCGGCGCGCCGACCACGCTCGTGCAATCCGACCAGCGCCCGGTCCCGCTGGAGTTCGAATACTCCACCACCCAGCTCCAGGAAAAAGTCGCCGAGCTCAATGAACAGGGCCGCTCGCCGGTTTACCTCGTCCATTTCACGCAGAACGCCTGTGCCGACACCGCACGGGATCTGCTATCCACCAATTTCTGCACCAAGGAGGAAAAACACGCCATCGCCCGCGCGCTCGACGACGCCGATTTCCGCTCTCCCTACGGCCGCGAACTCGCGAAAATCCTCCGCCACGGCGTCGGCATCCACCATGCCGGCCTGCTGCCGAAATACCGGTTGTTGGTGGAAAAACTCACCGCCCGCGGATTGCTCAAGGTGATCTGCGGCACCGACACACTCGGCGTCGGCGTCAACGTCCCGATCCGGACTGTCATGCTGACTGGCCTGTGCAAGTACGACGGGCGCGGCACCAAGATCCTCGCCGTTCGCGACTTCCGCCAGATTGTCGGCCGCGCCGGGCGACGCGGGTTCGACACCACCGGCTACGTCGTCGCCCAAGCGCCTGAACACATCATCGAAAATATACGCCTCGCCGCGAAGGCTGCTGCTAACAAAAAGAAGTCGTTCGAGAAACGCAAACCGCCGGAAAAAGGCTTTGTCCACTGGGACGAACAAACCTTCGCCAAACTCCAGACTGCGCCGCCCGAACCGCTCGTTTCCAGTTTCTCCGTCCACCACCACACGCTGCTCAACGTGCTTTCCCGCAACACCGAGGACGGCTGCGCCGCGTTGAAAAAGATCATCGACGACAGCCACGAGCCGCCCTCCAAGAAGAAGGCTCTCAAGAAGCACGCCTTCAAGCTCTTCCGCGGCCTCATCGGCGCGAAGATCCTCCACATCATCCCACCCGCCAAACGCAGCGGCCCGCAGAAAGTCGTTGTCGATGTTTCGCTGCCCGAGGATTTTTCCATCAACCACGCGCTCAGCCTTTTCCTGCTGGATGCCCTGCCGCAGCTCGACAAGGAGGCCGAGGATTACGCCTTCAATGTCATCTCGCTCATCGAGTCCATTTTGGAAAACCCCGAGATCGTACTGCGCAAACAGGTCGATTTGTTGAAATCCGAACTGATGGCCCGGCTCAAGGACGAGGGCATGGAATTCGATGATCGGATTGAAATGTTAGATCAGGTCGAACACCCCAAGCCCGGTGCCGAATTCATCTACACCGTCTTCAACGCCTTCAAACTCCGCCACCCCTACCTCGGCAGCGAAAACGTCAAGCCCAAGACCGTCGCCCGCGAGATGATTGAGAACTACCAGTCCTTCGAAGACTACGTCAAAACCTACAAGTTGGAGCGTGCCGAAGCCGTGCTGCTCCGCCACCTCGGCGAGGTTTACAAAGTTCTCGCCCAAACCGTGCCCGATCATGCCAAGACCGAGCACCTCCACGAAGCTGAGTCTTTCCTGGAACTCATCGTCCGCCACACCGACTCGTCCCTGCTGGACGAGTGGCAGGCGATGAGTGGAAAAACTGAAATTGGAAAGCTGAAAGCGGAAATCCAAGATCCGGCAGCGGCTGTTGCGGAATTCAAAAAGAAGATCCCCTACACCAGAGACAAACAGGCTTTCCACCGCCATCTCCGCAACCACGTGCTCACGCTCGTCACCGCGCTTTCCCGCTACGACACCGAGGCGGCCCTCAGCCTCATCGCCCACCACGATTCCGCCGGCAAGCTCTGGTCCAACGAGCGCCTGCTCCAACAGCTCAACACCTACCACGCCGCCCGCCACCAGATCCGCCTCGATCCGGAAGCCCGCAACGCCCGCCACACCCACCTCGCCGCAGACGGCCTGACGATCCACCAAACCCTGATTGATCCGGATGACCTCAATGACTGGTCGCTGCACCTCACGCTGGATCTGGAAAAATCCAATGAAACGAGAACGCCTGTTCTGCACCTGGAATCCATCGCGCCGGTTTAAGGAGCCATGACACTCTTGTCGTGGGGCCCATGAGATGAGAAAGAGGAAGTGCTTTGCCTTTCTCATCTCATTGGCTTGGCGGACAGGAGTGTCCGCCCTCCTTAAGACTCCGTTGACCCGTCGCGGCAAATGTGGGACTCTCTCGAAGTGCCCCAAGCAAAGTCAACTCCCGCTGTCACCGCATCCCAAGCCCGCGCCGCCCGCCGCCGCGCCGGGTGGAAAATCGTCGTCGCGGATAGCTTTGCTGAAGCGGAGGCCGAAACCCGTGCCTACTGGCGTTCTGCAACTCCCGCCGAACGATTAAACGCTCTCGAAAAACTCCGCGAACCCTTCTATGGCAAAGATCAAATTGGCGGCCGACTTCAGCGATTTCTTGAAGTTGTGCCTGCGGAATGACGTCCGCTTCATGGTCATCGGCGGCTACGCGGTGATCCATCATTCCCGCCCCAGATACACCGGCGATCTGGATCTTTGGATTGACGCGTCACTCGAAAACGCAGAACGCGTCGTTACCGTGCTTCAGGAATTCGGTTTCCCACCGGATGCGGTTTCCACCGAGATGGTCACCGACGGAAACAAGATCGTCCGGATGGGATTCGAGCCGATGAGGCTTGAGTTGTTCACCAACATTCCGGGCATCGAATTCAGCGGCTGTTATGACCGGCGCGCTTTGGTAAAGATCGGCCGGTTGATGGTGCCCTTCATTTCTCTTCAGGATTTACGAATCAACAAGCTCGCCAGCGGACGGCCGAAAGACCTTCAGGATCTCGAAGAATTGCCGGGTGAGGATTGTTAGATTCAGATTTTTGAAGGGCCCGATTGATGGTCTTGTTGTGGGGCTGATGAGATGAGAAAGAGGGAGTGCTTTGGCTCAGGCCTTTCTCGCCTCATTGGCTTGGCGGACAGGAGTGTCCGCCCTCCTTAAGCGTATTCCAATCTTGGCACGCGTGCTGCTTTATTTGATTTGTCGCGACACACTAGGCGGTCCGACTGAGATGCTCCGAGGTTAATGGGTTTTCCAAGGGGATGATCAGTCGGGCCGCTCTTTTTTGCGGCTGTGGCTCGACTCGACCTATGTTGCGGTGAAATTCCTCACTGTGCCGGGTTTGGAACCGCTGCCGCGCCGCCCCGCAGGCGGAGGGCGTTGCCGATGACGGAGACGCTGCTGAGGGCCATCGCGGCTCCGGCGATCATCGGGTTGAGCAGCCAGCCGGTGAGTGGATAGAGCACGCCTGCTGCCAGCGGGATGCCGACGGCATTGTAGATGAAGGCGAAGAAGAGGTTCTGGCGGATGTTGCGCATGACGTCGCGGCTCAAGCCGAGGGCGCGGACGATGCCGCGCAGGTCGCCTTTGACGAGGGTCAGTCCGGCGCTGTGGATGGCGACGTCGGTGCCGGTGCCCATCGCAATTCCGACATCGGCCTCGGCGAGGGCGGGGGCGTCGTTGATGCCATCGCCGGCCATGCCGACGATCGCGCCGGTGGCACGGAGTTCGCGGACGATGGCGAGTTTGTCAGATGGTGTTAGATTGGCACGGATGTCGTCGATTCCGAGTTCGCGGCCGACGGCCTGGGCGGTGTGCGGGTTGTCGCCGGTGAGCATGACGAGTTTCAGGCCCATGCGGTGGAGTTGGGTGACCGCCTCGGCTGTGGAGCGTTTGATCGGATCCGCCACGGCGATGAAACCGGAGATGGATGAGTTTTGGGAAATCCAGATGACGGTGTTGGCCTGCTCCTGGAGGGACTGCGCGCGGTCTGCTAGATTTTCCGGGATGGCGATGCCCTCGTCTTCCAGCCACGCGCGCTTGCCGACGCGGATGAGATCGCCATCGATTTTCCCCATGACTCCCGCGCCGGTGACAGACGAGAAATCATCGACCTTGGGGAGGGATGGATTTTCCGCGCTGGCGTGGCTGACGATGGCGTGGGCCAGCGGGTGCTCGCTGAGTTGTTCGAGCGCGGCGGCCATGGTTAGCAAGTGCGGCTCACTGACGGCATCCGCGGTGATGATTTCCCGAACGACTGGCCGTCCTTCGGTGAGGGTTCCGGTTTTATCGGTGATGAGGTGGGTGATTCGGCGGGCCTGCTCCAACGAGGCGGCGTCGCGGACCAGGATGCCCATTTGCGCACCTTTTCCGACGCCGACCATGATCGACATTGGCGTGGCCAATCCGAGCGCGCACGGGCAGGCGATGATGAGCACGGCGACGCTGCTGGAAATGGCAAAGGCGAGACGCGGCTCCGGCCCTAACAGCATCCAACCGGCAAAGGTGAGGATGGAGATCAGGACCACCGCGGGCACGAACCAACCGGCGACTTGATCCGCGATGCGTTGAATCGGCGCGCGGCTGCGCTGGGCTTCCGCGACCATTTGCACGATTTGGGAAAGCAGGGTGTCGGCGCCAATGCGGTCCGCCTGCATCAGGAAGGCTCCGGTTTGGTTGATGGTGGCACCGACGACGCGATCGCCAGTGGATTTACTAACAGGCAAGGGTTCGCCGGTGATCATGGATTCGTCCACGGTGCTGGTGCCTTCGGTGATGAAGCCGTCGAGAGGGATTTTCTCACCGGGCCGGACGCGAAGCAGGTCGCCGATTTTCACCGAGTCCAGCGGCACGTCTTCCTCGCGGCCATCGACGAGACGGCGGGCGGTTTTGGCGGCAAGGCCGAGCAGGGCTTGTACGGCTTGGCCGGTTTTGCTGCGGGCGCGGGCTTCCAGCCACTGGCCGAGGATCACCAGCACGGCGATCACCGCCGCAGCCTCAAAGTAGAGCGGCACGTGGCCTCCATGGCGCAGCGAATGCGGGAAGACGTCTGGCACCAGAACCGCCGCCACACTGTAAATCCACGCGGCACCGACGCCGAGGGCGACCAAGGTGAACATATTCAGGCTGCGATACAGCAGCGACCGCCAAGCCCTAACAAAGATAAAACCGCCAGGGCCCGCGACAACAACAGTGGCGAGAATCAATTGGACCCAGCCGGAGATTTTCGCGGGGATCCACTCGCCAAGGCGGAGCGCCGGGACCATCTCACCCATGGCTAACAGGAATACGGGCAGGGCAAGTGCCGCGCCGATCCAAAGCTTGCGGGTGAGGGAAACCAGTTCCTGGTTGTCTTCGGCTTCGTCTTCGGCTGGCAGGGTTTTCGGCTCAAGGGCCATGCCGCACTTCGGGCAGTCGCCGGGATGATCCTGCTCGATCTCGGGGTGCATCGGGCAGGTGTAAATGGTGACAGCGGCGGCTCGCCACAGCGGATTGCGCTCAAGCGCCATGCCGCATTTCGGACAGTCGCCGGGTTTTTCGGATTCGACGCCCGGGCACATCGGACAGAAAAATTTTGCGGTGGATGAAGGTTCCACCCCGCCGTGGTGATGGTCGTGGCCACCTCCGCAGCAGGATTTTTCCGGTTCGAGTTTCGGGGTATGGCAGCAATCACTCATGGCAGAATTATTTTTTGCAACAGTATCACAAACCGTGCAGTTGAAGACAGGGTCAAGGGTTTGTTTACAAAAAGGAACTTGGAATAATGACAAGCTGTGCTATTCTTAAAATGTGATGATACTTCGCACCATCGTGGGATTGATCATTGGGCTGGCAATCCAGCTTTCCCTGATGCAGCCATTGTTGTCGGCAAACCCGGCATCTCACCCCTGCACCGTTTCATCCTGCTGCGAGGAGTTGGCATCGTGTCCCTGCGCCAACAATGGTGACGTTGAGCAAAAACCTTCGCCCATCGCACCCGCTTCAACGGATTTGAAGTTGAGCCCACCAAAAGCGCGGGACTTGGATCTCATCCTTTTTTGGATCCAGCCGGAAACATCCGAGGATTCAGTCGCCACCGCTTCCATCCCTGAATCCCACGTGGGATTCGCAGGAGTGCCGCTTTCCGTGGCCTTCTGCACATTTGTCATCTGATTCAGCGCCCTGACAGGCGTAGTGCGCCCATTCATCACCACCGCACCGTTGCGCGGCTGGATCACGGGCACTTGGAAATTCCATCCACTAACTCACATGACTTATGAAATCCATTCTATCCATTCTATCCATTTTTACCGGTCTCATCGTGGCCGGAACCCTGCTGCGAGCGCAGGAAAACCAACGGGTTGACCGAAACTTCCTCTCCGCCCTGCGGGCCGAGGCCGCCCGCAATCACCCTGCCGCCATCGCCGGGAAATACAAAGCCGCCGCCGCCACCCAGGACTCGCGGTCGGTCCGCCTGTGGAACGATCCGATGGTCGGAATCGGCTTCATGGGCGCTTCCAAAATGATGCGGGCCGATGATGGAGACCTCATGTTCGGCATCGAACAAGCCTTGCCGAAACCCGGCATGTTTGAGGCCCAGCGCAGCAAGGCCGATGCCATGGGACGTGCTGAGCGGCAAAATTCCATCACCGCTTCACTCGCCGCAGGCGCGGAGGGCACACGATCCGCCATCGAGGTGGCGCTCGCTGACGAATCGATCCGGCTCCAACAATCGCAAATCGACTGGCTCACCGCCATGGTCGAAAACGCCCGCCAGATGGCCGCGGATCCCATGGGTTCCAGCAGCGACGCGCTGCGCATGGAAACCGAGCTGGCCAAAGAAAAACAGCTGCTCGACGCCGCCCGCCGGACCCGCGATGGCTATGCCCAAAAACTCAATCTAACACTCGGCCGCCCGCTCGATTCTCCATGGCCTGCATTGAAACTGCCCGCCACTCCCCCACCCGTGCCTGTGGCCCAAGCTGAAATCGCCCGCATCCCTCACGCAAATCCAAGGGTCCGCGCCATGCGGGAAATGACGGGCGCCGCCAACGCGGAAACCCGCATGGCCGACCGCGAACGCCTGCCGGAAATCGCCGTCGGCGTCGATACCCAGCTCAACTCCGGAACCGGTGACATCAAGAGCACGACCTTGGGTTTGAAGATGAGCCTGCCTTGGTTCAATGACCCGTCCTACCAGGCAAAAATCAACGCTGCAAAAACCCGCGAACTCGCCGCCACCCAGGACGTCGAAACCATGCGCCGGGAAATTGCAGCCATGGTTCTAACTGCGGTGACCGAAGCCGCCAACGCCGCCGCCCAAGCCCGCGCCTATTCCGGTGAAATCCACGAAAATGCCCTGACTTCGTCGAAATCCATCGAAGCCGCCTGGATCAGCTCGAAAGCCCCGCTGACCGATCTGCTCGATTCCGCCCGCCTCCTTTTTTCCATCCGCCTCGAACAACGCCGCATGATCGCCATGCAACTCGCGGCGCTTGAAGAACTCCAAACCCTAGTCCCTAACCGCTAAAATCATGAAAACATTCCTCACCATCCTCATCACCGCCCTGTTAGCCGCAGGGGGAACTTGGTTCGCCCTCCAAAAATTCTCGCTATCATCGCCCACGACCACCTCGAGCGGCGAACGCAAACCTGCTTTCTATCAGAGTGCCATGCACCCGTGGATCAAGAGTGACAAGCCCGGCCGTTGCACCATCTGCGGCATGGAACTGACCCCGGTTTACGAAGGTGAAAAAGGCTTCGACGAGTCCGGCGGCAGCAACGTCGTCGCGCTCACCCAGAACCAGATCCAGGTCCTTCATGTCCAGACTGCCGATGCAAAAAACCGGCCGCTGGTTCGCACCCTCAGCGTTTCCGGCACCATCGATGACAACGCCATGCGCCACCGCGTGCTCTCCGCCTATGTGGACGGCCGCATCGATAAACTTCACATCAACTACATCGGCGCCGAAGTCACCGAAGGCCAGCCGCTCGCGGAATTCTACAGCCCGTCACTGCTTCAGGCCGAGCGCGAATACCGCCAACTCAGCGGCGAACTCAAAAAGAACACCGCGCTCCGGCTCCGCCAAATGGGACTCACGCAGACCCAGATCGACGCGCTCGATCAAAAGCCTGCCGACTCGCTCACCTCGCAGATTCTATCACCTATCAGCGGCACCGTCGTCGCCCAGTCGATCTACGAAGGCCAATACGTCGCCACCGGCCAGCAACTCTTCGAACTCGCCGATTTCTCCACCATGTGGTTCATGTTCCGCGCCTACGAACAGGACATGCCGTGGATCAAACCCGGACTTCCCGTGACGATCACCACCCCCTCGATTCCCAACAAGGAATTCGTCGGAAAAATCACCTTCATCGATCCCAACTTCGACGAAGCCACCCGCTCCACCAAGGTCCGCGTCGAACTGGACAACCCGCTCGTCAACGGCCGCCGCGAACTGCTTCACCGCCTCTACGCCGATGGCAAAATCGAGCTCGAAGCACCGGCTGTGCTCACCGTCCCACGCTCCGCAGTCATCGAAACCGGAGCCGATGCCGTGGTTTACATCGACAAGGACGGCGGCGCCTACGAGCACACGATCATCAAGACCGGCCGCCGTGGCGACACGCTGGTCGAAGTTCTATCAGGGCTGAAGGAGGGCGACGCCGTCGTCACCAACGGCAACCTGCTCATCGACGGCCAGGCGGAAATGAACCGCTCCTTCATGAGTCCGCCGGAAACGATGCCGGTGGCAGCTCCCCTCGCGGCACTCAATGACGAGCAAAAAAAATCCATCGCCGATTTCATCAAGGTCGCCGACGCGATGGCCGCCGCGCTCGCCGCCGACGATCTGGCGAAATTCAACACCACCAGCGAACCCGCGATGAACCTCACCGGTGCGATGGTCAAACTCCTGCGCCCGAACGTGGAGAACCTCGATGAACTCGACAAGGCCCGCCACCTCCACGGCTTCGATGATCTGAAAGCCGCACGCATGGCCTTCCACAAGTTCTCCGTCGCCGCCACCACCGCACTCGAACCCTTGCGCAAAGCCGAAGAAACACCCGAGTTCCAAGTTTACGAATGCCCGATGGTGGACCAAGGCATCCCCGGCGCCCCGAAGAAGGCCCGCTGGATCCAAACCGGCGGCCGAAGCATGGGCAACCCGTTTTTCGGCGCTGAAATGCTCGAGTGTGGGAAAGAGATCAAACCATGAATCTCAATCCACCGGTAGAGACCAATCCTCAACCCGCAAGCCATGAACTCTTTTGAACTCATTTACGTTGCCCGTGACAAGCGTCAGGTCATGAACCAATGCCACCGCAGCAATTTGCAAATCATATGGCCCGATGATACACGCTCTACATTCAAGACCGTGTCGGATCGCGCCGTACCTGTCGGCACATGGATCGTCGAAAGGAAGCGAAGTCACTTTAGCAAGCAACTCCATAACATCCATACGCCTGCGAGAAACGTTGCTGTATTTCTCCGCTCCATGCATCAGTTCCGCGCGGACGATGGAGCAGACAGCCAATTCCGAATGATCAATCTCAGCGAACCGATCAATAAGAAGGAGATCCTTGCCTTTGAGAATCTTGATCCAGACATTCGTATCCAGCAGGTAGCGCATCACCAGATTTTTGCCGGTGGCATTGGAAGTTCTTCCGGCTCATCGGGATCTTCGTCTGCCCAAGCCCCGATGATATGCGCCAAGTCCGGTCTTCGGCGTTTGATTTCCTCCAAAGTCGGCAATTCTTTCTCCTTCTCCACCTCGGAAATCGCCTCGCGGACGCGCGATTCCAACACCCGGGCCTTCTCAGGTGCCAGACGCTCCAAGGTGCGCTCCAGTTCCAATGCAATCGTTGTCACAGGCAGACACTGCCATGGCTTCTCCAAAATTTCAACCTGCCATTTCCAAACCCCATGATCGAAAAAGTCATCGAATGGAGCCTGAAAAACCGGTTCCTTGTCCTCTGCGGCGCACTTCTGCTAGTCGTGCTCGGCATCCGCGCGGTGCGTCTCACGCCGGTGGACGCCATCCCGGATCTCACGGAAAACCAGGTGCTGGTCTATGCCGACTGGATGGGCCGCAGCCCGCAGGAAGTGGAAGATCAGGTGACCTTTCCGCTCTCCACCGGTCTGCAAGGACTCGCCGGAGTGAAGGAAGTGCGCGCCACCTCGATGTTCGGGTTCTCGCTCGCGACCATCATTTTCGAAGACAAGGTGGACACCTACTTCGCCCGCGCCCGGGTTTTGGAACGGCTGAATTTCCTTCAGGGGCAAATGCCGGAAGGCGTGACGCCTCAGTTAGGACCCGACGCCTCCGGGCTCGGCTGGGTCTATCAATACTACCTGCATGTCGATCCGGCAAAGTCACCGGAAGGCGGCTATGATCTCGCGCAGCTCCGTTCCCTCCAGGATTGGAAAATCAGATATGATCTCGCCAGCGTGCAAGGTGTGGCCGAAGTCGCCAGCATCGGTGGCTTTGTGAAGCAGTATCAGGTGGAGCTTTCCTCCACCAAGATGCGGGCCGCCAACATCACGTTGATGGAAGTGATGACTGCCGTGCAAAACGCCAACCTCAACGTCGGCGGCAAAACCGTCGAGGAAAACGGCGCGGAGTTCGTGCTTCGTGGCATCGGACTGGTCACCGGCCCCGAGGATCTCGAACTCGTCACCGTCAAGGCGGTGGAAGGCACGCCAATCTATCTGAAGGACATCGCCACCATCCAAATCGGCGGCGATTACCGCCGTGGCGCGCTCGACTTGAATGGCCGCGAAGCCGTCGGCGGCACGGTCGTCATGCGCACCGGGGAAAATGCGAAAGCTGTCATCGAGCGGGTGAAGCAGAAAATCGACGAGATCGCCGCCAGCCTGCCGCCCGGTGTCACCATCCGCCCGTTCTACGATCGCAGCGAGTTGATCGACCGCACCATCGACACGCTCAAGCACGCGCTCGTCGAGGAAATCATCCTCGTCACGCTCGCCCACATCATTTTCCTGTGGCACTTCCGCAGCATCCTCATCGTCACTCTGCCGCTGCCGATTTCGATCCTCGTTTCCTTCCTACTGATGAAAGAATTCGGCATCACCAGCAACATCATGTCGCTAACAGGCATCGCCATCGCCATCGGCGTGCTGGTGGACGCAGCCATCGTGGTGACGGAAAACGTCATCCGCCACTGCGAGATGGAGGAGAAAGAAAAAGGGCGGCCGCTCACCGCCGTCGAGCGCTGGCAGACCACGCTGGTGGCATCCCAACAAGTCGGCCGCCCGATCTTTTTCGCGATGGGCATCATCTTGCTCGCGTTCCTTCCCGTCTTCGCGCTCACCGGCCAAGAGGGAAAATTGTTCCACCCGCTCGCTTTCACCAAGACCTTCGCGATGCTTGGCGCAACGCTGTTGGGCGTGACGCTGGTGCCGGTGCTGTGCTCATTCCTCGTGCGCGGGCCGTATCATGAGGAGGAGCGGAACATCGTGATGGGTTTCCTCATGCGCATCTACGATCCGGCGCTTTCATGGGCGCTGAATCACCGCAAGACGGTCGTCGGGGCGGCGGTCCTTTTGTTAGCCTTCTGCATGCTGCTCGCCTTCGGCCTGCCGCGGGCCACCACC
Organism: Akkermansiaceae bacterium; assembly: GCA_040881795.1. Classification (GTDB taxonomy): domain Bacteria; phylum Verrucomicrobiota; class Verrucomicrobiia; order Verrucomicrobiales; family Akkermansiaceae; genus Luteolibacter. The sequence continues at coordinate 12,936 of JBBECN010000049.1, forward strand.
AAACAACTCGCCGACGCCGGATTTGACCGCACTGCGGAGTTATTCGCGGGATTCGGCAAGGAGTTCATGCCGCCACTCAACGAAGGTAGCCTGCTGCACATGCCGGTGCTGATGCCGAAGACGGGATTCAAAGAAATCCAGCGCGTGATGTCCTGGCAGGACCAAATCATCGCCGCCACCCCGGAAGTGGAAATCGTGGCCGGAAAGCTCGGCCGATTCGAAACCGCCACCGATCCCGCGCCGACCGAAATGTTGGAAACCACCATCATGCTCAAGCCGGAATACATCCCTAACGGAAAATTTAGAGTGAAGCGCAATCCGGCGTGGCGCGAGGGCATGACGATGGAAAAACTCAAGGCTGAGCTCACCGAGAAAATGAAGGAAGTCCCCGGCTATGTCCCCGCATTCCTCCAGCCCATCGAGAACCGCATCCTCATGCTCTACACCGGCATTCGAGCGCAGGTCGGCGTGAAGATCTACGGCGACAACCTCGACGCCATCCAAAGGAAGGCGTTTGAGATCGAAAAACTCATCAATGAAGTTCCAGGCGCCGCCGGTGTTTCACCGTCACGCGTCCAGGGGAAACCCTATCTCAACATCGAAGTGGATCGCGTGGCGATGGCGCGCTACGGCCTGAGCGCGAAGGACGTGTTAGACGCGGTGGAAATTTCCATCGGTGGCAAGAACGTCAGCACCACCATCGAAGGCCGCCAACGGTTCCCCATCCAGATCCGCGTCGAGCGCGGCGAGCGTGACGACATCGAAAAACTCAGCCGCATCCTCATCGCCGCAAAGCCCGGCATGAGCTCGGCAGCCGCACCGCAAGCTGGCGGCGGAATGGGTGGCGGAATGGGAGGACCCGCCGCAGCCGCACCGGCGGCAGGCGGTGATGCCTCGACCGTTCCTTATATCCCACTCGGCATGGTCGCAAAGATCACCCGCAACATGGGTGCTAACGAAATCGCCTCCGAAAACGGCAAGCTCCGAAGCTATGTGCAAGCCAACGTCCAGGACCGCGACCTCGGCGGCTTCGTTGAGGAGATCGAACAAAAGCTCAAGACCGTCAACTGGGAGGGCATGACCTACAAGATGACCGGCGAATACGAAAACCAACGTCGTTTCACCAAGACCATGTGGCTGATTTTCCCGCTGGTGATGATGGTGATCTTTGTTCTGTTATTCATGGTCTTCCGCAGCGGGATGGAAGCGGCGCACGTCATGCTCGCCGTGCCATTCGCCCTCAGCGGCGGCGTCCTGCTTCAGAAAATTTTAGGCTATAACTTCAACGGCGCCGTCTGGGTCGGCTACATCGCGCTGTTCGGCACCGCCGTACAAACCGGTGTGGTGATGGTCGTCTATCTGGAAGAATCCGTGAAGACAAGCATGGCCAAACTCGGCACCGCCTTCACTCGCACGGATCTTGTCCAGGCGATCAAAGACGGAGCCAAACTCCGCCTCCGCCCGAAGGTGATGACCGTCGCCACCACCGTCGCCAGCCTCATGCCCATCATGTGGAGCACCCGCCAGGGCGCGGAGATCATGAAGCCGCTCGCCACGCCTGTGATCGGCGGCATGATTTCCAGCCTGATTCACATCCTCATCGTCACCCCGGTGATTTTCCTGTGGCTGCATGAGCGTCAATTCAAGAAAGGGACGAAAACCGATTCCCCGCAATGATCGCCCGCGCTTGCGGTCCCCCACCCTGCCCGCTACCTTCGCCGGGTGCAAAATTCAAATCCCTACACCCCGCCCGCGATGCCCGCCATTCCGGCGACCGACGACATTTCCCGCCAGCTTCAGGGGATCCAGTATCCGCTCACTCTTTCGTTCAAGATCCTCGCCCTTGCCAGCCAGGCCACGGTGACCGACGCCACCGGCCGCACCGTGCTTTATACCAAGCAAAAGCTCTTCAAGTTTCGCGAGCACGTCGAAATCTGGACCGACAAGTCCCAAGCCACCCGCCTCGCCGAGATCAAGGCCAACAAGGTCATCGACTGGTCCGCCCGCTACTTCTCCACCGATGCCCATGGCGGGGAGATCGGCAGTGTCGGCCGCCGTGGCTGGCGCTCGATCTGGAAGGCCCATTACGAAACCTTCAACCCCGGCGACAGCACGCCGGATTTTTCCATCAAGGAGGAAAACGTCTGGATCAAAGTGGCGGATTCACTCATTGGCGATTTGCCGATCATCGGCATGTTCAGCGGCTATTTCCTGCATCCCAGCTACCTCGCCACCCAATCTAACGGCGGCCCCGCCATGCGCATGACTAAACAACCCGCCTTCTGGGAAGGCCGTTTCAAAATCGAAAAACTCGCCGAGATGACACCGCGTGAGGAGTTGAATTTATTCCTCTCCTTCATGATGCTCGTGCTGCTAGAGCGGAAGAGGGGTTAGCTTTCAGCAGAATCAGGTCAGAACAGCAGAATGGCCCGAGGCGGTTGGTGTCACCTGCCCACCCGCGTCAAGTGTCGGAAATGTCACTTGATGAATCTTCGGCGAATGGCCGCAGTTCTTTAGCAAACTCCCACCGTGTCCCCGTTCCATCCGGAAGGTGACATGGCGGAATGCCATGAGTTTGAATCACCGCACATCACTGGGCAGCATTGCGCTCGCCGCCACTCTGCAGCTTCTGATCCTGACTGGACCGCTTGCGCATACCCAGGGGATCGAGAACAACATCGCCACCGACAGCGACGGCAAAACCGATCCGACCGAAAATCCTGCTGGAACCACCGCAGAAGCGGACAGCCCACCTGACGCGATTCCTGCCATCGCCCCCGATCCGGCAGTTCCACCACCCGAATTGACTGTTTTAGCACAAGGCACTTCTGTGATCACGGGGGAAGTTTCGGACGCCACCTCACTCGATCTCCTCGGTCGCGTCATTGTCACCGTAAGCGGGTCGAATCGGACTGCGGAAACTGACCCAAATGGACGCTTCCGTATCACCGGACTGCCACCGGGGGACCACACGCTGGAGGTTTTCAAACTCGGATATTTTGACGAACTCCGGACCGTCACCACCATCGCCAACCAGCCGGTTGACCTCCGAATCAGCCTCCGCGCAAAGCCCACGGGTGAAGGGGCGGACGAATTCACCATGGACGAAGAAGTGGTGGTGGGCGAATACGAGGAAAGTTCGAATGGTGACCTCTTCCTCGACCTCCAGCTCGGCAGCAACCTGGTTTCCGGCATTAGCAAAGAACAATTTTCTCAAGCGGGCATCAGCGACGCCGCCGGAGCGGTCTCCAAAATCGCCGGAGCCAACATCGTCGGCGGCAAATACGCGGTGGTCCGGGGTCTGGGCGATCGCTATTCGAACACCCTCGTGAACGGAACGCAGATCTCCAGCGCGGATCCCTCGAAAAAGGCAGTCCAACTCGATCTGTTTCCTTCGGACCTCCTCCAGTCCGTCGCCATTTACAAGAATTTCACCCCGGATCTTCCGGCTGAATTCGCGGGCGGCACCGTGGCCATCCAAACGCTGCGGTTTCCGGAACAACGACTGGTCGAGTTTTCGGTGGGCACGACTTGGAACGAGAATCTCAGCGGTTCCGAAATGCGGACCATTCGCGGACGGAACTTCGGCTTCTGGGGGAATACTGGAGACAAATTCTCATCCGCCGCCGGTGATACGCTCACCGGTCTGACGCTGGGTTACAACGGCACCCGCCCCTTGGAATTCGCCACTCCTGAAGAGCAAAAGGCCGCCCAAGATGCGGCAGCCGCCTTCGCGGAAATTCACAAGAGTGCTCCGATGCGATCGGGTCGACGCGATCCCAACGCTGGCTTGGAACTCTCGTTGACACTTGGCGAAACTTTCAAACCTCTCGGAAATGTCGAGCTGGGGACTGTTTTTGCGTTCACCTGGGAGCAAAAGGACTCCATCCGCAAGGGCGTCGAAACCGGCCGCCTCTTCAACCCGGGCGACGACGGGATTCCTCTCACCATGGATGACCGTCTCGACCGCAGTGGATTCGAAGATCAATACACCTCGTCGCTGAACTGGGGCATGCTCGGCTCCATCGGCGCCAAGATCGGCGAAAATCATGAAATCGGATTCACTTGGTTCCGCAACTCCAACAGCGAGGACCAGGTAACCATCGGCGACCGTCAACGCCGCCAGGATGGCGACAACCTCGAATACCTGCCATCCAGCCGGACACCGGGTGGAGCCGGGGCCTACAGCTACCTTGGATTCGAAAATCTCGTCCCGCTCAACCGCGACCTCGAACTGTTCCAACTCGACGGACGCCACACCTTCGGCAAAGACGACGGGATCAAGCTGGACTGGGCGCTCTCCCGCAGCGATTCACTCGAAGACCGGCCCCAGAGTCGCGCCTTGTTCAACTATCAGCTCGACTACACCGACCCGCGTATTCGCGACCTCCAGAATGATATCTATCTACCCGAGCTCGGCGTGCTAGAGACCGCCGCGGACGTCCCGGCAGCCACCCAGGGAACCGGCACCCTCCAGAGCTTCCGTGAAACCCTCAGCACTGCGGAAACCGCCGACAACGCACGCCTCGATCTGACCTTCCCGCTGCTGAATCGTGGGGAAGACCAAAAGCTCGATCTCAAACTCGGAGGAAACCACTTCGCACGTGAGCGCGAGGTGCGCGGCCGCTTTTTCACCTATGATATTCCAACCGCACTCAACAACCTGCTCATCGGAAATGGCGGCCTCGTTGGAGTGGACTATTTGGAGAATTACGATTCCAAAGCCGGTGTGGACGGCAACGACAAATTCCAAGGCTGGACCGGCACCGGCGGCGCCACCGGCAGCACCGGCCTCATCATTTCCGAGGCCACGAGAAGCGGACGCACCGTGCGCAACGTGGATGCGGGCTCCGAAGTAAACAGTGCCTACCTGATGGCTACCTATCAGCATGGACCCTGGAACCTGCTCGCCGGCGCAAGGTTGGAAGACGAATCCAGATACTATCATGTGCTTCCAGGGTTAAATAACGCGGCATTCACCACCGAAGAGCCCGTCGAGCAGGGAGAGGAGAACATCCTTCCAGGTTTCACCCTGGGGCGCACGTTTGGAGCGAACGACCAGTTCACAACAAACTTTGCCGCGTCCCGCACCATCGCCCGACCGACCTTCTACGAATTCGCCCCTGTCCAAACCGAAGACCAGGCGACGGGCGACGTAATTGTCGGAAACCCCAATCTGGTCGATACCAGCATCGACAATTTTGACCTCAGGCTTGGCTGGCAGCCCGCACCACAAAGTTCGTTAGCGATTGGATTATTCTACAAGGACATGAAAAACCCTATCGCGCAAGCATACGACCTGACACGCAAGACATGGGTCAACGGAGAGTCGGGAGAACTCAAGGGAATCGAAATCGAAGCCCGCCACCATTTCACCGAAAACTGGTCCCTTTCGTCGAACTACACTTATATCGACTCGATACTTGAATACGATCAGATCGTCGGCACTTCAGGCACCCAAACGATCAGTTCGTCTTACGAGGGGCAGCCGGAGAATATCTTCAATCTCATCCTCGGTTATGATCATCCAGACTCAGGCTACTCAGCCAGCCTGGTCTACAATTTCACGGACTCCTATCTGACCGGCGTCCCGCTGACGTCCAACAGCCCCGCCATCGTTCGGGAATCCTTCGATTCGCTAGACCTGGTGATTTCCCGCCGCTTCGAGGTCCGCGATTGTGTCGGAATCGTCAAACTAAAAGTCGTGAACCTGCTCGACGCGACGGATACTGAATCGTTTGACGGAACGGGATTCACCTACCGATCCTTCAAACCAGGAAGATCCTACACACTCTCCTACGAGATGGAGTTCTAAACCTCCAAAGCATCATAAGAACAGAAACCAACCATGAAATTACTCAATTACCTCCGTTATCTGCCATTGATCTCGCTGCCCGCCTCGGCGTTCGCCGCTGACCGCGCAGTCACCTCAGACATCACGTCCAACACCAAATGGACGGCCAACAACACTTACATTCTCCGCAAGTCCATCTTCGTGAAGAATGGTGCCACCCTTACGATTGAACCGGGCACCACCATCCTCGGTGGCAACGCCGCTGGACCCAACGGCATCATCGACAACGGCGGAGATGACACCTACGGCTCACTCGTCATTGCGCGTGGCGCGAAAATCAACGCAGTCGGCACTCCCGCCAAGCCGATTGTTTTTACTGCCATTCAGGAACGCGACGGCCTCAATGGGAACCCATCGGTCAAACCGGACCCGGCTCTCGGTGATGGCGGCTTCTGGGGCGGAATCGTCATCCTGGGCCGCGCGCCGATCAACTTCTATGTCGCTGGCACCAATGCCAACGAGAACAGCATCGAGGGCTTCCCTGCTGGCAGCACTGACGATATCAAATATGGCGGCAACAATCGCGCCGACAACTCGGGAGCTCTCAAATACGTGTCCATCCGCTTCGGCGGATACGTCTTCAATGCCGCCACCGGCAGCGAAATCAACGCTCTCACCATGGGAGGCGTCGGCAGCGGAACTGTCGTAGAGAACGTGGAAGTGATTTCCAACACCGACGACGGTGTGGAAATCTTCGGTGGCACGGTCAACACCAAGCGCATCGCCGTCGCGTTCTGCCAAGACGACAGCTTCGACCTGGACGAAGGCCACCAGGGCTTTCACCAGTTCTGGTTCTCCATTCAGAACGAAACCAGCACCATCGGTGACCGCGGTGGCGAGTGGGACGGCGGCAATGGCAGCACCAAATCCGGCACACCTAACAACCGCATCCGGGTTTACAACGCCACCATGCTTGGCAACGGCCAGAGCGCCCCAAGCAGCGCGAATCCCGGCTTCTATCTGGACGACTTCTTCGCGGGCGAGCTTCACAACTCCCTGATCCACGATTTCTCCGGTGCAGCGATTACCAAAGACGCCGCAGACGGCATCGGCGGCGGCGGTGGGCAGCCACCCGCTCCCATATTCTCCAACAACACCTGGGGCGATTTCGCGGGCGGTGCTGGATTGCTTGCCACGCTTAACACGGCCGGATCTCCATCAGGAACTGGCAACTCCCCCATCGGCGTGAATCCCCGCATCGGTGGAATCAGCCGCAACCCGAACAGCGGTCTCGACCCACTTCCGCTTGCTAACAGCCCTTTGCTCGTCGCTAACGGTGCCACGCTCAGCAGTTTCCCGACCGATGCTCCAGCGAACTTTTTCGAGACCGTCAGCCATCGCGGTGCCTTTGGTCAAAACAACTGGCTTGATGGCTGGTCCTACCTGAGTAAGAACGGCTATCTTCTTCCCACGGAAGGCGTGGTGTTCACCAAGAATCCCGCATCCGCCGTCGTCGCCCCGAAGGGATCCATTACCCTTCGCGCTCTAGCCGTTGGCAAGCCGAGCCCATCCTATCAATGGTTCCGCAATGGAGTGGCCGTTCCCGGTGCGACTTCCGACAAACTGGTTTTGAGCAACTTCACGGCGAAAACCGCAGGCAAATACTTTGTCATCGCCACAAGCGCTGCCATCGAAGTCAAATCCGCGATTGCCACCGTCGCACTGCCGAAGATCACGAGCAATCTCAAACCAGCCTCCCTCAAGCTGAAAAAGAAATATGGCGAAACCATTAAGGCGAACTTCAAAGCCAATAACTTCTCCGCAAAGGGGCTGCCGCCGGGACTGAAGATCGATGAGAGTGGCAAGATTTCGGGAAAAGCCACCAAAAAGGGTAAATACACTGCGACCATCGTCGCAACGCAGAAAAAGAAAACGAAGGTCATCTTCAAGGCCACAGCAAAGAAAATCTACGTGGTGAAGTGATCAAACCACGCGAAGTCGCGAAGTCGGCCGTTCATAGAATTTGACAAAAACGTCACACAAGGGCTGTCGGCATCTCGCCGACAGCCCTCATTCTTTGCCTGAAATCACTTCAACATGCGCCGCATCCCACTTTATCTATCATTTGCCCTGGCCGCGCCCGCGCTTTGTCAGGATGTAAAGCCGAGTCCCACCGAAGAGCTCCGGCTTTCAGTCGGCCGCTGGGTCGAGACCATGACTGCGGTCCAACAGGAAGAAAACGACTGGAAGCGCGACAAGGAAGTCCTCCAAAACTACAAGGAGGGACTCGAAAAGGAGATCGCCGATCTCAAGGAACAAATCGCCTCCGCCGAGACCCGCAAACAGGGCACAGACAGGGCATCCCTCGACAAGGTCGCTGAGCGCGACCTCTATCTATCCGCCAAGAACGAGTTATCGGTCACCGTCCGCAAACTGGAGGAAAACCTGGCCAAACGGCTCACCATCTTCCCCCCAGCCCTTGCCAGCGAACCGAAAGTCGCGCAGGCCATTGAGGACCTCAAACGCGATCTCACTCTGCCCACAGACCAGCGGGACAGCATGGTTTCCAAGCGCCTGCTCAACCTCATCACACTCGCCAGCGAGGCGGAGAAATTCCAACAAACCGTGCGCATCCGTCCGGAACTCCACAAGGACAAGGACGGCCGCGAATACAATATGCAGGTCATCTACTTCGGCCTTGCGATGGCCTATGCTGTCAATGAGGACGACTCGCTCGCCCTGGCCGGCCGCCCCGGCACGGACGGTTGGACATTCGAGGAAGCTCCGGCCCTGGCCGGTGACATCCGCAAGCTCATCGCCTCCACCACCGGTGAGCAGGACGCCGCATTCATTCAACTCCCCATTTCGAAAAAATGAACTCCAAGTCCCTCCTAACACTTCTGCTTTGCGTGCCGGGCATCGCCCTCGCCCAACAGAAAGCCAAGCCGACCGGCACCGAACTTGAACAGGCCGTCCGCAAGCTCGGCGAAGTCCGCGGCGAATACTCTGACCTGCGCCGCAATTTCTATCGGGACATCAACCGTCTCGACGACGAGGCGCTGGCCTTGGCGAAACAACTCCGCGCCCTCGAAACCGAGGAGGAACAACGCACCGCCAAAGTTAAAACCCTCGAGCGCGAGATCGAGGGCCGGAAGACTGATTTCAACTATTCGTCCGGCGTTCTCAACCAGTATTCGAAAGCGCTCATCACCCGCCTGCACCCTGCGGAAAACCAACTTCACACGGCCACCATCGAAGCCCTCGACCAAAAGGCGGCGAGCGCAACCGATGATCCGAAATCCGAGATCATGCAGCGCGCCAAAGTCCTGGAGATGGGAATCGATCGGCTGGGAGCCATCGCTGGCGGTCAGGTGTTCGAAGGAAAGGCCCTGAAAAACGGCAGCGAGTCCGTGGAGGGAACCTTGCTTCTTGCCGGGCCTTCCGTGTTTTTCGCCGCCAAGGATGGTTCTTTCGAAGGCGTCGCGACCTTCGCCGATACCGGCACTGCGCTGCCCACCGTGGTCGGAATCAAAGGGTCTTCCGGATTGATCGCCAACACCCTCAAATCCGGCGAAGGTCCGCTACCGCTCGACGGCACCATGGGCAAGGCCATCGAAGTGGCCGCCGCACAGGAAAGCCTGATGGATACGATCAAGAAGGGTGGCTACGTCGGACACGCAATTCTTCTGCTAGGCGCAATTTCGTTCCTGATCGCCATCTTCAAGGTGATCGAAGTCACCCGCTTCCCGGTCCCATCTCGAACGAAGATCAATGCCATTCTTGATGACCTCCTGGCGAAAGACCACGAGGCCGCCACCCGCAAGGCAGCCGCCCTGAACGGCCCTTGTGGAGACCTCGTGCAGATCGGTGTGCTGCGGTTCGACGAGAAGCGCCGCGTCCTTGAGGAAGCGCTGTTTGAGAAGCTGGTGGTGATCAAGCCCCGGCTTGAGCGCTTCCTGCCATTCCTGGCGCTCACCGCCGCCGCAGGTCCGCTCATGGGTTTGTTAGGAACCGTTCTCGGCATCATCAAGACCTTCCAGGCCATGGCGCTTTACGGCACCGGCAACGCGAAGAGCTTCTCCGCAGGCATCTCGGAGGCCCTGATCACCACGGCGGAGGGACTGATCGTCGCCATCCCGGTGCTCGTCATCCACGGCCTGCTCAAGAGCCTCGTGAAGGGCAAATTCGGAGAAATCGAGGGAATCGCCATCGCCATGATCAACAGCACCTCCGAACGCGAGCGCAAGCCGGAGGCCACCAAGTCCCGCGCCAACTCCAATGGCGAAGATGACGATGATTTCGAACTCTCGCCCGTCGGAGCCTGATTCCAACAACCTACCGCTCCCATGAATCCCAACGAATGGCTCCAGGACGGCTGGAATCTTTTCCTATCAGGAGGCTCGGTCATGTATATGCTCGGTGCGGTCGCATGCCTCCTCTACGGCACCGCCTTCGCCGCCTTGGTTTATGTCAGCCGCGGCAATCTCAATGACAAGGATTGCGCCCGCTGGGAGGCCTACATCCTCGACCCATCGCTGGCCGACGGACGCCTCGGAGAAGCCTTGAAGTATGTGCTCCACGGTCCTGAACTCACCATCAAGACCGTCGCCCGGCGTTTCGAGGAAATCCGCCTCAACCTGATCGCCGCCATCGACCGACGACTGTTAGTCCTCAACACCCTGGTCGCCGCCGCCCCGCTTTGCGGCCTGCTAGGCACGGTGATGGGAATGCTCGCAATGTTCGCCGGGCTTTCCCAAGGCAAGGGCCCCGCCGGCATGCAGCGTGTTGCCGACGGCATGCAGGAAGCGCTCATCACCACCCAGACCGGCCTGACCATCGCCCTGCCCGGCCTGTTCATTGCCTTGGTCATCAAGTCCAGGCGCGACCGCATGCAGGCGGCGCTCGTCCGCATGGAAAGCCTGATTCTAACCACCCGGTTCAAGAAAGAACCCCAATCCTGATTCCAACCCCTCCCCACCATGTTCGGACGCAACCTAACTGCTGAAAACGACGAACCCGTCAATATCGACCTGTCATCGATGATCGACTGCGTGTTCATCCTCCTGATCTTCTTCATCGTCTCCACCGTTTTCGTCGAAGAGACCGGTGTCACCGTCAACAAACCCGATGTCAGCGGTGCCAGCGCGCTTGAGAAAAACTCGGTGCTGCTCGCAGTAACCGCCGACGACAAGGTTTTCTATGGCGGCGAGAGCATCGGCGTGCAGGGCATCATCGGAAAAATCAAACCGCTCCTCACCGAGACACCCGACATGCCCGTCATCATCCAGGGCGATAAGGATTCCACCCACGGAATCGTCCAACAGGTCCACGGCCAGGCCCTCCTAGCAGGTGCCATGAAGGACAAGATTTCCGTCTCCACGAAGTAACCGATGTCCCGTCACGTCTATCGTCCGCCCAAGGGTCGTATCACCGACTTGTTCGCCTCGCTTGGCGGCTTGCTGGCCGCCATCGCGGTGTTCATCATCATCCCGCTCACCCAGAAACTCTCCAACATGGGCGGATCATCCTACGCCCCGCCGCCGGAAATGACCGTCGAGCCGCCCGAGGATCAGGACTTCGAGATGGAACAACCACCCGAGGAAACACCCGAAGAACCCGAGCCGGAGGAAATGGCCGAGGAGTCCACCGAACTCGATCTCGGGCTTGAAGTCGCAGACCTAACCGGAGGAACCGGCGGCGGCTTCATCATGGAAATTCCCAAGTTCGGTATGAAGGGCGGCGAGGACCCGTTTGGCGGGGACATGGACACGCCACCCGTCCCGGTCAACCGCCTGCCACCCCAGTATCCGGGTTCTTTGTTGAAAAAAGGAATTGGTGGCAAGGTCATCGTCACCTGTGTGATCGATGCGGACGGCAACGTGGCCTCCACCCGCATCAAGCAATCCTCCGGCCAGCCGGAACTCGACAAAGCCGCACTCAACGCGGTGAGCCGCTGGAAATTCAAGCCCGCCAAGCGCGCCGGCAAAAGTTTCAAGGCCACCTGCAACATTCCTTTCACTTTCGAAGTCAAGAAATCCTGACCCACCCCTTTTTACTCCACTCCCATGATCCGCCACCTCCTGTTATTTCTGGCCACTTCGGCATGCGTCAGCGCCGACCGCATCGTCCCGCCGCCATCGCTGTTCCGCGATCCGGCATTCATCAAGGACTTCGTCGGCAGTTACGGCATTCTATCCGACGTCGAGCCGCGCGTCAGCGCCGAAGAGCAAACGATGTTAGGCAGTGTGAGGGAACTCTTTGAGGCATCCAAATTCAAGGAAGCCGAAGCCACGATCCAACAATTCATCCGCGAAACCGAAAACCCTACCGACAGGAAAAAAGAACCCGCCGAGATCAGCCCGGCGATGATCTTCGTCCTCGGCAACCTCTACTTCCAAGCGGACCGGACCGAAGAGGCACGAAAGCAATTTCTGGAAGCCATCAAGCGCTTCCCCCGCTTCCGCAGAGCGCACACCAACCTCGGCTATCTCTATATTTCGAAAAACCAGACCGACCTCGCACTGCCGATGTTCCAGAAAGCCGTGGAACTCGGCGAAAGCTCCAGCCGGGTTTACGGACTCATCGGCTATTGCCACCTGATCCGCAAAAACCCGCTGGCCGCCGAGAACGCGTATCGCCAAGCCTATCTATTGGATCCGAACTCGCGCGATTGGAAACTCGGACTCGCGCAGTCACTGATGGGCCAGGAGAAATTTCCCGAAGCCGCCAGCATGATCGGCACCCTCATCGAGGAGAACCCGAACGACAAACAGCTCTGGCTCCAACAGACAAATGCGTATCTCGCAATGGAGAAGAAGGAAGCCGCCGCCGTAAACCTCGAAATTCTGCGGATCAAGAACCTCGCTGATGAAAACAACCTCAATCTCCTCGGCAATCTTTACATGGACCGCAGCCAGCCGCAACTCGCACTAAACGCCTACCTGGCTGCCATCGACAAGGCGCCGTCCCTCGATGTTGCACGCGCGTTGAAATCCGCCCGGATTCTCAACGACTATGGATTCCCCGAGAAAGCGGAGGATTTCATCCTCAAGGTCCGTGCCAAACTCGGTGCCAAGATCCCTGACGCCACTCTCACCTCCCTGATGCTCACCGAAGTCCGGATCGCCCAGACGCAGAAACAGAACGAGCGAGTCGGCACCCTGTTAGCCAAACTCACCGAAATTCAACCCACCAACGGCGAAGTGCTGCTCGAACTCGCCCGTCATCATGACCTCCAGGCTCGCGACGAAACGGACGAAGTGAAACGCGCGTCACTCATCCAGGAAGCCCGCACCAGCTATCAGCTCGCCATCCGCAACCAGGAGGTCGCCTATCCGGCCAATCTCGGGCTCGGCCAGATGTATGTCCGCGAGCGCCGCTATGTCGAGGCCGTGCCATTGCTGGAAAACGCGCTTGGCCTGAAAAAAAGCGAGAGCCTCGAACAATACACCGGCCGCGTCCGCCGCGCCGCAGACCGTCAAAAACAGAAAGAAGAAGCCAAAGAGTCCTGAGAAACCCTCAAGCAGTTCTCACGCGCTTGTCCGCCTTGAGCATCCCGCAACCGGCCGCCACATCGATCCCACGGCGCTGACGGAAAGTGCAGGGAAATCCGGCGGCCTGGAGGATGGCTTGAAACTCATGGCCGGTGGTGCTTTCCGTGCCGGTGAAGCCACCGGTGGGGTTGAGAGGAATCAAGTTGATGTGGGCATCAATGCCAACTAACAGCTTCGCCAGGCGCTGCGCGGTTTCAGGAGAATCATTTTTTCCCGCGATCAGAGTCCACTCGAAGAAAATCCGCCGACCGGTGATCTCGCCATATTTCCGGCAGGCATCGATCAACATCGCCAACGACCAGCGCTTGCTGGCAGGCACCAGTGCCGCGCGCTCCTCCTCGGTGGAACCGTGAAGGCTGACCGCCAACCGATAGGGATGCCCTTCCTCCGCGAGGCGGAGCATGCTTGGAACCACGCCCACCGTGCTGATCGCGATCTTCGACGGCCCGATGCCGATTCCCCTAACATCCGAAATCATGCCGAGCGCGTGAATCACCGCATCGTAATTGTGCAGCGGCTCACCCATCCCCATCAGAACCATGTTGCGCAGACGTCTGTTAGGATTGATGGATTTTAAAACCCGGCGCGCGTGGAGGACCTGCGCGACGATTTCCCCGGGACGCAAATGCCGGACGAAGCCCATTTGACCCGTCGCACAAAACACACAACCCATCGCGCATCCCGCCTGCGTGCTGACGCAAACCGTGTGACGACCTTCGTAACCCATCAGCACGGTCTCGATCGTTTGACCATCGCGCAGGCGCAGGAGAAACTTCCGGGTGAGGCCGTCGGAGCTGCGGATTTCATCGACGACTTCGGGAGCATCGAGGAAATACGGCCTCCCCTCCCCCACCGATTCGGCGACCCAGCGTTTGAGAGGCGGAAGGAAATCGCGGGAGGCGAGGTCGAGTTCGCCTTCGCGATGGATGGCGCGCCATAGGACCTTGGCATGATGGAGAATCACTCCGTCCGCGGCCAATGCTGCTGCGAGCTCGGAAAATCCGAGGTCGTGCAGTGATTGTTGGGGCGGTTGGCTCACGCTTGAATGCAACCCTTGTGGGAATGGCATTCAAGCGCGATTTTTCCGGCTATCAACCGCTTTGAAGGTGATGGTGTGTATTTTCATGGTATTTCATTCGAAGTGCGGATCAGTTCCTGTCCCTCCTGGGTGAATTTCCACCACGGTACGGATTCTCCGTTCAAAAAATAATGCCTGACGGAGAGCAGGGTGTAGAGCACACAGGGATCATGTCTTGCGCCCATGACCGACTCCCATTTCTGATAGGTTTTGATGGGGCTCTTGTTTTTTAAATCGTCGGGCGTCCGGATTCCGGTCCTTCTCAGGTCAGCGGCGATGTTTTTGCCGATATTCGGCAGGTCCTCCAGACGTGGCGGGTTTCTGTCCGTGTTCGCTTTCATGGATCGAGTGGGTCGTGATAGCGGACGCTTCGATGGACGGCGAGACGGAATTTGGCAGCAAACTCCCCAGTGGTTAAAATCCAAGCCCGGAGCGCCGAACCCAGCCCGCGAGTGCGCAAATGCCAATCACTTGGATCAGCCCCAGCTTGAAGTGTTGCAGCGCGATGAACGCCGCCACGGCCATCACCGCCACAAAGCCGTCCAGCCCGCCGGCCGTCCCGGGCCACAGCGCGTGCTCGGAGAACTTCACGCCGAGATTCAGAATCACGCCGACCACCGCCGCGGTAACGCCTGTTAGCGCGGCACCGAGACGCGGTTGGGAACGGAGTTTTTCCACGTGGGGCGCACCGAGGAACACAAACAGGAAACAAGGCACGAAGGTCGCCCAAGTGGTGATCAGAGCGCCAATCACCGCGCCTGTTAGCGGGGTGAATCCACCCGGGTGCTGCCAGCCGCCGACAAATCCGACGAATTGCAAAACCATGATCAGCGGGCCCGGAGTGGTTTCCGCCAGGCCCAGTCCGCCCATCATCTGGGAGTGCGAGAGCCAGCCGTACTTCTCCACCGCCTGCTGCGCCACATAGGGCAGCACGGCATAGGCACCGCCGAATGTCACCATCGCCGCCTTGCTGAAGAAAACCCCTTGCTCGAATGGCGTGCCATGCCAACCAAGCCAGAGCCCGAGCGCAAGAATTGGCAGCCACCACAGGGTCACGCAGACGGTCACAATGCCGAACGCCCGCTTCCAAGTCGCGGCAGGCGGCGGGGCGAGTGTTAGAGTATCGTCAGCGGGTGACCCGCCAGCCGGATCATGGCTTTTTCCTGCTGGAAACTGGGCGGGCGCAGCGCGTTGCCCGATCCACCCTAACAACGCCGCTGCGGCAATGATGATGACGAAGGAAACCTGGAAAAAATAGATCGCCACAAAAGAAGCGGCGGCCACCACCCACAGCGCATGGCTGCGCAGCGCCTTTTTCCCGATCCGGAGAACCGCCTCGGCCACCACCGCGATGACGGCGGGAAGCAGGCCGTAGAAAATCGCCGCCAGCCACGGCAAATGACCGCCGGCCATGTAAAGCCAGCTCAAAGCTAACAGGATAAAGACCGAAGGCAGGACAAACAGAACGCCCGCCGCCACACCGCCGCGCCAACCGTGCAGACGCCAGCCGAGATAGGTCGCGAGCTGTTGCGCCTCGGGACCGGGCAACATCATGCAGAAATTCAGCGCATGCAGGAAGTGGCTATCAGAAACCCAGCGGCGTTTTTCCACCAGTTCCTTGTGCATCATCGCGATTTGGCCGGCCGGCCCGCCGAAGCTGATGCAGCCGAGCTTGAGCCAATAACGCAGCGCCTCGCGAAAGGTCGGGTAATTTGGTGATGAACTGTCGGGCATTTGTGGCACTTGCTTTTTGGACCTTCCCCTTCACATGCCTGCAAGTCAGGCGTCGCGGTAACACTCTCCGAGGCGGGTGAGCTTGCCTTCGGCGTCATGGAGGGCGCTGGTGCCGAGCGCGCGGTTAGCCGGCCCTGCGGGAAACCAGGCGTAACGCTCGATGAAGTCGAGTTTGTCGAGTTCCGGCAGCACATCCTCCATGAAGCGGAGAACGTCTTTCGGCTTGTATTGGTTTTCCGCCGGGCTTTTTGCCTTCCAATCCCCAACTGCGAACTCGGTGATCCAAATTGGTTTTCGATAGAGTTTGTACACCGCCTCCAACCGCTTGATGAAGGCCTCCGCGTTGGGCGAACCGTAGGAGTGGATGCAGATGAAATCGACCCGCAGCTCGCGCTTTTTCGCGCCGGCCATAAAAGCCTCCATCCACTCGCGATCCGGGTGCACGCAGCCCGGGCTGCCGAGGCGCAGGCCGGTTTCCTGAAGGGACGGCCATGCGTCGAGCGCTGCTTCCACCGTCATGTTCGCCTGACTGCTTTGATCCGGTTCGTTGAAACCTAACAATTCCGGAATACCCGCTTCTTTCGCGGCCTTGCCGGCGTTGATGACCCCTTCACGACCGCCGCGGTAGTCCCAAATCATCGGGGTGTAAGCGATGCCCTTGGGCACGTTTGCTGGAATATTCGAAATCCACGAGTAAAACCACTGGCAACGAAGTTCTTCGAGCTTGCGGCTGAAATCCGGCGATTTCGGGCCGATACCCAAGCCTTTTTTGTTAGCCTTGGACTTGCGGGGTGCGGCGTGGCAAATGCCGGCCGGAGCGAGTGCGGCCAGCGCGGTGAGCTGAAGTAGTTGGCGACGGTTCATAGCAGAGGGTGTTCAGTCGGTTTCGCCCGCAGCGCTGCCGCTGGTGATGCCTTCGAGAGCTGCGGTGAGTTCCGCCAATTTTTCCGGGTTTTTACGGGCGAGGTTTTTGGTTTCCGCAGGATCCTCGGCCAGGTTATAGAGTTGCGGCTGCGGGCTGTTGCCGGAGCGCATGGACTTGAAATTCGCCTCGCCTTTGTGCGGCCGGATGAATTTCCAATCGCCGCTGCGCATGGCGAGACCGGAAATGCCTTCCTGCACGATCACCGCGCGGCCGACGACGGATTTCCCGAGCAGCACGTCGATGGCGTTGTGGCTGTCGTTGGCGGCACCCTTCGGCACCGCCTGGCCGGTGAGCGCGGCGAAGGATGCGAGGAAATCAATCTGCGAGTTGGCAGCGGCGGAAACCGCAGGGCTCACTTTGCCAGGCCACGAGAGGATCATCGGGACCCGGGTGCCGGCTTCGAGCTTGGAGTATTTGCCGCCGCTGAAAGGGCCGCCAGGGGTGTGATCACCGTTCTTGGCCACGGCATCGTCTTCATAACCGTCATCGAGCACCGGGCCGTTGTCGCTGCTGAGCATGACGATGGTGTTTCCTAACAATTTCATTTGTTCGAGTTTGGCGATGACCGCGCCGACGTGGTCGTCGAGCTGGGCAATCACGTCGCCGCGCGGGCCAAGTTTGGTTTTCCCGACATAGCGTGGAGCGGGCACGCGCGGCACGTGGGGTTCGTGCAGGGCGAAGAACAGGAAGAAGGGTTGTTTGCCGGCGTTGCCGATGAATTCCACGGCCTTGGCGGTGAAGTGGTCGCCGAGTTCCTCGTCTTTCCAGAGGGCGGCCTTGCCTCCCGACATGTAACCGATGCGGCTGACGCCGTGGGTGATGGTGTCGCTGTGTTGCGGATCGGCCCCGAACTTGCGCTGGTCCGGATGGTCATGGCCCGTCGGCTCGTTGCCGATTTTCTGCTTGTAGCTGACCTTGATCGGGTCGCTCGGGTCGAGGTTCACCACCCGGTCGTTGTCCACATAAACCGTCGGCACGCGATCGCCGGTGGCCGCCATGATATAACTGTAATCGAACCCGACTTGGAGAGGTCCCACTTTGATCACGTCGTTCCAGTCCACCGGATCCTGGTCCGTGCCGAGACCGAGGTGCCACTTGCCGACGACAGCGGTTTTATAACCGGCTTCGCGCAGCAGTGAAGGCAGGGTGGTGCTGCCCGGCGGGATGATCATCGGGGCATCGCCCTCGAGGATTTTGTTGCCCTTTTTCCGCCAAGGATACTCGCCGGTTAACAATCCGTAACGCGATGGAGTGCAGGTGGCGGAAGTCGCGTAGGAGGCGGTGAACCGCAGTCCACCGGCGGCGAGACGGTCGATGTTAGGGGTTTTGATCGCTTGCGACCCGTAGCAGCCGAGGTCGCCAAATCCCAGATCGTCCGCGTAAATGAGGATGATATTCGGCTTGGCGACGGGGGCGGCGGCGGACAGGAGCTGGGATGCTAACAGCAACAGCGGGGTTTTCAGGAAATGGGTCATTCTGATTCGAGGGTTAAGTTCTTGCGATGTTAAAATCTGCAGGGGTGGGGAAATCACTTCACATCGGTGCGGAACGGCGATGCCGGCAGGCCTTCCCGATTGTAAAAATTCACCTCGGGAACATTGCTCCAAGCATAACGGACCGCCACCGGCTTGGCCACATCCGGACTGGAAACCACCAATTGATCTCCTTGGATTTCCGCTTTGGCGGGCACGAACTTGTCATCGGCTCCGGCGATGGTGAATCCCTGCAAATCGCCACCTTTCGCCATCAGGCCGCTGCCGGTGTGGGTAAAACTCAGGACGGCTTTTTCCGACTCCACTTTCATTTTCTGATAGATCGGCCCCGAATATTCGATCTTCTCCCCATAGGCCAGAGCACGCGCGGCGAGCGCCAGACGCCGGCCGACCGGCTCCTTGCGCTTCGGATGGATATCGGTGGCATCGCCCACATCGGTGGTGACCGCCATGGCCGTGTTAGGCGACTTGGTTAGAGTGAGGAACTGCGACTCGCGGATCTCGGGCACCATGCCGTTGAAAGGCGCGATCTGGACGAAAAGGAACGGGAAGTCCCCCTGTTTCCACCTCGCGCGCCAATCGGCGATCATCGTCGGGAAGAGCGTCCGGTATTGAAGGTGTGCCTTCGCGTTCCCCTCCCCTTGATACCAAATCGCGCCCTTGATGGCGTAGGGGATCAGCGGGGCGATCATGGCGTTGTAAAGGACGGTCGGAGTCCGCGAGGTGCCGTCGGCAGGTGCGGGCGCAACGGGTTGCGGCTTGGCGGGCATCGGACGTTTTGGGATCGGTTTGCCTTGTTGGCGGGCCTTGGCGGCTTGCTGTTGCCACGCTTTTTGACGCACCAGCGCCGCTGGGCCGCCCTTTTTCCTCCAAGCTGTCATTTTCTCCTCATGGGCGGCCAACTGCGCGGGATAGGCGGCGGCGGCTGCCGGGTGATTCGCAAGGTTGCGTTTTGCGGCGGTGACATGGTTCTTCAAAACCGGATCGGTGGCGAGCGCCTCGACACTCGTCCACGCCTCCGCCGGGGTGCCGCCCCATGACGAGTGGATCAGGCCAATGGGCACGCCGAGGTTCTGATGGAGATCGCGGCCGAAAAAATAGGCGACGGCGGAAAACTGACGTGCGGTCTGTGGTGTGCATGCCGCCCATACGCCCTCGGCCTCGGTGAGCGGTTTCACCGAGGTCTTGCGCGAGACGCTGAACAGCCGGATCTTCGGGTGGTTTGCCTTGGGGATTTCCTTCGCTCCCGTCGCCGTCCCAGCAAGTGGCATCTGCATGTTAGATTGTCCCGAGCAGATCCAGACTTCTCCGACGAGCACGTCTTGAATCGTCACCACGTTGTCGCCGGTGATTTTCAGCGTGAAAGGACCGCCCGCAGTCAAAGGCATGAGGGTGATCTTCCATTTTCCGCCTGTGGCGGTGGTGGTAAGTTTTTGATCGCCGAATTCCACAGTGATTTTTTCCCCCTCGCGGGCGGTCCCCCAGACGGGCACTTCGCGGTCGCGTTGGAGCACGGCCCCGTCTGCAAACAAGGGATTGGGCTTCACCTCGGCCGATAAAGGCGCGGCGGCAGCCAACATGGACAGCAAAACGATTGGGGAGCTGGGGTTTTTCAAATATCTCATAAGATTGGTCTTCAAATCGGAACAGGACAGAGGCCAGTTTGCACGCCAATACGTGGATTACTTCAAGACTTGATCAAACCTGCCACTCCGATTGAGACTCGGACAGGATTCAAATCGAGTCAGCCGGTAAATTTCCGGCAGTGCTCGCCGTTGCCGGACGTAACCTCTGCGGATTTCAGTTTCCAGCCCAGCCACTATTTTATGAAGACGCGCCATCAAACCCATTTCCTACAGCCTTGCCTCGCCGCACTGCTGTCCCTCGCATCATTCGCCCAGGAAAAACCTGCGGAAGCGAAAAGCGCCCCCAATGTCATCGTCATCCTCAGCGACGATGTCGGCTGGGGCGATCTCGGCTGTTACGGGTCCACCAAGATCAAGACCCCCAATCTGGACCGGCTTGCGGCTGCGGGCATGCGATTCACCGACGCCCATGCCTCGGCCTCCGTCTGCACGCCCACCCGCTACTCGATGCTCACCGGCCAGTATTCCTGGCGGGTGAACGCCACCGGTCTCGACAAGGGGGTCGCCAATGGCGATTCGCCACTGCTCATCCCCGTCACTGCCACCACCTTGCCGAAGATCCTGAAATCCGCAGGCTACCGCACGGCGGCGATCGGAAAATGGCATCTGGGTTTCGGCAACTCCAAGCCGGACTACAACAAGGATCTCTCCCCCGGCCCGCTGGAAGTCGGCTTCGACGAGTTCTTCGGATTTCCCGCCACCAACGACCGCATTCCGACCGTCTTTGTCCGCGACCACAAGGTCGTCGGTCTCGATCCCGCGGATCCCATCGAATACACCTATCAAAAACCCACCGATCCTAACAGCAGCTTGAAAAAGTTCTCATCCGGCGGATCGCGCATCGGCTGGGTTTCCGGCGGCAAGGCGGCGCAGTGGAAGGACACCCAACTCACCGACACCTTCACCCAGGAGGTTGTGGCCTTCGTCGAACGGAATCAGAAGAACCCGTTTTTCCTCTACTATGCGCCGCACAATGTGCACGCGCCGACCGTTCCGCATCCGCGGTTTCTCGGGTCCTCCGGCTTGAGCAAACGCGCGGACACGTTGCTCGAGCTCGACTGGTCCATCGGCGAGTTGATGAAAACGCTCGAACGACTCAAGCTCGCCGACAACACGTTGGTGATCTTCTCCAGCGACAACGGAGCTTATGTGAGCGACGAAGACGGCCACCTCCCGAACGGCCCGTGGAAAGGCAAAAAATCGCATTTGTGGGAAGGCGGCCATCGTGCGCCATTCATCGCCCACTGGCCCGGGCACATCGCGCCCGGCGTCTCCGACGAGTTGGTCTCGCTCATCGATCTACCTGCCACCGCAGCCGCGCTCGTCGGTGGCAAACTTTCCGACGATGCCGCACCGGATAGTTTCAACCTGCTCCCCACCCTGCTCGGGAAAACCAACCCGCATCCGCGCGACCACCT
This sequence comes from Akkermansiaceae bacterium, assembly GCA_040881795.1. GTDB lineage: Bacteria > Verrucomicrobiota > Verrucomicrobiia > Verrucomicrobiales > Akkermansiaceae > Luteolibacter. The sequence continues at coordinate 34,577 of JBBECN010000049.1, forward strand.
CATTCTCATGAGTGGCAAGGGCGACCTCGCCATCCGCCAGGGGAATTGGAAATACATCCCGGATCTTGCGATGGCCAACGGTTGGGACAGTTGGAAAAAGAAAGCGGCAAAGGGCCAAATTAAAGCAGGTCTTTTCAATCTGGAGAAGGATCAGGGCGAGGTGAAGAACCTCATCACCCAGGAACCTGGAACCGCGAAAAAGCTGGCCGGACTTTTGGAAAAAGCCCGCTCGGCATCTTCCACCCGCCCCCGCTGAGTTTCCTCAGAGAGGACCGCGCTCACTTCCCTAACGAATCCAGTCCCGGATGCGGGAAGCGCTGGCTGCGGGTGCGGGCCGCATTCATTTCCTCCAGCATCCCGGCGACGCGTTCGGGATGTTTGCCGGCGAGGTCGTTTTCCTCGGAGAGGTCATCGGTTAGATTGTAGAGTTCGCATTTGCCGAAATTCCCGGGCTCCAGTCCGTATTGCACCAGCTTCCAGTCGCCCTTCCGCAATGCGCGGCGGCCGTTCATTTCGTAAAATTCCCAATAGAGCGATGAATGCGCCTTCTGCACGCCCTTGCCGGTGAGAGTGGCGGCGAATGAAATGCCATCGATCCCGGACGGAGCCTCGATACCTAACAAATCGCAGGCGGTCGGCATGAAATCCCAAAACGCGCTCGCATGATCGGTCACCCTTCCGGCAGGCACTCCGGCGGGCCAGCGCGCGATGAGCGGAACCCGGATGCCACCTTCGTAAAGATCGCGTTTGCCCCCGCGGAGGACGCCATTCGATTGCAGCATTTTAAACTGATAGCCGCCTTCCGCGTGTGAGCCATTGTCACTGCTGAAGAGCACCAGCGTGTTTTCATCCATGCCCTTTGCCTTGAGTTTGGCAACCAGGGAGCCCACCGCATCATCGACCCGCGAAATCATCCCGGCGTAGGTTGCCTTGATTTCCTTGGACGGTTTGTAGTGTGGATTTTTCACCATTTTCGCATCAATATCGTTCTTGATGCCCGGCCTGACTTTCGCCAGCGAGTCCTCGGGCACGTCCAGCGACGCGTGGGGAACCGGATAGGAAAGCACCAGGAAAAACGGCTTCTCAGACTGCCGCTCGACGAATTCCAAAGCCTTGCCGGTGTAAAGATCCACGTCGTAGTGCGGCCCATCGAAAAGCGTGTTCCCCTCCAGCTCCACCCGCTTGGTGTTTTCATACACAAAGCGCGGGTTGCGGAAATGGCCGTCCTTGTGGTCGGTCGTGCCGTAGAAATATTCGAAGCCTTTTTCCGCGAGTGTCTCCGGCGTCTGGGTGTTGCCCGTCACGCAGGATTTACCGATGAGTGCGGTGGAGTAGCCGGCACGCTTCATCAGAGTGGCAATGGTTAGATCTTCCGGATCCGCCTTCAGGGCGAACGCGCCATTGCCGCGAATGCTCGCGTGGCCGGTGTGAAAACCGGTCATCAGCGTGCAACGCGACGGGGCGCACACCGGCGCACCGGCGTAGTGACTGGTGAAGCGGATCCCCTCGGCCGCAAGTTGGTCCAAATTGGGCGTTTTGAAATTTTTCTGGCCGTAACACGAGAGGTCTCCATAGCCGAGGTCGTCGGTGATGATGAAGATCACATTGGGTCGCGAGGCCGCGCCCACTGCCGAGGATGCCATGGCGGAGAGCGCCACAAGTGAAACGAGGAGCCGGTTTTTCATAAGACCGCGAAACTAGGAACTACCCGCGCCACGCGCAACCCGAGAGTTTTCAGAAATAAAAATCATCACGCGCCGCCCCCCAAAAAAAATCGTCCTCAACCCGGAAATTTCCAGTTCCGCGTGAAAGTCATGGCGAACAACGGTCCGTAGTGGACAGGCGGACATTTGCTACCGAACCTCTAACATCACCATGAGCATCCCATTCACTCGAAGGAAATTTCTCGGAACCACCGCGTTGGCGGCGTTCGGCATGCCGACGATCATTCCCGGTTCAGCCTTGGGAAAAAACGGCGCGGTCGCCCCCAGCAACCGGATCGTCATGGGCGGCATCGGCATCGGGCCGCGCGGCCGGCAGGTGCTGTCCAGTTTCCTCGCCCAGCCCGACGTGCAATTCGTCGCCATCGCCGATGTGCAGGAGTCGCGCCGTGAAATCGTCCGGCGCATGGCCAACAAGCACTACGGCAACGAGGATTGTTACAAGTGCCGCGACATGATGGAAATCCTCGGCCGCGACGATATCGACGCGGTGCAAATCACCACCGGCGACCACTGGCACGCACTGGGCATCATCCGGGCGTCCAAGGCCGGCAAGGACATCTACGCCGAAAAGCCGTGCAGCATGACCATTCATGAAACCCAGGAACTCGCCGACGCGGTGAAAGCTCACGGGCGGGTCTTCCAAGCCGGCACCCAGCGGCGGAATGTGGCCAATTTCCGCTTCGCCGCCGAGTTGGCCCGCAGTGGCAAGCTCGGTAAAATCCACACCGTCCACGCCTCGATCCTACGCCTTGTGCCTGACCTCGCCCCACTGCCGGGCGAACCGGAACCGGATCCGGCGGTGATCGATTGGGACGGCTGGCTCGGACCTTCTCCGCTCCGCCCTTATAACAAAAAATACGTCGAAGGCCGGTGGCGCGGCCACTACGCCTTCCACGGCGGCGCCGGCTTACCCGAATGGGGCACACACACCCTCGACCTTTGCCAATGGGCGGCCGATGCGGACGGCACCACGCCGGTCGAATTCGAGAGCACCGGTGACACCCTCATCCAAGGCCGCTACGCCAGCGGGGTGAAATTGGTGATGCGCCTCGCCGGCTTCAATGGCGAAGGCGACTGGGTCGTTCCCGGCACCTGCCCGGTGCGCTTTGAGGGCGAGGAAGGATGGGTCGAAACTGCGGATTTCGGTAAAATCGCCGCCAGCAAACCATCCTTGTTAGAAGGCATGCCCACCGGTGATCTCTCCGGGACGGATGCCACCAAACACGTCCGCGATTTCCTCGACTGCATCAAATCCCGCGGCGCGCCGGCCGCCAACGAAGTCGTCACCCGCAACGGCCACATCGCCTGCCATGCCGCCGCCATCGGTTGGCAACTCGGCCGCAAAGTCCGCTTCGACCCCGCCACCGAGAAATTCATCGACGACGACGAGGCCAACCGCATGTGCAGCCAGGTCCGGCGCGCGCCGT
>JBBECN010000050.1:0-25820 GCA_040881795.1 Akkermansiaceae bacterium
ACTTCACAGACGGCGCGGTGATTGGCAGCAAGGAGTTCGTGAACGAGGCGTTCGCTAATGCGCGGGAACGATTCGGGCCGAAGCGGAAAGACGGCGCGCGGAAACTGAAAGGTGCGGGAGCGACCGCAAGCGGGAACTTGTGGAGTTTGAGGGATCTGCGGGTCGGAGTTTGAAGCGACGAGATTATTGCTGCAACTTTCGTCCAAGGGGGCAGCCCGCCTCATTGTCTGCCCGCAGGCAGGAATTTGAGATCCACTTCCCCTTCACCGATTGGGTGAACCAATGATTTGTAAGTTTCCGTCTTCAAGCGCCTCAACCATATGCACTTGCGCGCGCCATTCTCAATTCTAACTGCGGATTAGAGGATCAAAGACGAGGCTCCGATAAGATTCCTTGGCATTCTTGAGATTGGGAGCAATGAGCGCGCGCTTGATCCCGGCGGGGAGCGTGGTGGTGGAACGAACCGGGTGGGTGACCTTGCCGTCGACAGCTTCTGGCTTTCTCCGGAGTGGGGTAACAGCCAGCCGCTTCGCCAAAGCTTGACTGCAACATCCGGGTGTCGATGGTTCCCGGGTTGATCGTCATAGCGGCGAGTTGGGTTTCCCATGCGTACGCCAAGGTCATCAGGTGATTCACCTTCACCACGAGCTGGCGGTGTTCGGCCATGGGGGAGCGGGAATGTATATTTAGCGAGTGCCTTTCCCGGGAGGTTGTGATTTACCGGATATGGTGTGAATGGATGCTTTGCAGCAAGGCGCTGGTATGCCACGCGTCTCGGATTGGTGCTGCGTGAGTCACGCGGACGATTCTAACATTGGGCATGATGGCGGCGACAGCGGCACAAATGACATGCCAAGGGATTGTCAACTGTGCGGCTTCGCACTGTTGCTCAAGCTCGGCGACGCGGGCTTCGAGTACCTGCATGCGTTCTTCCATGCTCGTGGGGAGTGAGAGGGCGTTCATGACAAGGTTTCCACCGTGGCGTCGCGAGTGATCCCTCCGACCGTGATGGTCATGTGCCGGACACTGCGGACTGATGCGACAGGTGGTTTGGTGGGTGCTGGCTGGCTTGAGGGCGGCTTGACGGGCACTGCTTGTGGGGCTGGTCTTTCGCCACGGAACCAGGCGGTTGTTTGCTGGGGAAACATCGCAAAGAGCACGCAGCATTCATCGGTGACCGGGAGTCCTGCTTCAGCGACTTTTTTCCGCAGTGATGGCATTCCGGATGGCAGCAAGCTGCTGGAATTGCTGGTGACGGGTTCTTGTTTTGAGAGTTGGGACGCAAGTTTGAGAACCTCAGGATTCACAGGGCCCGGGTTGCGGCCGAATTTTCCGAGGGCGATGTCCATGGCTGCGGGGGCGAAGTTTTTCCAGCGTCCGAATTTGACATTCATCATGGCCTGCATGCCCACGATCTGGGATGTCGGGGTGACGAGTGGGATCCAGCCAAGCGCTTCCCGGACATAATGGATTTCCTTCATGACCTCGCCGACGCGGTCTAACATGTTGAGTTCCTTGAGTTGGTTGCGGAAGTTGCTGAGCATGCCGCCGGGGACTTGGTAGACTAGGATGTCGGCGTCCGTGCGCTCGTTGGCCGGGCTAGTGAACTCGCTGAGTTCGGCATAGACGCCTTCAAAGTATTCGCGGATTTCCGTTAGTAGTTCAGGATCGAAATGATCCGGGCGGCGAGGGTGGTCGGTGAGCAGTGCCAGCATGCGGGCGGTGTCCGGTTGGGCGGTGCCATTGGCGAAAGGGGCGATGGAGGTTTCCACCGCGTCCGCGCCGGCGTCGATGGCTGCCAGGTAGGTGGCTGCTGCCAACCCCGCCGTGTCGTGGCTGTGGACGGTGACGCCAAGGCCGGTCGCCTTTTTCAATCCGAGCACCAATTTGGCGGCGACCACGGGTGGGAGGACGCCGGACATATCTTTGATGGCAAGGGAATGACAGCCCATTTCCGCGAGTTCGCGACCGAAGGCGATGAACTTCTCCAGAGTGTGGACCGGGCTCTGGGTGTAGCAGATTTCCCCCCGGGCGTGGCGGCCGCTGGCAAGGACGCAGCGAACGGCGGTGCGGAGGTTTTCCGGATCATTCAGGGCATCGAAAATCCGGAAGATGTCGCAGCCCACGTCCGAGGTGCAACGGATGAAAGCCTCGACGACATCATCGGGGAACGCGGTGTATTGCACGATGTTCTGACCGCGGAGCAGCATGAGTTGCGGTGTGTTCGGGGCGGCCTGTTTCAGGGCGCGGAGGCGGTCGAAAGGATTTTCGCCGAGAAAGCGGAGGCATGAGTCGATGGTGGCTCCGCCCCAGGTTTCGAGTCCGGCAAAGCCAGCCCGGTCGAGCAGTGGGGCCACCGGAAGCATTTGGGCCGTGGTCATTCGCGTCGCGGCGAGTGATTGGTGGCCATCCCTCAGGGCGGTGTTGTTAAAACGGATTGGCGATGTGGTGGATTTCACGACAGTGAGATTGATGGGAATTTTCGGTTTTTGCGCCGCAGTTACCATGTTTTCAAACGCATTTTATGAGATCAGCGGATGCGATGCGGGTCTCAGCGAGGCGGTGATTTCACTGAATGTTAGGGGAGCCAGGGCGGATTCTGATTCTGAGTGAAAAGGTGCAGCGCGTGGGATCTCAGCGTTCGCTGGCGGGGGCGAGGCCGCCGCCCCACCAGATTTGTTCGAAGTCGTTGGGCGGCCGTTCCGCTTGGCGGATCAGGCCGTTGGCGGTGATGCCGAGCCAGGGGTTCATTTCGCCGCCGATCGATTCAATGGCTTGGCAAGTCCAAGTGTTGCACATCCGGGGGACAAAATAGATGTGCCGCGATTCCAGCAGGACGCCGTTGCCCCAGCTGGAGGTGCCGCAGACTTGCGGGCGGCCATCCGCTCCCATGCGGCTGCAGTCGTTGAGAAAGGCTGCTAGATCACGGCCGCGCTCGCGGGCAACGAGTTTCCTCCAGATCCGTTGGTGCGGGCAGACTTCGGTGACATTCCAGTTGGCCGGGATGAGTTCCATCACCGAGGGCGTGGGGGTGAAGAGTGCGCGCATCAGTTTCCCGGGCGAGTGGAGGCCTTTTTCAACGTAGGCGGTGCGGTCACCCCAACTGAGCGTGACGTAGCGCGGATTTCCAAAACCTGCGGGCGGGATGAATCCGGATTCCAACAGCCAGTCATAAGGAAACACCATGCCCGTATGGATCTCATCGGAAATGAGCCAAACTAACACATCGGGATCTTTTTCCGGCCGGACCGAGACGAATTTGCGATCGACCTCCCGATAGGCCGGGACCGGAGTGTCGGGAAGCCGAATGCCGCAGGAGCTGAAAAGCGTCGCAGCCAGGATGCATCCGGCGAGATTTTTCATGATCGCCGGAGGGGACATCAGGCCGGGAGGAACGAGCAGATGTATTCGCAGATGCCGTCCGCCACGATGATGGTAAAACCGCTGTTGCCGGCGACGTCGAAGGCGGTGCCCGCTTCGTAGGCGAGGGTTTCGGTCGTGCCATCGAGCAGCACTTCACAGGCGCCGGCGACGATTTCCATGCGCTCGGGAGCGGCGGTGCCGAAGTGGAATTTCCCCGGATAGATCAGGCCGAGGGTTTTCTTGGTGCCATCGGCGAAATGCACGGTGTGGGAAACGACGCTGCCATCGAAATAGACGTTGGCTTTGGTATCGACGGTGACGTTGGGGAATGAGGTGTCTGACATGGTGTTAGGTAGGGAGAATCAATCGGTGGGCAGGCCGCCGGTTTTCCAGGCATCCCAGCCGCCTTCAAGCACGGCGACGGAGTGGCCGCGGGCGGCGAGGCGGGTGGCGACTTCGCGGGCATCCGGGCAGGCGAGATCGGTGCAGTAAAGCACGACAGGCTTGCCGGAAAGGACAGCTTGTTGGATTTGGGTTTCGTGAAGGGCGAGTTGGCTTTCGAAGCGGCCCCGAGGCCAGTTCACTGCTCCGGGGATGTGGCCTAGCTGATAGAGAAACGACGGGCGGACATCGAAGATCAGGACTTTGGCGGATTGTTGGATTTCAAACAAGGTGCCTAACGGAATCCGGGTGACCCAGCCCGTGTCGGCGGGGCTTGCGGCGGGCAGGTTCGACGGAAGCTCCGCACGTGAGTTGACGACTGGAACTGTCCTGGCCTCGGTCGCCGGGGCTTGGCCGGCGGGGTCCGCACACGAAGCGAGTCCGAGTGCGGCCAGTGCCGTGGAAAGAAATGCCAAGTGGCAGGTCATTTCACGATTTCGAGGAGCTCCACGTCGAAGACGAGGGTTCCGGCAGGGGCGCCTGGAGGCGGGCTTTCGCCGTAGGCCAGTTTTCCAGGGATCCAGAGGCGGCGTTTTTCGCCTTCCACCATCAGCTGGACGCCCTCGGTCCAGCCGGGGATCACTTGGTTGAGCGGGAAGACGATGGCTTCATCGCGCATTACCGAGCTGTCGAAGAGTTTGCCGTCGGTGGTCCAGCCGGTGTAGTGGACTTTCACTTGGTCAGTGGGCTTCGGGTGGGTGGTGCCGGTTCCCTTGGTAAGGACGCGGGATGCGATGCCCGAGGCGGTTTTTTCGGCGCTTTCAGGCGCGGCGGCGACATCATCGGGGACGGCGGGTGGCTTCGGAGCGGCTTTGATTTTCAAAAGTTCGACGTCGAAAACTAGCAGGCCACCCGGGCGGCCACCGCCAGGGTTTTCACCGTAGGCGAGGCCTGCGGGGATCCAGAAGCGGCGTTTTTCGCCCTCCACCATGAGTTGCAGGCCTTCGGTCCAGCCTTTGATCACGCCGTTGAGCGGGAAACTGGTGGGCTGGCCACGCTGCACCGAGCTGTCGAAGAGTTTACCGTCGGTGGTCCAGCCGGAGTAATGGACGGTGACGGTGTCTGCGGCGGCGGGTTTTTGCTCACCTTTGCCGGCTTGCAGGACTTTGGAGGCGAGGCCGGATGCGGTTTTTTGGGCATCGGCTGGCGGGGCTTGGACGTCGGATGGAGTTTCAGGCATAACGGGTTCGGCGTGGGTGGTGGCTGAGATGGCTAAGGCCAATCCCGCCGCGCGCGGGATCATGGCTCGCAGGGATTTCGTGATGAAATTCATGGGCGAATGCTCGACGGATCGTGTGCCTCTGTCAATCCCTCGAATTCGGATGGCCATCTTGGATTTTCGGGTAAACGGCAGTGTTGGGCCCGTTTTCCTTTCCGAAAACCCGTTCTGGACAGTCTTAGATCCCTTGCATAAGTTCCGCGCTCTTCCACCAATACATCCATGATCCGTAAATTCATTCCTGGCGCACTGGCCCTCGGCCTGATCGCCTCCACATCCGCCCAGACGCCGGCTGCCGAAGCTCCTGCCAAAGCCCCCGCCGCCGCTGAAGCGACCACGCCTCCCATCGAAGTGCCTGCCAAGCCGAAGCTTGATCCCGCAGTCATCAAGACCGATTCGTCCTACGCCCTCGGCTACCGCACAGGCGGTGGATTCGCCCAGCAGTTCGGCAAATTCGGCGTCGGTGCCGAGGATCTCGACAGCGCCACTTTCCTCAAAGGATTCATGGCCGCCATCAAAGGCGACAAGCCCGACCTCGATGAAGTCAAACTCCAAGCCGCCATGGAAGCCCTCGGTGAAATGCTCCAAACCCGCGAAAAGGAAATGGCTACCAAGAATCTTGAAGACGGTAAAAAATTCCTCGAAATCAATGGCAAACGCGAAGGCGTGATCACCACCAAGAGCGGCCTTCAATACGAAGTGTTGGCCAAGGGCGGTGAGGAAAAATACGTCACTCCCAAGGAAGGTGCCGAGGATAACAAACAGTTTCTCGTCAATTACAAGGGCACGCTCATCAGCGGCAAGGAGTTCGACGCATCGCCTCCAGGCCAACCGGTGCCGATGACGCTTCAGGTCGTCGAGGGCTTCAAAGAGGCTCTCACCACCATGCCGGTCGGTGCCAAATGGAAACTCTTCATGCCCAGCACCCTCGCTTATGGCGAAGAGCGCCGCAGCGCGGATATCGCTCCTAACAGCGTGCTGATCTTCGAATTGGAACTCACCAAAATCGAAGATGCACCACCCGCTCCCGAAAGCATACCATTCCCAATCCCACAAGGCGGACCTGGCGGACCTGGCGGACCTGAAGGCTCAGAAGATCCAGAAGGTCCAGAAGGCGAATAAGGTTCTCAAAATCATTCATCCAAGGCCGTCGGGTTTGCCCGGCGGTCTTTTTTTGTGATCCGGGCGCATCAACTCTTCGTCAGCTTTGCGAGCAACCCTGCCAAATCCACGCTGGCAATCACGGTGAACTTGTCGCTAAGCGCATAGGGCAGAATCAATTTGCCGTCATGGCGTAGCGAACCGCAGCTGTAAACCACGTTGGGCACGTAACCTTCGCGCTCCAAGCCCTCAGGCGCGATCAGCGGCTTTCGTAACCGGCCGATCACTTTCGTGGGGTCGTTCAAATCCAACAGCACCGCGCCAATACAATATTTCCTCATCGGCCCGACGCCATGGGTGATCACCAGCCAGCCGGCTTCGGTTTCAATCGGCGAGCCACAGTTCCCTATTTTCACCGACTCCCAAAGCTCGGTAGGTCGCACCAGCACCTGTGCGTCGTTCCAAAAGTGAGGATTGTCCGAAAACATGATCAGAATGTTTTCATCGTCCTGACGCGAGAGCATCACGTAGTGACCATTGATTCGGCGGGGAAAAAGCGCCATGCCCTTGTTCTGCACCGCACTGCCGTTGAGCGTGAGCACGCGGAAGTGCAGGAAATCCTGGGTCTCTATCAGTTGTGGCAGAATCGCACGGCCGTTGTAAGCGGTGTAGGTCGCGTAATACATCACCGAGCCGTCATCGTCGGTGAAACGGACAAAGCGCGCGTCTTCGATGCCGTTGCTTTCGTTGGCCGAGACCGGACAGATGATGCGCTCGCTCACTCCGAGTTTGGGAGAGAATCGCAGCTCATAATTCGAGTCCGCCAGCCACTGGATGCACTCGAGCGTGCGGGTGAGTTGGTGGCTGTCGGTCGGTTGATTGTGACGCACCGTGCCCACGCTTTGGTTCAGCTCGCTAAGCGTGAACTGTGCGTTGAGTGGTGCCATCACCGCGTCCGCATACGCGTTGTCGAATCCCATCTCGTGGAACTTGTGGATGAAGCTCTTTTTCCGATAGCTCGGGTTCGGCAGCACCTGCGGCATCGCCACGAAGCGGGACACCGGATCGAGGCTGAGCGAACCATCCGCCGCAATCGCACCCGAGCGGAATTCGATCGATGAAATGTGTCCTTCTCCGGTGGCGCGCAGGCTCATGATGAAGCGCAGCCCGCCCTCGGGCACCCCGGATTGGTCGGGATGCGGGACGATGGAGGGATTGAACAAGGCGGCGGACTCCAGGGAATACTCGCCGGAAAAAAGCGCGCCTATCAGCAACTCCCGGGCGCGTGACAGCGATCGGCGCGTGTCGATGTGGTGTTTGACCTTGGCGAAGTGCTCCATCAACAGGGTTTCAATGTCATAATGGCGGTATTCGAATTCGTGTTTCACGGCTTTCAACTCCGTAGCCACCTCTTCATCAGTTAGATCGAGCGCCCGCTTGATGATGGCATTCGTCCGATGCGGGTCCGCGTGCAGGAACGGGCGGACGATGACGCGTGCGCTGTCTGGCAGCAGCATGATTTCATGCCGGAGAAATGGGATGGTTTTCATAAATGGAAGCAGTTTGAATGGGGGAGTGGATGCGCGGCGTGGTTCATTTCGGCCAGCGCGATTTGAAATGCGAGAGAGGACTCCGCACCTTGGTTGGCATTGACGCGGGTCTCATGCAGCCCGTCGCCGCAACCGCCGCCCGTAGGATCGTAAAGCGCCTGAGCGAGATCGTTTCTGCCGAGAAACCACTCGAAAGCGCGTTTTGCCTCAACCGTCCAAAATTCGTCGCCGGTGACCCGGAATGCATCGAGGCAGGCGGATACCATTGCCTGCGCCTCTACCGGTTGTTGGTCGAAGTCGGCGCGTGCGCCATCCTTGATATAGAAACCGTCGCTACCGATCGGCCGGAAGTGGCCCGCCTGCGTTTTTTGGATGGATGCCAGCCAGTGCAGCGACTTGATGCCGATTGTCAACAAGTCGTCGTCCTTCATGCCTTGGGCGGAAACGATCAGCGCTTGGGAGAGTCGCGCGTTGTCATAGGTCGCGGAGGTCTCGAACCACGGCCAGTCATCCGTCGCGCAGCGGTTCCACAAATCCACCAGCTTCGCGGCGAGCCGCTCGCGGGCTGCCAGCACTTTTTCCTTTTGAGGAACCTGCCGCAGGTATTCGTGAATTCCTAACAAAGCGAAAGCCCATGCCCGTGGCGAGGTGAATGCATCCACCGTGGGTAAGCCGAGTTCGAAGAGATGCACCGCAAGCCGCTGGTGGCCGTGATTGCGAGAGCGCCCCACCCCGACGCCGAGGGCCCACAGCGCGCGTGCATGGCTGTCCTCGCTGGAGATTTCATCCAGCCAGTGGCGTTGATGGCTCATGAAATTCCGGAAGCGTGCCGTCTCCGGATCCAGCGCCGCTGCGAGGAATGCGAGATAGCGCGCGGACAGATGATCGAGCAGGCTCGGTTCTTCCATCAGATTGCACAGGATGAATGCCCGAGCGTTGTCATCCGTGCAGTAGCCTTCGTGGAAATTAGGCACATTAAAAACCGCATGTTGGAAAATGCCCGTGTCATCGCTCATGCGGACGATGTGATCGAGCCGCAGCGGCGGGAGATTGTAGGGCCGGATGCCGCGTGCCCAGCCGCCGATGGACTCCCGCGGAGCCGCCTTGCGGTCCGCCCGCGCGTGTTGGAATGAATTGAGATAGAGTTGGGCGACTGCCGGCCAGATCATTTCACGGCCTGCCTGATAGGCCTTGATCCGCGTGCTCTCCAACAACGCCGGATCGTCCAGAAAGGCGCAAACCCCATCCGCGATCGCCTGCGGATCTTGGAAAGGCACCAGAATTCCACGGCCTTCGGCAAGCAGCTCCCGGGCGTGCCAATACGGCGTCGAAACCACCGCCTTCCCTGCGCCAAACACCTGCGCCAGCGTGCCCGAGGTGATCTGGGCTTCGTTCGGATAGGGTGTTAGGTAAATGTCAGTCGCTCCGATAAACTCGGCGAGATCCTCCTGCGAGACGAAGCGGTTGTAGAAAATGATGTGCTCCTTCAGTCTGCGCTCTTCTGCCAACCGTTCGAGGCCGAGGCGGTAGCTCTCGCCCTCTCTCGCCACCAAGTGCGGGTGGGTGGCGCCCAGTACCAGATAGACCACGTCCGGATGCCGCGCGACGATTGCGGGCAGCGCCTTGATCACATGTTCAATGCCTTTTCCCGGGCCTAACAAGCCAAACGTGAGCAGCACCTTCCGTCCCTCTAGCCCGAACTGCGGCTTGTAAACCTCCGGATTGACAAACGGCACATCCGGAATGCCATGCGGGATGATATCCACCATTTCGGGAGGCACCCCATAGGTTTCCAGCAGGATCTCCAGTCCTTTGTGGGCCATCACCACCAACCGGTCGCTGCGCAGCACCAGTTCGTTCATCACCTTTCGTTGCTCCGGATTCGGCTCGCGCAGCACGGTGTGCAGAGTGGTCACCACCGGCATCCGCACCTCCTTGAGCAGCGCCAGCAAATGACTGCCTGCCGAACCGCCGTAGATGCCGAATTCGTGCTGCACACACAACACGTCGGCCTTGTTGAAATTGAGGAAATCCGCCGCCCTGCGGTAGGAATCCAAATCCTTTTCCAGCAGTTCAAACCGCACTCGTGGCGGGTATTTGTAGCCCTCCACCCGATCATTCACCGCTCCGGCGTAACATTGCGAGTCCGGGGCCTCCGCCGCCACCGCGTCGCAAAGGTCGCGGGTGAATGTTGCGATTCCGCAGCGCCGGGGCTCAAAGCCGCCGACGAAAGCAATTCTATCCGGGGACCCTTCAGCCTTCAAGCGAACCTCCTATGCAATTCGCCAATCTCATTCCATACGAAACCCGCTCGTGCGCAGACTGCAACCGAAAGTTTCCGCAGCGAACGCGACGTGCCCCGAAGGGCATGCGCGTCAAGGTAAGGGCTGGGAGCACGAGTCTGCGACTCGCGTGACCCTGATTGGAGAAAGAGGCCGCCCTTCGCTGCCTATTCCTTTCGCGTCTCATAGGCATGCGGGTTTCAAACCCACGCTCCCAGCGGATCTCCTCCCTTACCATCAAAACCCGCCATTTCGAAGCGCATCCTCCCCAACTCCGGTATTCGTTCGCCAAGCACCTGCTTGAATCCGGCACCGACATTCGAACAGTCTAGAGTCGTCTGGGTCATGCTGACGTCTCCACCACCATGATTTACCTTCACGTCATGAAACGCCCCGGCGCAGGCGCACCCAGCCCCCTGGACAGTCTCTAAACCATCACAATTTTACAAGATTCAGATTTACCACTTGGCTCGCCAGCGTAAAACCCTATTGAGTGTCTCATGAAAGAAATCACCGAAATCCGTATTTTCGGGTCGGGTTTTACCCTAATCACCGACCGGTCGGTTAACACCCCCAGAATCCGACCGGTCGGTCAATAAGACTGATAGGCAGACAAAATGAAACACTCTCTTCTCGCTCTCTTCTGTTTCGCTTCTCTTGCCTACGCTGAAGAAGAGCCACTTCTTCCTGCGCCGATTAATGCTCTCCTACCAAAGATTAAAGTCGGCATGACGTCGGAGGAGATCAAAGCCGTCGTGGTGAAGAGCTACGCGAAAGCCGAAAGCCGAGTCGGCCCATGGTCAGGCGGGACCGGCTCTCTCGGATGTCGTTTGGATGATCGATTCTCGTTCACCATCGCTGCCCACACGAATAGCGAAGGAAAGCAGGTAGTTTCCAAGGATGCTCGCATCTATATCTACGACTGGCAGCACAAACGCCGACTTGAGATTGTGCCCTATCAGTGGGAGGGCGACGGTGAGGCCGCTTCACCGGTCAAGTAACAGAGTGCCTATCAAGTCGTGAGTGGCAACCGGCGATAACGTCCCTAGTTGAATCGGAGCTTGATCTCGCCGGTGCCACCACTCTACGTTCGCTAGAAAATAACATGAGACTTTCCACATCACACCTGAGCCTGTTGATCGTGGTAGCGCTGTATCCACCTACAATTTCCGAGGCGGCGAGTCTTTTGATCGATGATTTCAGCGATGGTCCATTCTCGTTGATCGGTCAGTATGGCACAAGTTTAGACGACAAGGATGTTCAAGTTGGGAACATGCTGGGAGGAGATCGATATACTGCGCTGACTTCTTCTTCTCGGCAGATTGGAGTCACAGCGATTTTGGTCACTGGAGGTTCTGAGTTTACATTCAACGCGAACACAGGCCCACCGGGCCTTTTAGGCAATCAAGGCGTTTTTTATGCGGTATATGGGGTGCCTCTCGCTTCTCGTGATTTCACCAACTACTCGGGATTCATGTTGTCGATCCCGTCGGCTTCAGGGACAGGCATCGTCGAAGTGCGGTTTGGTGCCGCTTCATTTTCGGTTCCGATCAACCAAGCGGGATTGGTGTTTGTTCCGATTGAAGGATCCGGAGTTAGCTCTAGCCTGCTCCCATCCGTAAGTCAGATCAGGCTTCAGTTCACCGCAGTATCCAGCGATTTTTCCGTTTCGCTTGATCGATTTAGCGCTGTTCCTGAGCCGTCAGTAGTCATGCTGATTTCGGTAGGCATGGGTCTTTGCTTCCGAAGAAACCGAAGAAGCGAACAAGCCGTGACGCACTAACAGGCCATAAGCTTTTCAATTTCATTTCATTTTCTTTTCAATCGCGCCGGTAGGCGCACTCAAACGTTCTGGGAAATGACCCCTTGGCTGCGTGTTGCAAAAGCAACACGTTACGGCTATGAAGACCGCAGCAGTCCACAGTCGAATTCAGCCTGAGATTAAGGAACAGGCCGAGGGGATACTTCATCGCCTTGGGCTAAGCCCGACCGAGGCGATTCGGATGTTTTACACGCAAATCGCCCTGCGTAACGGACTGCCATTTGATGTGGCTATCCCGAATGAGAAGACGATAAAGGCATTGGAGGATTCTAGGAGTGGCCGTAATCTGGAACGATTTGACTCTACCGAGGAACTTTTCGAGAGCTGGGATGCATGAAAGCCATTTTTCAGACTGGCCAATTCAAAAAGGATTTAAAGAGGGCTTAAGAAGCGGGCAAAGATCTGAGTAAGCTCAAAGAAGTCGTAAGTGCCATAGCCAATAGCGAAGCGTTGGAGGGGCGTCATCGTGACCACGCACTGAGTGGGAATTGGTCAGGATCGATGGACTGCCATATCGAACCGGACTGGATTCTAATCTATCGAGTGGACGGAGAGTTCCTGTTTCTTGAGCGAATCGGCAGCCACAGCGACCTTTTCAGATAAAAAGAACACCCAGCAAGCCGCGCCATGAACCCCTACCCGCCGGCCAGTTTCGATGTTTTTCAGTAGTTCAAACACTAACCTTGTGATAGACGCTCGCACTCGCTGCCGGATCGTCAAAGGCAGCGGGCGATTTTTTCCAGCCCTTCGAGCATCCGGGCGCGCGGGCAGCCGAAGTTGAAACGGACCCAGCCGGGCCAGCCGAAATACGCGCCGTCGGATAGAAAGAGTCCGGCTTTTTGCTCGAAGTGCTGGGCCGGGTTCTCCACGCCCATCGCGCGGGCGTCGATCCAGGCCAGGTAAGTCGCCTCGCCGGGGGCCACGCTGAGCCCGGGGCAGCGGGTGGTGATGAACTCGACGAGTGTGTCGCGATTCGCTTTTAGATAGGCGATGAGCTCTTGTCGCCACGGTTCGCCCGAACGATAGGCCGCCTCGGCGGCGTAATAGGAAAGCGCGTTGATTTCCGAGAGCGTGTGGCCGCGGGCGGCGGCGAATTTCCGCCGGATGCTGTCGTCTGGAATGACCGCGAAGGCGTAGCCAAGCCCGGCGATATTCCAGGTCTTGCTGGGTGCCAGCAGCGTGATGCAACGCTTGGCGAGCGGCTCCGGCAGATTCAACGCGGAGAAATGCGGCGTCGCGGATTCATCGAAAATCAGGTCGCAATGGATTTCATCGGAAACCAGCACCAGCTCGTGCGCATCACAGAAAGCCGCGAGTTTTTCAACTTCCGCCGCGGAGAATACCCGACCTAACGGATTTTGCGGATTGCATAACAAGAACACCTTGGTCTGCGGGGTGACGGCGTTTTCCATCGACTCCCAATCGAAGGCCCATTGGCCACCGGTCAGCACGTGATCGACTGTGATGAGCGCAACATGGGCATCGTGATGGACGCCGATGAAGGGCGGATAAACCGGCGTGCAGGTCATCACCGCATCGCCGGTTTGGCAAAAGGCGCGGGCAGCCAGAGAGAGCGCCGGCACCAACCCGCCGAGGTGGATGATTTGCTCCTGCGGCACATCGGCCCCGCGGCGTTCGCGGAGGTAGGTGATGACCGCTTCGTTCAGCCCCTCGTGAGGTTGGGCGTAGCCGAAGATCCCATGGTCCACGCGGCGGTGCAGCGCGTCGAGGATCGTCGGGGCCGAGGCAAAGTCCATGTCCGCCACCCAGAACGGATCGAGTTCGGGCTTGCGGTCATACTTGATGCAGCCGGTGCCGCGGCGGGGGATCAGGGTGTCGAAATCAAAATTCATCGCGGCCACTTGTCAGCGCTGGCTGGCGAAGTTTCAAGCCCGGCTTGCTTTCACTTTCCGCGCTGGCGGAGTTGTTCGAGGCGGGACAGCGGTTTTCCGCCATCGGGCTTGGCTTGTGGGGCGGTTGCTGGCTCGTTGGCTTTGGCGACGGCGGCTGGAGCGGGGGCATCGATACGCAGAGTGCTGTTCATCGCCGTTTGATGGAGGATGGTCGCGCCGTTTTCCGGGACCGTGATGCGGCAGAAAACGCCGTTGTGTTTGCCCACCTTGGCGTCCGCCGCGATGGCGACCGGGAAGGTGATTTCCGCCTGATCCTTGGTGAAGGTCTGCGGCGGGCTGCTCGCCCCGTGAGGCAGGCCGACCAGCTCGGCGGTGGCGGAGCCTTCGAAAGAATGGCGGTGCTCGATTTTTCCTAACAGACTTGTCGCGCGGCCTTGTTCCGTGGCCGCCAGATCAAGGGTCATGGCAAGGTAGGGCTCGGCGACCTTGAGAGGTGTTAGGGCCGAGGCGAGCAGCACCGGTCCTTGGGGCGTGTTGGCTTCCGCCAGCACGCAGACTTTCCATTCGGCGGGTGCGGCATCCTTGCTGGCATTGAGTTCATAGGTGGCTTCCGATTTGTCGCCGGGAATCTCGATCGTCACCGGGCCGGTGACGCCGGGTGGATTCCACAGGAAACGCACGGTGATTTTTTCCGCGTAGCTTTCGCTGCGGGTGGCGCGGACCTTGAGGGCGAGCGTGCCGTTCTGCACCAGCGGGGCGGCGGGTGTTACGAGGTCGATTTTGAAAGGGGCCTCGCGGGTCACCGCCATCGCGATGCGATCGAAAGTGGCGGAATGGTAAGCGCCTTGGTTGTTGATATCGACGTGGTGGATGGTGTCCGCCAATCGGCCGGCTAGAGGTGGTGCGTCGCCGGTGGATTTGAGAGAAAATAGATAGAGCCCACCCGCGACCGGTGCATCGGGAGTGGCTTCGAAGACCACAGGAAAACTGTTGGTGGAGCGCGGGATCGTCGGGCTGTGGAGCGTCACGCCGGTGGGCAGTGAACCCGCTTCGAATACAGCATCGCAGGCAATGTCTTTGCGAATGACATTGATCACCGCGGCATAACGATTGCCGCGTGGGATCGGGAAGGTTTTCCATTTCTGGCTGTTGACTCGCTCCACCACCGGCAGGGTGGCGGCGAGGGTTGGGGACTTTTCAGTGATCTCGATGCGATAGGTGAAATCGGGACCGCCGCGGCCGAGTTGGTCGCGGATCTTCAGGGCATAGTCGCCATCGGCCGGGCAGGCCCACGAGATCACGCTGTCGGGCGCGCCTTGGTCGTCGTTGGTGGCGAGTTGTTTGCCGTCGGCCGCATGCACGGATAACACGGAGTCGAGCGGCGAGCGATGGCTGCGGGCGATCACCCGGAACACCAGATTCCGATCTTTGGTCGCCGAAAATTTGAACCAATCCACCGGGTTTTTTCCATCCAGAATACCGTGTACTGCGCTGGGAAGCGGCGGCATGACGGTGGCGGACTTCAGCGCGGAGTTATCGCTGAATTCACTAACAGATTCTAGCAGTGAAACCGTGATCCAGTGCGGAGACGGCGGCGAAAATCCGTGGTGGACGGGGAAAATCGCAAACTTTGGATCGGCGGCGGCGGGCAGTGTGATGGACTGATGAATGGGACCGGATGGATCGCCGATGAAGGTGAATTCGAGCGTTTCGCCCGGTTTTCCGCCGGTGGGGAAAACCGCGGTGGGGCGAGGGAAGGTGCCGATGTGCAGGCGGTATTGGTTATCCGGAGTGCCCTCGTAGGCGGCTTCACGAACGAGGACCCGATAGTCGCCATCTTCCAGCGCGATGATCGAGGCGAAAGAATCGGTGCGCAGCAGCGGCGTGTCGTCACAGGAGGCGAGCTCGAAACCTTTGGGATCGAGAATGGCGACGTACGAGTCGAACATCACCCGGCCGAGACGCATGGCTTCGACTTCGACGGAAAGCCGTTGGCCCTTTTTCAAACTGCAAACGTAGTAGTCGTCATCTTCGTTGTCAGCCACCCCCATGACGGTGTGGTTGAGTTCGATTTTTTGTGCGGTTTCAAAAGTGGCGTTGGGTTCTGCTTCCGCGAGATTGGGAAACTGGCCGACCCAGAATGAGCGCAGTTCGGTGAGGCCGCCGGGAGTGCGCAGCCGCAGGGAATGTTCGCCGAGCGGGGCATCCGGCGCGATGGTGAGTTTGGCGACGGCGTGTTTCGGGTCCTTGATCTCGATGTTGGAAAGGCTGAGTCCGGGCGTGTAAAACAACGCTTCGGAGATTTCCTCCAGCCGCTGGCCGTGAAAGTGCACTTCCATTTCGGTGCCCCGCTGGCCGCCGCGCGGATTCACCAGACTTAGCACGGGTGAAAATGCAGCGAGCGGCGTGATGAGGGCGAGCAGGATGGAAAGGGCGGATTTCAAATGAGTGGAGAGTCTGGAGGTTTGACAGTCGAGTCAGGCTTTCTTCTCTAACAGCGCGTCGAGGACCTCACCGCTGTCGCAAATTTCGATGGGGCGGTTTCCGGGCGACATGAGCTCCTTGTCGGCGTTGATGCCGATTTGGTGATAGATGGTGGTTGCTAGATCCTCGACGCTGACGCCATCGGTATCGACCTCGCCGCCGAGGCTGTCGGATGCGCCATGGACGCAGCCTTGTTTCATGCCGCCACCGGCAAGCATGGTGGAGAAGACGCGCGGCCAGTGGTCGCGGCCGCCGGTGGCGTTGATTTTGGGCGTGCGGCCGAACTCGGTGGTGACCATGACCAGCGTGGAATCGAGCATGCCGCGCCGTTCCAAATCGCGGATGAGGGCGGCGATCGCCTTGTCGGTGGGCGGAAGTTCTTTTTCGATGCCGGCCTTGAGATTGTCGTGGTGATCCCACCCGCCGGCGGTGAGTGAGACGAATCGAACGCCGCCTTCGATCAGCCTGCGGGCGAGCAACATGCGCTGGCCGGCGGCGGTTCGGCCGTATTCGTCCTTCAGGGAGTCCGGTTCGGATTTCAAATCGAATGCCTCGCGGGCTTTCTGCGAGGAAATCAGCTTGTAGGCGTGCTGATAGAAAGCGTCCATCGATTCGATCGAATCGGATTCCTCGAGCGTGCGGAAGTGGTGATCGACGGTTTCCAACAACGATCGGCGGCGGGCGAAGCGGGCTTCGTCCACGCCTTTGGGGAGATTGAGATCGCGGACCTGGAAGTTTGCCTGCTCGGGATTGGCACCGAGGGCGAAGGGGCCGAAGGCGGAGGAGAGGTAACCGGAGTTGGCGAATTCATTGGGCACGGACGGCACGCAAACGTAGGGCGGTAGGTCGTTCCTCGATCCGAGTTCGTGCGAAATGACCGAGCCGATGGATGGATATTCGAGCGCGGGCGACGGGCGGTAGCCGGTGAACATGTTGTGCGTCCCGCGCTCGTGGGCGGCCTCACCGTGGGACATCGAGCGGATGATGGTCACCTTGTCGGCGATCTTCGCGGTTTCCTTCATGAACTCGCCGAACTGGACTCCGGGAATCTTGGTGTCGATGGCACCGAATGGCCCGCGATACTCGGCGGGAGCAAACGGTTTGGGGTCGAACGATTCCTGATGCGCGAGGCCGCCGGGGAGGAAGATGTGGATGATCCCTTGGGCGATGGGTTGGTGGGTGCCGTAGGTTTTGGTGGCACCAAGCGCCTGGTTTTTCAAAAACTGCGGGAGCGTCAGTCCGAGGCCGCCGAGCAGTCCGACGTAGAAGAACTCGCGGCGGGACGAGTAGCGCTCAAGGGGATTGCCGGGGCATTGGTGGATCATGGTGGGCGAGGGTTGCGGGACGCACACGGTCCCATCCGGTCGGATACGATCATGCGGGGCGTTTCATTTCAAATTCATTTCCGCCACCTTATGGATTGGCGGGGGTGAATTTATCAGGTAGTGAGTCTGGCGATGGAAGTGCCACAGGTGGATGGATTGCAAGTGGGTAAGCTGATTGGCTCGGGGGGATCCGGGCGGGTTTACCAGGCCCGGGATGTTGCGGGAGTGGCGGTGGCATTGAAGGTGTTTGATGAAAATGCGATTTGCGGAGCGCTTTTGAAGAAGATGACGGAGCGCTTGGCCGTCGGTGGTTGGCCTGAAGGGGTGATGCCGTTGATTTCCTCCCATTTCGGCGAGCGCCGCTCCTACAGGGTCATGCCATTGGTGGCGGATGCGGATGCGGAGGCCCAACCGCGGCCGCGCAGCTTGCAGATGTCGCTCGATGGGCACCCGGGCGATGATACGTGGAAACTGGTGGGCTCGCTGGCACGTGCGCTTGCCAGCATGCACCGGCGGCGGGTGCCGCATGGCAATCTGAAGCCGGGCAACGTGTTTTTCTCCGATGACGGCGATGTGCTGCTGAGTGACTGGGCGACGGGCAACATACCGGGAGCGCGGCAATTCCACTTCACCGACGCGCTGCTCTATCAACCGCCGGAGCAGTTGCGGCAGCCCGCCGGATACGTTGACGAGGCGGGCTATCCGTGAGATGTTTTTGCCTTCGGCGCGTTGGCTTACCGGGTTTTGACCGGGCGTTTTCCGCGCTGCCATGAGACCTTCAGCATCGTGGCACCGCCTGCCGGGGTGACCCGCAAGGAAGGCCTCCAGGCGGATCTCGGAAAAGTGGCGCGCAATCTCGAATCTGAGCCGGAGTTCAGCTGGCCGGACGAAGCGCAAAACCCGCTGGAGGCGGGGTTGCGCGGGTGGATCGAGCGCTGCCTGCATCTTGATCCCAGCCAGCGGCCGGTCAGCATGATGGAAGTGGCGGCGGGCTTCGAAGCGGTGGAGAAAAAACTGGCGCTTGAGACCGAGCGCGAGTCGCTGATGGATCAGCGCCGTCGGTCCGAGCGGAGGACGTGGCGGACCTTGTTTTTCGCGGGAATCGCCACCACCAGCGCCTTGGTGCTGGGTGGCTTGTGGCAGCTTTCCAATTCCAAACTCCTCAACGAACACGGTGAGCGTGCAAACGAAGTGCAGTCATTGGCGGCGGTGGGTGAGGCGGCGGAGGTGGAAAAATCCGCAGCGCTCGCACAGATGACCGAGGCGCGACAGGCGTTGAGTTACGAGCGCGAATTATCCCTAGTGAGGCTCGAAGCATCGCGCCTGATCGGCGACCGCTTGTTTTCTTGGGCGATGGAAAAAGGCCACCGCCGCCTGCCGCCGCTCGACGGGCGGGAGCTTCGCTTGAAACGTCTGGAACGTTACTTTGAAGATTTTCTAACACGAACTGCCGGGATCGAAACACTCGCGGACGAACGCGCCAGGGCCGTCTTGCAACTTGCGGAAATTTCGCTGGCGGCAGGCGATGCTCCGCTGGCCACCCGGCGGCTCGCCGAGGCGTTGGAGGCGTGGAGTAATTTGCCGATGGACGCCGAATTCAAGCTGAGGATGGCGAGCAATTCGTTGTTGCTCGCGCTGCTGCGGCAATCGAACGCCGATCCGGAAACCCAGCCAGCGTTCGAGGCAGCGCGCCGGGCGCTCGAAGCGGTGCCGCAGGCCGAGGTGGATGCAGATCGCTTGAATCAATTGCTGGCGGTTCTCGATTTTCAGGAAGCCAAGTTGTTAGCAGCTGGTGGCGATGACACCAAGGCCTTGGAGCAATTGTTGCGGGCCACTCAAACGCTGAACCGGATCGCCGACCATCGGCCGGACACCGCGATTTTGCGTTCCGAGCTTGCTGCATGTTATCTTTCGTCCGCGACGATTCTGGAGGGAATGGGCAGCTTGGGCGACGCGAGGGAAGTGCGGGTCCTGGCGACGGCGGTGCTTGTCAAGCTGCTGAAAGAACAACCGGAAAATGCAACGCTGCGCCTTGAACTCGCCGGGTGTTATGGTGCGATGGCCGAGGCTGCGGTGCTCTCCGGAGACATCCCCGCCGCCGAGTCACTTTCGAATCAGGCCGTGCAGTTGTTGGATCAATTGTTGCTCGCGCAGCCGGACCAAGCGGAGGCGGTTGCTAGAAAAGCGGCGCAACTTGGCTTGCGCGCCGGGATCCTGCGTGATCGGGGATTTGCCGCGGAATCACTGAAAGCCTATGAAGAAGCCATCCGGATGTTGGAGGCGGTGAGGGCATCAGCGCCTAACAATGCGATGGTTTCCTATCGGCTGGCCCTGCTCTGGTGGCAGAAAGGCCGGATGCTCGGAATGGGCGGAAACCGGAATGAAGAGATTGCCCTGATCCGGAAAGCACGGGATTTGTTAGGCCAATTGGAGAGCAGCGCTGCCACCAGCGGTCCGCGCCCGGAGCAACTTCAAGGTTCCGCAGCCTACTTGTTAGGCGATCTGGGACATGCACTCCAACTCGGCAACCAGAAGGATGAGGCGATCAAGGTTTTCACGGATGCCGTCGTCCTCTGGCAAAACCTGTTGGCTTCCCGACCGCAAAGCGAGGAATACAATGAAGGGTTTTCGTGGTGCCGCCAGCGCCTGGATGATCTCAAATGAGCGGAGTGGGCCTCACGATTTCGCAGCGTAGGCGAGGGCGCGTTGTTTCATCTGGACGGCCATCAAATTCAAGGCATTCGCACGGGTCGGGGCGAGGTGCTCCTTCAGTCCGGTGCGATCGATGAAGCCCATATCCGCTGTTAGAATGTCATCGGGCTTTTCCCCGTCCAGCACTCGCACGAAGAGGGCGATCATGCCTTTGGTGATCAGCGAGTCCGAATCCGCCGTGAAATGCACGGTTTCGCCATCGCTGGAAGCATCCAGCCAGACCTGCGATTGGCAACCTTTGATCAAGTGCTCGGGTATTCTCGCCGCATCGCGGATGGGCGCGAGCTTCTTGCCAAGGCCGATCACGTATTCATAACGCTCGGTCCAATCTTGGAAGAGGGCGAGCTCTTCGATCAGCTGCTCTTGTTTTTCTGCAATGCTCATGAGGTCCGGAAGTGATACGCCGGATGCGCCAGCGGGCAAGCCGGATCAAGTCGCCGGAGCCAGTCTTTGCAAGACGAGTGCCAGAACAAAAGCCAACGTTGGGAGAAAAAAGCAGGCAGCGGCGAAGGGTTCCATCCAAAATCCTGCCGCCGGGGCCAAGACCAGGGCGAGCGGGACGAGCATCATCGCATCGACCCATGGGATCCCCGCCAGCAGGCGGGAAACATGCCGCGGGACCGGCTTGCGCCAAATGCTGAGACTCAGAGCGACCCAAACGATGTAAGGCAAGGCCCCTAAGATCACGAAATCCAAGCGTCCGCCCATGCCATATGCCACTGCCGAAACCACCAAGGCCGTGGCGACGAACAAGGCTCGTGACGTGCGGGAAATCCACTGCGGCGGATGTGGCAGCGACTCATAGCGTGCGCTCAACGAGAGTCCCGCGATGTGGCAGAAGAGGCCGAAGGCGCAGGCCACCACCGCGATCCCGTGCGGCAGCGTGGCGAATGAACCCGCGTTGATTTGAAACATTTCCCCGCCCGGAAGCCGCAGGTCCAGCGGCCTGTCCAGTCGTTGGAAAACTCCGGAAAATCCCACCGCGCCCATCACCGGCAGCAGGGCCCGACAAGACCCCATCGCGATGACCGCCCACGGGCTGCGTTTGTGCCAGTGGGTGTAAGTCACCACCGCTGCTAAAATCGCCAGCGCCACCGCCGCTGCGGGCAAGCGGGTGATCGCCGCTAACAAGAATCCTCCCGCGCCGCAACCGATAGCCACCGCCAGATAGAGCCGCCTTGAAAACAACCCGCGCGGCAGCGCCCGCTCCGGCCGGTGCTCGCGGTCCCAAGCCAAGTCCGCCCAGTCGTTGAGGAAATTTCCGGAAATATAGAGCAGCACCCCCGCGAGTGACAGGCGCATCGCGGCGGACCATGGCTCGGAAAATGAATCCCAGCCGCCGAAGAATGCGCCAATCGCTATGCCGAGCCAGACGTTGCATATCACACTCGGCACGTTGGCAATGCGGGCGGTGGCCAACAATGCATGGATTTTTCCGAGGGAAATCATCGGACCAGCTCGTCGAGAATGCCCTGGCAACCATCTTCTAACAACCGAATCACATGGTCGAACCCGCGTTGTCCGCCGTAATAAGGGTCAGGCACGCGCAGATCCGTGTGCGTGCTGCAAAATCCGACCAAAGGACGGATTTTCGGATGATGCGTCCCGGTGGGATCGAGGAGGCGGACGTTTTTCAGGTTGGATTCGTCCATGGTGACAATCAGGTCGAAATCCTGCAAGTCCTCCGGCGCGATTTTGCGTGAGCGACCGCGGATGGTGAAGCCTTTTTGGCGCAGCGCCTCCGACATCCGTTCATCCGGCGGGGCCCCTTGGTGGTGGCCGATAGTGCCGGCGGAATCGATTTCAAAATCATCCGTCCGCCCTGCGTTTTCGACGAGTTGTCTGAAGATGATTTCCGCCGCCGGTGAGCGGCAGATGTTGCCAAGGCAGACAAACAACACGCGGCGGGGTTTGCTGGAGGATTTCATCTTCTATATTTATTTGAGGAATGCGTTGATGAGTTCGTCGATCACTTCGTCGCCCATCGGTTGGACCTCGCCGAGGGAGCGGCTGAGGATCACCGCTTCGGCGGTGGATTCAAGGACTTCGAGGCGGTCGAAGGCATCAAGGATGGTGGTGCCGAGGACCAAGGCGCAGTCATTTTCGACGAGTGCGATCGGAAACTCTGGAGTCATGGTTTCCGCGATTTTTTCCGGTGCGTCATAGACCCAGGAAAATGGCAGCACCGCCACATCGCGCAGGAAGATATAACTTTCTGGAATCGTGCGGGTATCCAGCCGGCTGGCGGAGGCCGAGAAAGCGGTGGCGTTGACCGGAGTGGCATTGACGATGGCGCGGATCCCCGGGTGTTTCTGATAGATCAACTGGTGCAGCCTCCACGCGTCGCTTGGTTGGGTGCCGCAGATCCGGCGGCCGTCACGGATCAGGGTGAGTTGGTCCGGCTGGATGGTCGCGCGATCCACCAGCTTGGTGCTGATGAGGAAGGAGCGCTCATCGAGGCGCACTGAGAAACTTCCGGCATTGCTGGTGAGCAGGCGTTGGTGATATCCGCGGCGAATGAAATCGCACAATTCCCGACGCAGCGCGCGCTCCTCGCTGGTCGCCGGACCGGGATCGAATTCCTCAAGCTCCGGCGTGGATTTCCCCCCGACTTCCAATTGCGCGGCGGTGAGGTAGCGGACCTCGCCGAGGGCGCGCGCCTTGACCACAGTTTTGGCGACGAATTCGAGGGTTTCGAAGCGGCGGAAGGCATCGGCGAAATCCAGGCCACCGACGACGACACCATGGTTTTCCAACATCACACAGTCGTGCCCTTGGCCGAAGACGGTGGCGATCCTCTCCCCTAACAATTGGCTGCCCGGCAGCGCGTAGGGAGCGAAGCCGACGTCGCCACAGACCGAGTGAGCCTTGGTGAAAAGTTTGGTGTCGGGAGCCAACCCGCAGATGCTGAATGCGACCAGCGCCACCGGATGGGCGTGGACGATCGCGCCCAAGTCCGGGCGGGCGGCGTAGATTTGTTGGTGAAATGGAAACTCCGAAGACGGCCGGTGGCGGCCCTCGGTGCGGCCATCGGGGAAAACCCTGACGATGTCCTCGACCCGCAGCGCGCCCTTGTCCACCCGCGCCGGAGTGATCCAGATCGAGCCGTCCGAGTCGCGGATCGAGAGATTTCCGCCGGAGGTGGTGGTCATCCGGTATTGATAAATCCGGGCCATGGCCTGCACGAGCCGCTCGGCAGGGTGAATGATATCTCGCATGGCGTTGAGAATGTCTTGAATGTCGGGCTCGGGTCAAGCGGCGGCCTGCTCCCGATTTTCCATCACAATTTCAATTGCTCAACCGCCCGCTGTTAAATAAGTTTCCCGTCTCGCATGAAGCCCCCTTTTTACGTCATTGGCCACAAGAACCCGGATACAGACGCGATTTGCTCGGCCATCGGCTACGCCGCGTTGTTGCGGGCGGTGGGTGAGGAACCCAATGCCATCGCGGCCCGCTGCGGTGAGATTTCCCAACGCACCAAGTGGGTGCTGGAGCGTGCGGAGCTGGATGCTCCGCTGCTGCTCACCGATGTCCGCATCAATGCCGGGATGATCTGCCACCGCAAGGTCGTCAAGGTGTGCGTGGCGGACACCTTCATCACCGCTTACCGCCGGATGCTTGACGCCGAGATCCGCTGTGTCCCCGTCGAGGATGAAGATGGCAATCTGTGCGGGATCCTGCGCTATTTCGATTTGCTCAAACTGCTGCTGCCGGCCGATACCGAAGGCCTCAGCGTGCGGACCATCCATGTCTCGCTGGCAAAACTGGCGGACACCTTGGATGCGGAGAGCCTCGGGGCGATGCTGCCATCGTCTGAATTTGAGGAAGATCTGATCCTGCTGGTGGGGGCCTCCTCGCAGTCCACCGTGGATAAGCGTCTGAAGCAGGCAATTCAGGATGGAAATGTCGGGAAATTCCTGGTCATTTGTGGCGACCGGCCGATCGTCCAGCGCTACGCCATCGACCACGGTGCGCGGGCATTGCTGGTGACCGGAGACAACCCGATTTCCGGCGAAATTCTTGCTTACGCGGCCCGCAGTGGCGTGGTCGTGCTCCGTTGCTATCAGGACACCGCCAGTGCATCTACCTTGATCCGCTGCTCGCGCACGGTGCGCCACGTGATGGAGGGGGAATTTCTAACCATCGCCGAGTCGGAGCCGGTCTCACGCTTGCGCAAGCGACTGTCCAGCGAGGACCAGGATTTGTTTCCGGTCGTCGAGCATACCGGCGGCAAAATGGTCGGCGTGATCGCCAAATCCGACCTCGTCGATCCGCCGCGCATCCGTCTCGCGCTGGTGGATCACAATGAATACGCCCAAGCCGTCAACGGCGTCGAGGAGGCGGAAATCACCGAGGTCATCGATCACCACCGCCTCGCTGGTGACTTGGTTTCCCGCGAGCCGATCCGTTATTTGAATGAGCCGGTGGGCTCGACCTGCACGTTGGTCGGGCGGAAATTTTTCCACCGCGGCTTGATGCCGCCGCCGAGTGTGGCGATGTGTCTTTGCGCCGGGATTGTCTCGGACACGCTGTGCCTCACGTCGCCGACGACCACCTTGCTGGATCGCGAGATGCTCACATGGTTGGGCGGGGTGGCCGGAGTGGATCCGCAAAAATTCAAGGACGAGTTTTTCGCCGTTGGCTCGTTGATCGCGACCGGCACCCCGGACGAGATCCTGAATGCGGACCGCAAGGAGTTCACCGAGCAGGGGTTGTCCGTCAGCATTTCTCAAGTGGAAGAACGGGACCTGCACGGCTTCGCCGCCCGCCGGGTGGAGTTGGAGGCGGCGTTGAAGGATCTCTACACGAATGGAAAGTATGATTTGGCCGTGCTTGCAGTCACGGATGTGGCGCTGCATTTGAGCATGATTCTGGCGGTCGGTCAGGAAGCCGCGTTGGCGAAATTTCCGTTCGAGCGGGTGGATGGCAGCTTGTTCCACGCGCCCGGCGTGGTCAGCCGCAAGCGCCAGATTTTCCCCGCCGTCTGCGAGGCGATCCAGCACTCGCGTTAGTCCTCCAAATACTCGCTCAGCGCCTCGCGCAGGGAGGTGCGGGCGCGGAACAGCAGGCTCTTGACCGCAGAGACGGAGAGCTTGAGCACCACCGCGATTTCCTCGTAGGAAAGTTGCTCATAGCGGCGCAGGACCACGGCCATCCGCTGGGTTTCCGGCAGGGAGGCGATGGCCTCATCCACCTTGCGCTGGAGTTCCGCTTGTAGCATCTCGGCATCCGGTTGGCGGTCCGGGCTGGCCTCGGCGGTTAGGTTCGAGTTTTCCTCGCGCTCGTCCGAGGAGACTTCCTTTTTGCGGCTGCGGCGGCGGGTTTCGTTGTAAACCAGGTTGCGGGTGATGGTGAAAAGATAGGTCGTGAACTTGGCGTCCGGGCGGTAACGTTTCGCATGGCGCCAGATGCGCAGGAACACCTGTTGGGCGATGTCCTCAGACTCGGAGGCATTGCCTAACATTTTTGCAACCGTGCCGATCACCGCGTTTTGATGGCGCTCCACCAGCTGCCGGAAAGCCGCGTGGTCGCCCTCGCCGACACGCACCATCAGGGCGAAATCCAGCGTGCTCTCATCAGATAGCGGTGCTCTCGGATCTGCCTCCATCTTTAGGTAAAAGGGTGTTGCGACGACGTCGGCGCTGAACATGCAGCATCCAACCTGCTG
>JBBECN010000050.1:25920-31219 GCA_040881795.1 Akkermansiaceae bacterium
GGTAAAAGGGTGTTGCGACGACGTCGGCGCTGAACATGCAGCATCCAACCTGCTGAATTGCTTGAAGTTGCGGTGGAATTTTTCCAGCTGCCTCATAATTCTGCGGATTTTGCCCACTCTTCCACCTCGGGATCGAGGAAAACCTCGACGATCACTTCCCGCGCCCAGTCCTCACGTTTGGCGAGGCGGTTGAGCATCCGCCAAGCCACCACCTGCACGGCGGGCATCTCGCTCCAGACGACTTCCGCCAGCAATTGCCACATCCGGCCCTCCAGTTTTTCCGGTCGATCGAGCACCTCGTGGCACGCCTCGCTGAGCAGCAAGGTCCGCTCGGGATCCGGCTCGGCGGCGACGGGTGGCACTTCGTAAGCGCGCAGCGGCACTCCCGCCGCACCGGTGAGCTCGCACTTGGATTTGGCGCGTCTTGCCAGATCCTTGCCGAGGAGTTGCAAAGCGGTCACCCGCGCCTGATGTGTGTCGTAACCTCTTCCCATGGGCCGATGGATATCGAAAAACACAAGTGCCGGGAATCCTGAATTTTCCGGCGGGAGAAGGGACAGAAAAACCTCGAGGGAGATCTCTGGAGGTTGCGGCTGGTGGATTGTTAGAGTCGACCCAACAGCACGAGGATGAGGATGATGATCAGCACCAGCCCCAAGCCGCTGCTCGGGCCATAGCCCCAGGACTTGCTGTGGCCCCACGAAGGGAGAGCTCCGACGAGGAGGAGAAGGAGAATGATCAGTAAAATGGTTCCCAGGGTCATGATGGTGGTTGGTTGGAGTTAGTTTCAGAACGGGCTGCGGACGATCACGTATCCCGAGCATCTCCTTGCAAGCGGCGGGCCAAGCCACAAAACGCGCAAAGAGGCGCTGAAATCATTGTGGCGTATGAACCCGCCATTGCCGCGACTTGGGTTGGGGTGGGGTTTGTTCCCGGAAATGCACGAGGCATCGTGCGAAATGCATGGGACGCGACGGTTTTTGATTGGGGAATTGCGGGTTTTACCGATCAAACCTTGATTTGACGGGCGGATGATGCTGGATTCTTGGCATGCGCATCTTGATTACGGGCGGGGCGGGTTTTTTAGGTTCACACCTTTGTGAGCGGCTCCTGCGTGAGGGCAACGAGGTGATTTGCCTCGATAACTTTTTCACCGGACGGAAGCGAAACATCGCCCACCTCTTGGGAAACCCCTATTTCGAACTGGTGCGGCACGATGTCACCGAGCCCTTCAAATACGAGGTGGATCAAATTTACAACCTCGCCTGCCCGGCCTCGCCGCCGCATTATCAACACAACCCGATCAAGACGACCAAGACCTCGGTGATGGGCGCGATCCATTGTCTGGGCCTTGCCAAACGGCTGGGTGCTCGCGTTTTCCAAGCCTCCACCTCCGAGGTTTATGGGGACCCGGATGTTCACCCGCAGCCGGAGTCTTACTGGGGAAGCGTGAATCCCATCGGCATCCGTTCCTGTTATGATGAGGGGAAACGCTGCGCCGAGACCTTGTTTTTCGATTATCACCGCCAGAACAATGTCGATATCCGCGTGGTCCGCATTTTCAACACCTACGGGCCGCGGATGCTGCCGGATGATGGCCGCGTAGTTTCGAATTTCATCGTCCAGGCACTTCAGGGCAGGGACCTGACGATCTACGGCGACGGCACGCAGACCCGCTCGTTTTGTTATGTGGACGACCTGATCGAGGGCTTCATCCGGCTGATGAACCATCCGAGCATGACCGGGCCGGTCAATATCGGCAATCCGGGTGAGTTCACGATGCTTCAACTCGCGGAGCTGGTTTTGAAAAAAGTCGGTGGCCCGTCGAAGATTTCGTATTTTCCATTGCCGGGCGATGACCCGAGGCAGCGTCGCCCGGACATCACCCTGGCACAAAAGGAGCTTGGGTGGGAGCCAACCGTTTCGCTGGATGAGGGGCTCGATTCCACCATTGGCTACTTCCGCAAGCTGCTTGCGGAAGGTTAGAGAAGCCGCCGATCGGCGGCAGTTCCCGAGTCGGTTGTTTTTTTGATAAGCACCGCTGGACGACGGCGTATTGAGGCAACACATGCGTAGATTTCTTATTTCGACCCGATTGATCCTGGTCATTCTTGCAACTTCCGTCGGCACACATGTCGTTGCCGTTGCGGAAGCTCCCGTGACCAAATGGATTTGGAAAAATAACTCGCCGGGTGCCACTGAGCGGGTGTTGTTCCGCCGTGATTTTCAACTTCCTCCGGATGTGACCAGCGCCGCCATCACCGTGGTTTGCGACAATTGGCACCGCCTTTCGATCAATGGCGAGGATCTGGGAATGAGCGCCGATTGGACCGCCCCGCAGACCTATGACGTGCTAAAAAATCTCCGGCCGGGTAGCCGCAATGTGATCGCCGTGGAAGGACGCAACGATGGGGGCGCTGCGGGCATGGCCCTGCGATTCCGGGCGACTCTGAAGAATGGTAAAAAACTGCACGTCGTTTCGGATGCGCACTGGCTCTGCAGCAGCGAAGGCACCGAGGGGTGGCAGGGTCTCGAATTCGCAACGAAATCCTGGCCCAAGGCCACCATCGTCGCAAAGATGGGTGATCCACCGTGGGGCGACATTCTGATGTCCGAGGCGGACGAAACTGCGGGTGTGGTGGACGCCACCAGCAACTATCAGGTCGCTCCCGGATTCAAGTTGGAGCAGCTCTATCGAGTCCCCTCGAAACAGGGATCGTGGGTGGCGATGACCGTGGATGGCAAGGGACGCCTCATTTGCGCGGATCAATACGGGAAAATCTATCGGGTGATCCCGCCAGTGGGAGACGAAGGTAACACAACCGTGGAGGCGCTGCCGATTCCGTTGAAGGGCGCTCACGGATTGCTTTGGCATCAAGGGGTTTTATGGGTGACGGTGAACGAAGGCTCCGACCAAAACGGCGTCTGGCGCGTTTCAGATAGCGACGGCGATGGCGAGCCGGATAAGCCGGAATTGGTGAAAGCGTTCAAAGGCCGCGGCGAGCACGGGCCGCACGGCTTGGTGGTCTCGCCCGACGGAAAGTTCATCTATGTGGTCGCCGGCAATCACACCGATCTTCCGGAATTCGAAAAATCCCTCGTCTCCAAGTCCTGGGCGGAGGACCAACTGTTGCCCCGTCGGCCTGACGCCCGCGGTCACGCTCGCGACCGTATGGCGCCCGGCGGCTGGGTCGCCCGCTTCACTCTGGATGGAAAGAACTGGGAGCTATTTTCCATAGGCTTCCGCAACAACTACGACATCGCCTTCAATGCGCAGGGCGACCTTTTCGGCTACGACTCGGACATGGAATGGGACCTCGGCATGCCTTGGTATCGGCCCACGCGGATTTGTCACGTGGTGGCGGGTTCGGAATTCGGCTGGCGCAACGGCACTGGAAAATGGCCGGTCTGTTATGAGGACAGCATGCCGTCCCAACTCGATATCGGCCCGGGTTCGCCCACCGGTATGGCCTCAGGCAAAGGGGCGAAGTTTCCTGAAAAATACCAACGTGCGATTTACGCGCTCGATTGGACGTTTGCGACGATTTACGCAGTTCATCTAGCACCGGATGGCACTGGCTATCAGGCGCAGCGCGAAGAGTTCGTCTCCGGTGCGGGTCTGCCATTCACGGATGCGGTGATTGGTTACGACGGCAACATGTATTGCCTAACAGGA
The DNA here is from genome assembly GCA_040881795.1 of Akkermansiaceae bacterium. Lineage (GTDB taxonomy): Bacteria > Verrucomicrobiota > Verrucomicrobiia > Verrucomicrobiales > Akkermansiaceae > Luteolibacter. The sequence continues at coordinate 29,597 of JBBECN010000050.1, forward strand.
GGTCGCCGGACCGAATCCGCGCTCTGGCGCGTGAGCTACACCGGTGGCTCAGCGACGACGCCGGTGAGCTATCAGTCCAAGGAACTTGCTCTGATCGAGGCCTCATCCGCCATCGCTTCGCTCGGCAGTGACCAACGAATCGTCCGCTACCAGTCCCGCCTTTCTCTGGAGCAACAAGGTGTGGAGGCATTTCTGCCCATCCTGGAAAATTCCACAAGCTCCCCGTGGCAGGTCATTGGTGCGTCGCTCGGGCTCGCCCGTGTAGGCAGCGAGGCGCATCGCGAGCGGATCCTCTCCGCGCTCGATCGGATCGAATGGAACAAGCTCGACCAACCGCAAAAAATCAATTGGCTGCGTTCGGCGGGCTTGGTTTTCGCCCGTCACGGCCAGCCCGATGATGCCGCACGGTTGGGGGTCATTTCGAAAATCGACTCCTCCTATCCGGCGGACGATGCGGAGATGAATCGCGAGTTGTGCCGCATGTTATCCTACCTTCAGGCTCCCGGCGTGGTTTCCCGCACGTTGGCGCTGATGGATGCCGCCGGCCCGGAAGTGGCCCCAGATTGGCTGGAGCTGGCGAAGCGTAACTCCCGATACGGCGGCACCGTTGTGGAGATGATCGCCAACTTACCACCCGCTCAGATCATTCATTACATCTACTGCCTGCGCGAGGTGACGGGCCCGTGGCAGGCAGACGAGCGGCAGCGGTTTTTCGCATGGTTCGACAAGCTGCTGACGAAAAAAGGCGGTGCGAGTTACGCCGGCTTCATCGTCGATTTGAAAAAACAAACGATCGCCAATGCGACTTCGGATGAGCAGCAGTTGATCGCCAGTCTCCAGTCGCCGATTCCCGAGAGTTCCTTGGCCAATTTGCCTGAAATCAAAGGCCCCGGCCGCCAATGGGCACTCGAGGAAATCGTCGCTCTCGCCGAATCCGGACTCGAAGGCCGCGACAAGGAAAACGGCAAGCGCATGTTTCAAGCCTCGCTTTGTGCCGCCTGCCACCGCTACGGCAACGACGGTGGTTCCTCCGGCCCGGACCTCACCACCGTGGGTGGTCGCTTCACCGTGCATGATCTCGCCGAGTCGATGATCGAACCGAGCAAAGTCATTTCCACCCAGTACGCCTTTGACCTCATCACCCGCAAGGATGGCACCGAGGTCACCGGTAAAATCATCGAGGAAAAGGATGAAAAGTGGATCATCGCCACCAGTCCTTTCGACCTCAGCCAGACCATCGAGATCGAGCGTAACGAGATCAAGGACATCAAGCCATCGCCTGTCTCGCCGATGCCGCCCGGCTTGATCAACCGCCTCAATTCCGACGAGTTGAAAGACCTGCTTGCCTACATGCTTGATTGAAATCCAGCGCCTTGTGTTTTAGCTTCGGGTGCGAACTGGCTTTAGAACATTAAACCCATCATCATATCCTGATATGAAGATTTGTTTCTTGAAGGTGTGCGATTTCCGGTTATCGTCCAGCCATGCCGCAACCTGATGCCACCGCAGAAATCCAACGCGCCCTCTCCGAGCGAATTTTCGTCCTCGATGGGGCGATGGGAACCACCATCCGCACCTACGGGCTCAACGAGGCGGATGCACGCGGCAGTCGCTATGCGGATA
>JBBECN010000050.1:31319-37256 GCA_040881795.1 Akkermansiaceae bacterium
ATCCGCACCTACGGGCTCAACGAGGCGGATGCACGCGGCAGTCGCTATGCGGATAACGAGAAGGATTTGCTGAACAACGGCGATATTCTATCCATCACCCGTCCGGAGGTCATCGGCGATATTCACAAGCGTTTCTACGAGGCCGGTTCTGACATTTGCGAGACGAACACCTTCTCCGCAACCGGCATCGCGCAGAGTGAGTTTTTCGTCGAGGATCCCCGCGAGAAGGGCGGTCGCAAGGACCCGGAGTTTTTCCAGAAAATCCTCGAAGACAAATTCCTCAACGATCTCGCTTGGGAAATGAATGTCGAATCCTCACGGCTTTGCCGGAAATGGGCGGATAACGTCGGCACCGACACCGGTCGCAAACGTTACGTCGCTGGCGCCATCGGGCCGCTGACGGTCTCCCTGAGCAACTCACCGGACGCCAACGATTCCGGCTTCCGGGTGGTGACGTTCGATCAGGTTCTCGCCGCTTACCGGCATCAAGTTCTCGCTCTCATCGAAGGCGGTTGCGACATCCTGATGGTGGAAACCATTTTCGATTCGCTCAATGCCAAGGCGGCTGTGGTGGCCATCGAAGAGATTTTCGCAGAGCACAAATACCGCCTGCCGGTGATTGTTTCCGCCGCCGTCGGTCTCGGTGGGGAAACCATGATTTCCGCGCAAAAAGTCGAAGCACTGTGGAATGCCTTCGCCCATGTGAAACCGCTGGCGATCGGCCTGAATTGTTCGCTCGGCCCGGATCTGATGCGCCCGCATCTTGAGGAACTTTCCGACTGCGCGGCCACCTGCATTTCTTGCTACCCGAATGCCGGTTTGCCCAACCCACTCGCGCCGACGGGTTTTGATCTTGAGCCGCAACACATGCATGACTACATGGCGGAATTCGCCAAAGCCGGACTACTCAATCTCGCAGGCGGTTGCTGCGGCAACACCCCGGAGCACGTCGCAGCGATCGCAAGCGCCGTCGCGAAATACGCGCCACGCGAAGTGCCGGTGATTGCTTGAAGCGAAACGCGGAGGACGCAGAGGACGCAGAGGAAGACGCTGAGAGATTGCATTTATGAAAACGAAAGATGAAATGAACCTGTTGTCTGGCGCAATTGTTGACGCCGCGATGGAGGTGCATCGGGAGTTTGGACCAGGCTTGCTGGAACGCGTCTATGAGGCGGCTTTGCAACGAGAGCTTTTACTCCGAGGTATATCATCGCGAAGACAAGTTCAGACGGAGGTGTTCTACAAAGGAGAAATTCTGGATGAGGATGCCTATCGCATCGATCTCTTGGTTGAAGAATGTGTCGTCGTTGAAATCAAGACCGTCGCTGCAATCGTTCCAATCCACGAAGCCCAGCTTAATACCTACATGCGTCTGGCCAACAAGTGTCTCGGCCTGCTCATCAACTTCAATGTGATTCTTCTACGCGATGGCATCAAACGCCACGTCATCAATTTCCCTCAATAAACTCTCCGCGTCTTCCTCCTCTTTCTCTGCGTTCTCTGCGTTTCGCTTTACCCAAATGAAAACCATCCCCCACGCCCTCCGCCTATCCGGCACCGAGGCCTACAACCACACTTCCGACAAGCGCTTCCTCATGATCGGCGAGCGCGCGAATGTCGCCGGATCGCCACAGTTTGCCAAACTCGTTCGAGCTGGCGATCTCGAAGCCGCCGTGGAAGTGGCCCGCCAACAGGTCGGCAATGGCGCGAACGTCATTGATATTTGTTTCGACGACGGCCTGATCGATGGCAAGGCGATGATGTCCCGGTTCCTGAGCCTGCTCCAGGGCGAGCCGGACGTCGCCAAAGTTCCCATCATGGTGGATTCTTCCAAGTGGGAAATCCTCGAGGAGGGACTCAAGTATCTTCAGGGCAAAGGCATTGTGAATTCGATCTCGCTCAAGGAGGGCGAGGAGAACTTCAAACAACAGGCGAGCCACATCATGCGCTATGGCGCGGCGGTGGTTGTCATGGCCTTCGATGAAAAAGGACAGGCGGCGACCTATGAGGAAAAGATCCGCATCTGCGAGCGCGCCTACCGCATTCTTGTCGATGAGGTCGGCTTCAATCAGGACGACATCATTTTTGATCCCAATATTCTAACGGTCGCCACTGGTATCGAGGAGCATAACAATTATGCCATCGATTTCATCAACGCGACCCGCTGGATCAAGGACAACCTGCCCGGCGCGAAAGTCTCCGGCGGAGTCTCCAACATCTCATTCTCCTTCCGCGGCAACAACAAGGTCCGCGAGGCGATGCACTCCGCATTTCTCTATCATGCCGGCAATGCGGGTATGGACATGGGCATTGTGAACGCCGGAATGCTCGAAGTTTATGATGAGATCCCCCGCGAACTTTTGGATTGCGTCGAGGATGTCCTGCTCAACCGCCGCCAGGATGCCACGGAACGCCTGCTCGATCTGGCTGAAAGCTACAAGGGCCAGGGCGGCAAAAAACTCGAAGAGGACCTCTCGTGGCGGGATGCGCCGGTGGAAAAACGCCTCGAACACGCGTTGCTTCGCGGCATCGACAAATACATCGACGAGGACACCGAAGAAGCCCGCTTGAAATACGTGCGGCCGCTCAAAGTCATCGAAGGCCCGCTGATGGATGGCATGGGCGTCGTCGGCGATCTCTTCGGCGCAGGCAAGATGTTCCTGCCACAAGTGGTGAAATCCGCCCGCGTCATGAAAAAGGCGGTCGCTTGGCTTTTCCCTTACATGGAAGCCGACAAAGCGGAATATCTCGCTGGCGACATTGCCGCGTTGAAAGCGGAAAACACTGCCCTAACCGATGACGAGGCTCTCAAGCTCGCCGAGCGCGCGCGCTCCGCAGGACGCTTCCTAATCGCCACGGTCAAGGGCGACGTGCATGACATCGGCAAGAACATCGTCGGCGTCGTGCTTTCCTGCAACGGCTTCGAAGTCACCGATATGGGCGTGATGGTCTCTTGTGACAAGATCCTCGCCAAAGCCGTCGAACTTGGTGCCGACGTCATCGGTCTATCCGGATTGATCACGCCGTCGCTCGATGAGATGGTGCACGTCGCCAAAGAAATGGAGCGGCTTGGTTTCAAAATTCCGCTGCTCATCGGCGGTGCCACCACCTCGGCGGCCCACACCGCCATCAAGATTGCTCAGCATTATTCCGGTCCGGTTGTGCACGTGTTGGACGCGTCACGTTCGGTGCCGGTGACCACTTCGTTGCTCTCCAAAGACCAGCGGCAGGCCTTCGCGGCGGAGAACCTCGTGAAGCAGCAAAAGCTTCGCGACAATTTCCTCGGTGGCCCGAAAAAGGAAACTCTCACGCTGGCCGAAGCCCGCGCTGCCGGCCCGCAGTATGATTGGGCGAATTACACTCCGCCGGTTCCGTCATTCACCGGCACTCGCACCCTCAAGAGCCCGTCCTTGCGCGAGCTTGCCAAGTTCATTGACTGGACGCCGTTTTTCCACGCTTGGGAACTCCGCGGCGTGTGGGATCGCGAGACGAAGACGCTCAAAACCAAGAACGTCGAAGGCGCGGTCGAAGCCGGCAAACTCTATCAGGACGCCCTCATCTGGGTGGACCGGATCATCGATGAAAACCGCTGCCATGCTGAGGGCATCTACGGATTTTTCCCGGCAAACGCCGAGGGCGACGATATCATCATCTGGGCCGACGAAACCCGCACCGAAGAACGCACCCGCTTTCACAGCCTGCGGCAGCAACTCAAGAAAGATTCCGGTAAACCGAATGTCGCCCTGGCCGATTGGGTGGCTGGAGGGAAGTCCCCGGACTACATCGGTGGCTTCGTCGTCGGCATTCACGGCGCGCATGAGTTTGCAGAGCAGTTGGACAAGGAAATCGATCCATACGGCGCGATCATGGTCAAGGCGATCGCCGACCGATTTGCCGAAGCCTTCGCGGAGTTTCTCCACCACCAGGCACGCATCGAGTGGGGCTATGAAACCGAGCATGAACTCACGCATGACCAGCTCATTCATGAAAACTATCAGGGCATCCGTCCCGCGCCGGGATATCCCGCCCAGCCGGACCACACCGAAAAGCCGATTCTGTTTGATTTGTTAGGGGCTTCCCCCGAAACCGGTGTGACGCTCACCGAAAGCTGCGCGATGCATCCGGGTGCTGCGGTGTGCGGACTGTATTTTTCGCACCCGGAAAGCCACTATTTTGCGCTGACCGAGCTTCAGGAGGATCAAATTGAAGATTACGCACGGCGCAAGGGAATGACCTTGGCGGAAGCAGAAAAATGGCTGGGACCTTGGCTCGGTTACGCGTGAGCCGCAAAAAAAACCTCGACGGCCCCCATTTTGAAGCCAGATGTCAGCTGCTGATATAACCTTTGAACCTAAAATCCGCAGTTGGAAAGAGGATGAGGGGCGCAATTGGGGTCAAGTGACGGCGGATGGACTGGCTTGAGTGGGATCAAAGAGCAGCCATGGTGGCGATTTTCCCATGGTCAAACTCAACTGCGGCGCAGTTTGGCTCAGCCACTCTTCAAGCCTGCGGTATGCCTGTTTGAGAAAGCTCGCAAACTTGCCGCCGACCGCCAATTTGACGATTTTGCGCCTTCCACTCAGCACCATTTTCGCAGGGATGAGCAACAACTCGTAGCGGCTTTTGATCGCCTCGGTGTGGCCACCTTGATTCTTGGGCACCCGCACAAACATGCTCCACAGATTGTAGATCAACAACAGCATCCGGGCTCCACAGGAAATGGTACCAGTCCCGACCAACAAGCATTGCTTCCAGTTTGACCAGGTTACTTTTCCGAACCGTGTGTGCGTTCACCCGCCGAATGGCTCGGGTCTCGTTGACTTCGTGTCCTATCAGGGTTTGCGAACTACGTCATCCAATCAAAACGGGTTTACTCCATTCAAACGATTCCCTTTCGTAGATCCCTCAAGCTCCACAAAGTCAGGTTCGCAGGCACAGCATCTCCCTTCATTTTTCTCGCGCCGTCCTTGCGTTTTGGACCAAATCGATCCCGTGCACTGTCAAAGGCCTCGTTCACGAACTCCTTGCTGCCGATCACAGCCCCGTCGGTGAAATAACGAATGCGACAGTATAACATCTTCGCGGAGCCCAGATCCTTCAACACGGTTTCATTGTCCTCGCTTTCCAGCAGCTCCACGGTGTTCTTGGTCGTCTGGCCAAGGCCTTTGTTGGATTTGGAGACATTCGCCCGCCCGGGCTTTTTGCCCAGTGCCAAGCCCATCAAGCGCCGATACAAGCGCGAAAACTCCTTCCATTTCTCTGCGTCAAATCCCACTCCCTGATCACATAAATACGCTCTCACCAGACCCTCGCGCGCCTTCTTGCCGTCGCCTTTCGCACCTCCACCAATTGCCTCCCCGTAACTGCTCCATCGGTAATCCGCTGGATTCTTGACCATTCCGGCCCGCACGGGATTGAGATCGATGTAAGCGGCCATGGTCCGAGCCGCTGTTCCGCTCTCCACGATCACGCTCCTGAAACGGTCTTCCCACAGATGGCCCGAGCGCGAATGCGTGCGGTTGAACCACTTGGTGAAGCGTTCCAGCAAGGACTTCATGAACTCGCTCAGATCATGCATCCGCCGCGTGTAGCGACTGCGGATTTCCTCCCGGCGGCGCTCTGCCTGATGGTTCGCCATCGCCAGTTCCTGAGCCGGAGTCAACGGCTGCCCATCCTCATCCACCGGCGGCAGCTCGAACTCCCCTCGCGCCCGCACGCTCCCGGCCTCTTCCATTTCCTTGGCAATCTCCGCCACTTTCGCCTCGCCGTAGAAAACACCCAGCCGCGTGAACAATTCCTCGTCGGTGATCCCTCCCTCCGGCATCGGCGGAACTTCCAAAAGCACATGGAAGTGATTGGACATCAAGCAATAAGACAAGACTCGGCAACCCGTGAACTTCTCGCACATCCGCATCAGCATTCGAAAATGTTCACGTT
>JBBECN010000051.1:0-6194 GCA_040881795.1 Akkermansiaceae bacterium
TGTAGCCACCGCCGCCGCCGCCTTTGTAGCCGCCACCGCCGCCGCCACCACCGTAGCCGCCGCCACCACCGCCGCCGCCGTAGCCACCACCACCGCCGCTTGGACGTGATTCCTTGGGCTCCGATGCGTTCACGCGAAGAGGACGACCGTTATAGTCTTTGTCGTTGAGGGCCTCGATGGCCGCGTTCAACTGGCTTTGGTCACCGAGGGTCACGAAAGCAAATCCTTTGGATTGCCCGGTTTCACGGTCGGTGATGATTTTGACCCGTTCAACAGGTCCAAAAGCGGCGAAGAGTTCGGAAACGTCGCCTTCAGTAGCAGTGTAGGGCAGGTTGCCCACGTAGATGTCCATTTGATTCAATTCTTGATGACGCCATGTGGATAGAACACTTTCTTGGACCATGGCGTCACGGATCGAACAAAGAGCGAGAAAACAAACTTTCGCCGTCCAATCGACCTGTGAATAGGCTCGGCGGCTGAGGAATAGCAACCATTCATTTTATTTAATTTTCCCCGGCTTGGTTTGAAGCGTATCGGAAACCGGTGGGTCCGCGAAGATTCCCAGCTGGACAGCAGCGATTCGGCGGAGGATTCTTCGGGCATTTCTAACGTCCCTCCCGCATGACTCGTGAACAAATCTTCATTCTAATCATTCTCAGCATCACGGTGGTCCTGTTCCTGTGGGGCAAGTGGCGGCATGACATGGTGGCGATGGCGGCGCTGCTGGCTTGTGTGGTGTTGAACGTGGTGCCGGGGGAGTCCGCCTTTTCCGGGTTTGGGCATCCGGCGGTCGTTACGGTGGCCTGCGTTTTGATCCTGAGCCGCAGTTTGCAGACTTCCGGGGCGATCGATGTGGTGACGCGACGTTTGATCCCAACGGCATCCGGGCCGACGTTGACCATCGCGGCGCTGGCGGGACTGGGGGCGGTGCTCTCCGCTTTCATGAACAATGTGGGCGCGCTGGCGTTGTTGATGCCGGTGGCAATTCAGGTGGCGGCCAAGCAGGGGCTTCCCCCGGGGCGTGTCCTGATGCCGCTGGCCTTCGGCTCGATTCTGGGAGGGATGACCACCTTGATCGGTACGCCGCCGAATTTGATTGTGTCGGGATTCCGGGAGCAAACGGGTGCGGGAAGTTTCGCGATGTTCGACTACACGCCGGTGGGTGTGGTGGTGGCGGGTGTCGGAGTTTTGTTTGTGGCTCTCGTGGGTTGGCGGTTGGTTCCGGCTCGGGAACGTGCCGGTGCCGAGGGGTTCGACACGGGGGCCTATATCACCGAAGCGCGCATCAGCGAGGGCGGCAAGGCGGCGGGGAAAACCTTGCGGCAAATCGGTCCGATTCTGGAAGAGGCGGACGCGCAGGTGATCGGGATGGTGCGGAACCAGTTCCGGGTGCCGATTCCCCACGCCAATTATGTGCTGCAAGCGGGGGATATTTTGGTGATCGAGGCGGACCCCGGGTCGCTGGCATCTGCTCTTTCCAGCCTGGGACTGGCGCTGGAAGAGGATCATCGCAACCGCCCTGCCAAGCACGATGATGCGGAAAAAGGCGAGGCGGTTTTGGCGGAGCCGGCTGAGGAGTCGAAGAAGCATCCTGCAACCGATGAGATCACTTTGATGGAATTGACGGTGCGTCCGGGGACGGCGCTGGTCGGCCGTTCCGCCACTGATATTCATTTGCGGACGCGCTACGGGATCAATTTGCTGGCCCTCTCGCGGCGGGGGAGACGATCTGTCCGGCGGCTGCGCTCGGAGCCGGTGCAAGCGGGCGATGTGCTTTTGATGCAGGGCTCGGCCGAGGCGATTCTCGGGTTTGGCTCGGAATTCGGCTGTGTGCCTTTGGCGGAGCGCTCGATCCGGATTCCGGACAAGCGCCAGGCGATCCTGAGCGCGGTGGTGATGGCGGTGGCGGTGGTGGGCGCGGCTTTCGGCTTGTTGCCGGCGGCGATTTCGTTCGCCGCAGGGGTGCTGGCGGGGATGGCGCTGAAGGTGATCTCGCTGCGCACGGTTTATGAGGCGATTGATTGGCCAGTGATTGTTTTGTTAGGCGCGTTGATTCCGGTTGCCGGGGCGATGGAGACCACAGGTGCTGCGGATTTGATCGCGGTGGCACTTCTCAACAGCGTGGCGCAAGGGCATGCGGTGCTGGGACTTGCCGTGATCCTGGTGGTGACCATGACTCTATCCGATTTCATGAACAACGCCGCCACTGCCGCCGTGATGTGTCCGATCGCGATCGGCACCGCCGCGGCGCTTTCAGTGCGTTCGGATCCCTTCCTGATGGCCGTTGCGATTGGGGCTTCGTGTGCGTTTCTCACTCCCATCGGCCACCAGAACAACACCCTGATCCTCGGGCCGGGAGGGCTGCGTTTCGGCGACTATTGGCGGCTGGGGCTGCCGTTGGAAATTCTGGTGGTGGTGGTGAGCTTGCCGACGCTGCTGTGGTTTTGGCCGCTGTGAGAGGGCGTCGGCAACAAAGTGAAATGATCGGGGCTCCATGTCGGTTGCGGTCCGCTGGTCGCATTTGCAGTTTCCTCGCTGGCTCGATGCAACGGAACCTCGCAATCATGAGATCATTTGCGGTCCGGCATGAGATGAGCTATAGGTTGTAGATGAAGACGAAGATTTTCAAATCGCTCGTGCTTTCAAGTGCGGTTTTTTTTGCTGGCTCACCGCAAGTTTCGCAAGCCGCCGATTTTTCGACCCGCAGCGGAGGCGAGTTTCGCGGGATCTACAAGATCGCCTCAAGCAATGATCCGATTTTCCCCATGAGTGAGAAACAAGAGTGGTTTCTCGACTTCGGCGCAGGCATCAAGCCCGGCCGATCCGGTGGCAGCGTGGCCGTCTCACTGCGCCAGAACCCCAACGTGAAAGTCCGGATCATGGCATGGCAGTATTTCCCAAAAAACGGGCAAATCGTGCTGGGCAACCCTTTTGCGGAAGGCGCTCGCAAGGCCGTCGCCCGCGGTGCGTGGGATTTGCGGGTCCGAGGCGATGGAGTGATTTTCAAACGGGGCAACTACCAAGTCATCATGCATCGCGCTGACCCCGTGGATTACTGATAATCGGCTGTCCATCGCCGGATCCTGCGCTTACAGATCGGGCATGCCACCCAATCCCCGCTTTCAGGAACTGGACTTCCGGAAGACGCCGCTCGGCGATCTGATCCTGCGACGCCGCACGCTGCCGGCACTCGATGATGTCGAAGTTTACGAAATCATCCTCGGCGACGCCTTCTTGATGACCAGCTTGTTCACCACGGTGGAAATCGCGCTTTCAAATTTGGGACTCGATTCCGCCGAAAGAATTTTTCCCGGCGAAGCGCTCGATGTCGTTGTCGGCGGGCTGGGTCTTGGTTATACGGCGCGCGCCGCCTTGGAGCACTCCAGTGTCGGCTCGCTGCTGGTGGTGGACTACTTGGAACCGGTCATCGAGTGGCATCAGCAAGGCCTTGCGCCGCTCGGCCCGGGGTTGCTCGCCGATTCGCGCTGCCGCTTGGTGCATGGCGATTTTTTCAAACTCGCACTCGCGGATGACGCGGGTTTCGACCCGGAGGCACCCGACAGGCGGTTTCACGCCATCCTGTTGGATATCGATCACTCGCCGTCGAATCTCCTGCACGAGCGGCACTCGACGTTTTACGACGCAGAAGGTCTTGGCCGCCTTGCGATGAAACTGCATCCGGGCGGGGTCTTCGGGTTGTGGTCGGATGATACCCCGGACGAGGGCTTCATGAACTCACTCAAGCAGGTCTTCGAGTCCTGTGAATCGCACATCGTTCCATTCCACAATCCGCACATGGATTGTGAGGCGGCGAGCACGGTTTATCTGGCAGTTAGGAAAATCTAACGATCCTGCATTTCCCGGATCCGCATCGGCATCGCGTCGATCTTGGCGAAGAGTGAGGCGATGCTGAAGTCGCCGACGCTCCAGCGCAGGGTGGTGCGGCCGTCCTTGCCGAGCAGCAGGACCTCGGCCACTCCGTCGCGGACATTCATGCGCTTGCGCAACGCCTGGCCGAGTGTTGCCCCCGGATACTTTCCGGGAGCTGCGGGACCTTTGAGGACGAAGATCTCGATGTCTCGATCGGCCAGGCCGGCTTGCTCCGCCACGAGTTTCCTGCTGAGGGCATCATTGGATTCGGTGACCACCAGCAGGCGCATCTTCCCCTGGAAATCATCCAGCGTCTGTGCGGCCACTGTCATGGTTAGGAATGCGAGGATGGTGAGAATTTTCATTTCCGAAGTGGCGTGCGCTCACTCAAGTTCGATATCATCCTTTCCAGCCTAACGATGAATGGAATGCATTCAACTGAAAGTTGGCTTTTTACGGCTCGGTCGGTTGCAGCCTGCCATGTGGTGGAAAATGTCGTTTCGATTGCGTTGGGAAGCGGCTTGCTTGTGACGGGCGGCGCTGTATCTCTAGCGCGAAACCTCAACACATGGGCGAACAAGAACTCAACGATCTCAGCAGGCAACACGGCGTCGCACCCTGGAGGGTGAAAATCGCGCGTCGGGTGGAGGCGCCGTTGGTCCAGCGGATCATCGTCGCGTTGATCCTGGTCAATGCGGCGGTTCTCGGGCTTGAGACCTCGCCGGAGATGATGGCCCGCATGGGCGGGGCGCTGGTGGCGGTGGACCGGTTTTGCTTGCTGGTTTTTCTCGCCGAACTGTTGATTAAGCTGATCGCCTACCGCAGCCGTTTTTGGCGGAGTGGTTGGAATATCTTTGATTTCCTGGTGGTGGCGGTGGCGATCGTCCCGGGCGCCGGGCCGTGGGCGGTCTTGCGCTCGCTGCGGGTGTTGCGGGTCCTTCGTTTGCTCACCGTCATCCCTTCATTGCGGAAAGTGGTCGCTGCGTTTTTGCATTCCATTCCCGGGCTGGCGGGCGTCGTCGCGGTGATGTCGATTTTCTTCTACACCGCCGGGGTTTTGGCGACGCGCCTGTTCGGCGAGCAATACCCGGATTGGTTCGGCTCGCTGCCGGCCAGCCTTTACACCTTGTTTCAAGTGATGACCCTTGAAAGTTGGTCGATGGGCATTGTGCGGCCGGTGATGGAGACCCATCCATTTGCCTGGGCGTTTTTCGTGCCCTTCATCGTGATCGCCACTTTCACGATTCTCAATCTTTTCATCGGCATCATCGTTTCCACCATGCAGGAGCTCTCGGGTTTGCCGGATGCCAATGCTGCGGTGACCGAGGCCACCGAGCTCTTGGAGCGTCTGGAGGCCGATATCAAATCCCTTCGTGGGATTGTGGAAAAACAACAATCCCTCGTCGAACGGCGGCCTCCCGCCGACACGCTCTGAGCTTCATTCCATCCATTTTTATCATGCCTTCGCGTGGACGCCATCAAAGTTCCTCCAAGGAATGCCATCAGGTGATGCGCAGGATCGAAGCCATGGATGGCGTGGTGGGGGTGATCATCGGCCGCTCCTATGGCGGGAAATCGCTGGGCGTTGGCAGCCGGACAGGCTCCATGAAAGTGCAACGCAAGGTGCCCGGCGGCCTGAAAGCGGTCACTCAATCCGAAAAAGGCCTGCAGGAGATTTTCATTCGCACCGAGCCCGGGATGGAGGATGCGATCGCCGCCGCGATCTTACGGGAAGGTTGATCGGCAGCACTGGGGAATATTTTTTTCAGTTTTAGGAAATTAAAGCTTGCGGGAGGGTCGGTCGGGTGGTAACTCTCCGGCGTCGCAAGACAAGGCGGTCCGACTGAGATGCCTCCCGGGTTAATGGGTTTTTCCTAGGGGGATGATCAGTCGGACCGCTTATTTTTTTGTCCATTTTAGGGGCCGCACGCCCCCCTTCTCTTCACACGTCACTCGGTTTTCAAACCGTAAAAGGGTAGATTCGAACCACCGATTGCAAGGAGGGCACTGATTTCGAACACTTTGGAGAGAAACTTCTGCAGCGCTACCATATCCCAGCCGCGTGATTCGATTCATGAGCAAACTACGCGGCCCGCACATCCTGGAACGTGGCGAACAATTTCTGAGGGTTTGGAAACACCAAGCCCCAGACCATCCGCGCTTCGCGGGGATCGATTACCCGGAACTCAAAGCGGAAGTGGAAGCGGCCAGAGAAGCGCGCGAGCGAGTCCGGGCCGTGGAGTCCTGGTTGCGCGGCCTGCGGCTGGAGCGGGACCAGGCCGACCGGAAACTGGCGCGAAAACTCATGCGTGTCGCCAGCGGGG
>JBBECN010000052.1:0-6159 GCA_040881795.1 Akkermansiaceae bacterium
GGTCGATGTAAGCCGCCATGGTTTTGGAGGCCAGGCCATCCTCCACCACCACGCTCTTGAAGGTTTCCTCCCACAAATTACCACGCCGCTGGGTCCGCGCATTGTGCCAGCGGGTGAAGCGTTGAAGCAGGGTTTTCATGAACTCACTCAAGTCACGCATCCGGTAGGTGAAGCGTTCGTGAATGCGCTGCACATAGGTCTCCCCATCCGACGCCATGCCCTGCGCCACCACCTGGCGCGCATCCGCCAGCTCCTTCGCCACCGTGGCGACAAACGCCTTTGAATACAGCGAGCCAAGCCGCTGCAACAATTGCTCATCCGTCAAAGCAGCCTTTGCCCGTGGCGGCACTTCAAGCAGCAGATGAAAATGGTTGCACATCACGCAATAGGAAAGCACACGGCAGCCGGAGAAATTCTCCATCATGCGCATGTAAATACGGAACTGCTCCTTGTCCTCCGCCTCAAAGGCAAGCCGCCGGTCCACCACCCGCGAAATGCAGTGGTAAATCGCCGGCTTCGTTTCCGAATCCGCCCAGGGAACAATCCAACGCACACATGCCATGCCCTGAACAAAACAGACGCCCGCCACACGACAAGCAGATTTTTGATTATTTCTGTCTCTAATAATTTTGAATTCCGGGTTTAACCGGCGGTCAAACTGCATGTAGCTGAGTGGGGCAGGAGAAGATTGGGGACGGAGTCACTTCCATCTTTGAGTGAGACCCCGGCCAGTCCGGTTCGGCGTGATTCATCTAGCAGCCAGGCGAGCTTGGCTGCGGCGGCAGCGGGCGGCAGGCCTTCGGGGCGGATGTTGGAGATGCAGTTGCGGTCGGCATCGGATTTTTCGGGAGATGGATGGGCAGTGAAGTAGGCGCCCAGGCTGTCGGGTGCGCCCAAGCCGGGGCGCTCGCCAAGCAGCATCAGCGAGAAACGAGCGCCGAGCGCGTGGCCGATTTCATCCTGCAGCTTCACCCGGCCGAAAGGGACGATGACCACGCGGTCGGCGTTCCAGCCGCGGGCGGTGAGATTTTCTAACAAGGGAACCGCCGTGGCCACGGCATGGGAATTCGCTGCGAGGGCGGAGAGGCCGTCGGAAATGATGATCACAAGGTCAGGTGGGGGTGGTGGGTCTTGCCGTAGGATTTCCAGCGAGGAGGGAGCGAGCCGTCTGCCGAGGTCAGGCCGTAGCAGGAACTCGCGGCGGTCCCGTGCGCCGGATGCGAGCAGGAGTGGCGTGATGCCGTGAGCGGCCAAGTCGCCGCAGAGGCGGGCGACATCGAAGCTGGCGTTCACCGCATCCTTGGCCCGGGCGTGGGAGAGGCGGAAGTCCAACAGGGCGCGCGTCGGTTGGCTGCCACCGGCGCGGCCAATGGCAATGCGGGCGGAGGTGAGCGACCGGAGGTGGTGCCAGGGATCGGCTGGCGGGCCGGACAGCGGCGATGGATCAATGAGGGACATGCTGGACGAGGGCGTGGCGCGTATCGGCAGGCAGCAGGCGGGTGCCACCGGTGGCGATGTGCATTTTTTCCAACCACTCCTCGAATTCCGGTGCGGGCCGCAGCCCGAGCACTTGGCGGAGGTAGTGGCTATCGTGAAAACTCGTGCTTTGGTAGCCTAGCATGATATCGTCTGCGCCGGGCACGCCCATGATGAAATTGCAGCCTGCGACTCCGAGAAGCGTGAGCAGGACGTCCATGTCATCCTGGTCGGCATCGGCGTGGTTGGTATAGCAGACATCGCAGCCCATCGGCAGCCCTAAGAGTTTTCCGCAGAAGTGGTCTTCCAGTCCGGCGCGGATGATCTGTTTGCCATCATGAAGATATTCCGGACCAATGAAGCCGACCACAGTGTTGACCAGTAGCGGCGAGAATGCGCGAGCCACGGCGTAGGCGCGCGCCTCGCAGGTTTGCTGGTCGAGGCCGTGGTTTGCTCCCGCGGAAAGGCAGGAGCCCTGGCCGGTTTCGAAATACATCACATTATCGCCCACCGTGCCTCGGCCCAGCGATAGAGCGGCCGCGCGCGCCTCGGCCAGCAGTGCGAGATCGATGCCGAAAGTCCGGTTGGCGGCCTCTGTGCCAGCGACGGATTGAAAGACCAGATCCACCGGAGCGCCGCGGCCGATGCACTCGATCGCGGTGGTCACATGCGCCAGCACACAGGACTGGGTGGGGATGTCATAGCGCTGGATGAGTTCATCTAACAACTTCAGCAGCGTCTCCATCGAACCGACGCTGTCGGTGGCCGGGTTGATACCGATCACCGCGTCTCCGCAGCCGTAGAGCAGGCCATCGAGTGTGGATGCGGCGATGCCGCGGATATCATCCGTGGGGTGATTCGGCTGCAAGCGCACGGACAGACGGCCAGGCAGCCCGATCGTGTTGCGGAAACTGGTGACGACGCGGCGTTTGGAGGAGGCCAACACCAAGTCTTGGTTGCTCATGATCTTGCTGGCTGCGGCCACCATTTCCGGGGTGAGCCCCGCGGACACCGATGCCATGCGGGTGTCGTCGGTTTCATAATCGAGCAGCCACTCGCGGAAGGCGCCTACCGTCATGCCAGCAACCGGCGCGAAAGCCGCGGAATCGTGCGTGTCATGGATCAGGCGGGTGACTTCGTCTTCCTCGTAGGGGATAAGCGGGTGGGCGAGGAAATCGGCCAGCGGCACCTCGGCCAGCAGGCATTGGGCGGCCACCCGTTCTTCCGCGCTGTGCGCGGCCACCCCGGCGAGCTCATCGCCCGAGCGCGGTGGGCTGGCCTTGGCCAACAGCTCCGCGAGGTCGGCAAAGGCGTGCCGCCGGGCACCGATTGGGATCGAATATCGATTGGCGGAGGACATGGAAATGTGGGGCCCGCGATCAGGGGGAAAAGGTTGTCATTTCAAATTGAATTGCGAGGGGAGCCAGAGGGCGATCTGCGGGAAGATCATGATCAGAGCGAGCGTGAGCGCCATGATGATTACGAAAGGCACGATCGAGCTATAGATATCCTTGAGCGAGATTTCCGGCGGGCTCATCGCTTTCATCAGGAAAAGATTGTAACCGAAAGGCGGCGTGATGTAGGCGATCTGGCAGGTGATCGTGTAAAGGATGCCGAACCACACTGGGCTGAAGCCGAGCTCGATGACAAGCGGAATGTAAAGCGGAGCCACGATCACAAGCATCGCGGTATCGTCGAGGAACATGCCGAGGATGATGAACGAAATCTGCATGAGCAGGAGCACCTGCCACGGTGAGAGACCCCATTCATTCAGGAAGAGCCCCTCCAGGGACTTCACCGCGCCAAGGCCGTCGAATACCGCGCCGAAGCACAGTGCGGCGAGGATGATCCACATGAACATGCAGCTGATGTTGAGCGTCTGGCGCAGTGTGCGGTGGAGCATCGCGCGGTTGAGCCGGCATTTCGCCGCCGCGATCAGCATCGAGACCATGGCTCCGATCGCCGAGCTTTCCACCAGGCTGGTGACACCTAACAGAAAGAGCCCGATCACCACGAAAATCAATAGCAAGGGCAGCATGCCCGCGTGCAGGACCCTCAGTCGCTCCGCCCATGATTTCGAGCGCTCCTCTTTGGGCAGCAACGGTCCGAGCTCCGGCTGGATGCGGCAGCGGACGAGGATATAGACAATGAACAGCGCGGCCATCAAGAGTCCGGGGATCACGCCCGCCAGCCAGAGTTGGCCGACCGGCTGGCGGGCGATCATGGCATAAAGAACGAGAACCACACTGGGTGGTATCAGAATGCCTAGCGAGCTGCCGGCCTGGATCACGCCGGTGAGCATTCGTTTGTCGTAGTTGCGGCGCAGCATTTCCGGCAGGGCGATGCTGCAGCCGATGGCCATGCCCGCCACGCTCAGCCCGTTCATCGCCGAGATGAGGACCATCAGGAAAACAGTCCCCACGGCCAGCCCACCGCTCAGGCCAGCCGTCCATTCGTGGATCATTTCATAGAGATCGCTGGCAATGCCAGACTCGGAGAGCATGTAGCCCATGAAGATAAACATCGGCAGCGTGAGCAGCGGATACCAGTTGAGCAGCTTGATGCTGGAATTAAACGCCATTTCCGCTGCCCCATCGCCCCATAGCATGAGAGCCGAGGCAACCGCCACCGCGCCGATCATGCCAAACACCCGCTGACCGGTTGCCAGCAGGAACAACATGGATCCGAACATCAGCAGGACGATTCCTTCGTTACTCATGTGAGCTCCTTTCCAAAGGCGCGGGCGGTATCGCGCAGCCAAAGGGCAAGCGCTTGCAGGAGCATCAGCGAAATACCCACCACCATGATGATCTTGATGGGGGCCATCGGCGGCCCCCATGCGGTGAAGTTCTTCTGCGAGTATTCCAAGGCGTAGCGCGTGCTGGAAATCCCTCCATACAAAAGAAAAACCAGATAAAACAATAGTATTAACCCGGTGATGCTATCCACGATGGCCCGGGTGCGCAGTCCGAATTTCTCATAAAAAACATCCATTCGCACCTGCGCGCCGTCCTTGAGCGAATACCCGCCGCCCAGCAGGTAATATGCCGCCATGCTGAACTGTGCCATTTCCATCACCCAGAAGGCTGGGGACTTGAAGATGACGTTGCTAATCACCGCATACGTCAGAATGCCCATCATCAGGAACAACGAATACATCGCGAACACGCCGACCACCTCATTGACGGCACCGACTCCGCGCACGAAGCGCGAGAGCGAGCGGTGGATGATCCGGGTGCTGCTCATGGGGCGGTGGCGGCGGTGCAGTGATGATTCTGGACAAGGACACGCCAGGGCACGTATTCAGATCCGCCGCTGCCGCGTGGGCAGTTGGCGGGCTGGGGAAAGCCGATCATCCGCGGTAGGGCTTGCCTGCCTTGGACATCATATCGTTGTAGTTCTTGAAGATCTCCACCACCTTCGCGGCGCGTGGACTGGTGGCGGCGATTTCGTCCCAGAACTTGAGTGCCTCCGCCCCGACCACAGCCCATTCATCGTCGGGAATGGTCGTGAGTTTGAGCTTGGTTCCCTCGGTGCGCAGTTTGGCTTCGCCGGCCCAATACCAATGCTGGCGGTAGTAGTGCGAGCTGTCCATGCACAGCTTGAAGAGCATCTGTAAGTGGGGCGGCACAGACTCCCAGGATTTGGTGTTCGCGAAATACGAGCCGCACCATGCGCCGGAGATGTTGTTGGTCAGGAAATATTCGGTCACATCCGCCCAGCCTACCGTGTAGGCTTCGGTGATGCCCGACCATGCGATGCCATCGAGCTCACCGGTGCGAAGTGCCATTTCCACATCCTCCCATGGCAGCGTCACCGGCACCACGCCGAAGCGAGTGAGGAACTTGCCGGCGGTGGGGAAGGTGAAGATCTTCTTGCCCCTGAGGTCTTCGAGTTTGGTGATGGGTGCCTTGGTCGAGAAATGGCACGGATCCCATGCGCCTGCTCCCAGCCATGTGACGTCCTTGATTTCCGCGTAAGACTCTTGCCAAATTTTATCCAGGCCGAAGGTTTGGAATAGCGCGGGAATATCCAAGCTGTAGCGCGTGGCAAATGGGAAATATCCGCCGAAAACCGCCACGTCGGCCGGGGAGGCGATCGAGTCGTCATCGCTCTGCACGGCATCGATCGTGCCTGCCTGCATGGCGCGGAACAACTCGCCTGTAGGCACCAACTGGTCGGCGAAGTAGAGTTCGATTTCCATCTGCCCATCGGCCACCTCGTTGAAGGCATCGATGGACGGTTTGATTACATGCTCGGCCAGAGCGGCACCGGCGTAGGTTTGCAAACGCCACTTGATTTTCTTGCCCGTGTAGCCACCGGTAGAAGTGCTTTGCTTGCTGCAACTCGATAATGCGGAAGCCGCCATGAGGCCCATTCCGGACTTTGTGAGGAAGGAACGTTTGTCCATGATTTGTGGGGTATGAGGATGTTGATACTGCGAACCCATTCACCAGCCGATCGGAGCTGGCGAGGTGTTGGTAGACGTCTTTTGTTAGATATTTCTCAAACGAGAATCCCGCCCACGAAATATCAGGCTCTGGATGCTGCCAACTTTTCCTGCCCAGCAGCCGCCGTGCCATCGGGGGCGAAAGATGGATAAGCGCAAAAACCCCGAGCATATAGGACTGGCCGATTCAAAATGTTAGGGAATATTTAGAGGAGGGAGATCGTCCGCCTGGT
>JBBECN010000053.1:0-6158 GCA_040881795.1 Akkermansiaceae bacterium
GCCGCCGATGTCGGTGACGAGGAAACTCATGTGCTCGGGCGTGTGGCCGGGGGAAAGCACCGCTTTCAACTCGATGTTGCCGACTTTGAACGTATCGCCGTCGTGCAGCAGGCGGGCGTTTGGATTTCCTTTGGCCCACTCGAACTGCCAGTCCGGCCCACCTTCGGCGGATAGATAGGCGATGGCTCCGTGGTGCTCCATCAGCTCGCGGGCACCACTCAGATAGTCGGCATGGATGTGCGTGTCGGCGACGGCGGTGATTTTGAAATTGTTTTCCGCGGCGATTTTTAAATAGCGGTCCACGTCGCGCTCGGGATCGACGATGACGGCCTCGCCGGTGCGTTGGCAACCGATGAGGTAGGCGTTTTGGGCGAGGGAGCTGTCGGTGATTTGTTTGAGGAACATGGAGGTGGGTTCAGTCGGGGATTGAGCAATTGCCGGACGCGCAGCACGATTGGCCGGAGACACGGTTCCACGGCATTTTCGACATCAGGATGGCGAGGCCGCACCAGCCGGTGCTGCCGGCCATGGTCAGGCCCGCGCCGAAAAAGGCGCAGAGGAACACCCAGTTGGGATGAACCGTTAGGGCGAGAACCGCACCGGTGAGCACGCCGAGGCCGATGGTGAGCTGGACCTGCTGCATCAGCGGAAAGACCTTCTTGGTGCCTGTGCCGACTGGCAGGCCTGCCTCTTTCCAGGCGAGCATGCCGCCTTCCAGATTGCGGGCTTCGTGGATGCCGAGCGCTTCGAGTTTTTTCAGGGCATCCGCCCCGCGCTTGCCGCTGCGGCACATGACGATGACCGGGGCGCTGCGGTCGATTTCAGCAGCCCGTTTCTCAAGCTGTCCCAAGGGAATGAGTTTTGCGCCGACAATGTGCTCTTCCGCGTGCTCAACCGGCTCGCGAACGTCGACAAGGCAGCAACCGCTGGACAGCAGAGACTTGAGTTCCTTGGGGAGAATGGTTTGGTGGGTGGCATGCATGGTGGTTATTGGAATTTTGCTTGATTTCGTTTCGAACAAGATCACTATATCGCCACTTAACGATTAAGCAACCCATTTTTATAAAATGACCCAAAACAAAAATCCCGCGACCCGCAAAGAGCTCTCACCGCTCGCGCTGGACCTGATTGCCGCTCGCTTCCGGGCGCTGTCCGAGCCGATGCGGTTGCGGCTGCTCAACCATCTGATGGATGGGGAGCGCACGGTCGGCCAGCTCGTGGAAGCATCGGGATCGGGTCAGGCGAATGTCTCCAAACACCTTTCGGTTCTGCGCGAGGCAGGCATGGTAGGGACTCGCAAGCAGGGGCTGATGACCGTCTGTTACATCGCGGATCCGATCGTCAATGAGCTCTGCGAAATGATGTGCTCGCGTCTGCGGGAGGAGATGGAAGGCAAAGCCGCAGCCCTGGCATTTAAGCCCGAAAGCTAGCGCGGCGCGATCGGCCGTGTTTGGCTTTTTTCCCCTTTCTCATTTTCATGCGTCCGCGTTCCGGCTCAAATCCCCGCGAGCCACACATTCCGGGGCGCTTCAATTCATCCAAAATCACTCAACAGCCATGTGGAAAGGCCGCTTCTCCCAAGATACTTCGTCACTCGTCCAACAATTCGGCGAATCCATTTCGTATGACTGGCGCTTGTTCCCGCATGACATCGCCGGGTCCATCGCTCATGCGCGGGCTCAGTTGAAGGCCGGTCTGCTCACCGCGGAGGAGTTTTGCCAAATCGAAAACGGCCTGAAGGAAATCTTGACCGACATCGAAGCCGGAAAATTCGAGTTCAAGACTTCCCTCGAGGACATCCACATGAACATCGAGTCCGAGCTCACCCGCCGCATCGGCGCGGCTGGCGCGAAACTCCACACCGCCCGTTCCCGCAACGACCAGGTCGCCACCGACACCCGTCTTTACGCCCGCACCGAGATCGACGGCTTGCTCGCTGCCATCACCGGCCTGCAAAGGGCCCTGCTCAACCGCGCGGAAAAATACGCCGCCACCGTCATCCCCGGCTACACCCACCTCCAGCGCGGCCAACCAGTCACCGCCGGCCACCATTTCCTCGCCTATGTCGAAATGCTCGAACGCGACAAGTCCCGGCTAACCGATTGCCGGAAGCGCCTCAACATTTCCCCACTCGGCTCCGGCGCGCTCGCCGGCTCCACGATCAACCTCGACCGCCACGCCATCGCCGCTGAACTCGGCTTCGACGGCGTGACCCACAACTCGATGGACGCCATCGCCGACCGCGACTACATCGCCGAGTTGTTATTTGTCATTTCGCTTTGCGGCGTCCACCTTTCGCGCCTCAGCGAGGACCTCATCCTGTGGTGCACCGCCGAGTTTGCCTTCGCCTCTCTATCCGACGCGCACACCACCGGCTCCTCACTCATGCCGCAGAAAAAAAACCCGGACGTTTGCGAACTCACCCGCGGCAAGACCGGTCGCCTTGTCGGAAATTTGATGAATTTGCTCGTCGCCGTCAAAGGCCTGCCGCTCACCTACAACCGCGATCTTCAGGAGGACAAGCCGCCGCTGTTCGACTCCGTGGACACGCTCAATCTCATCCTCGCCGTCAACACCGAGATGATTTCCGCCATGGAACTCCGCGAGGAAAACTGCAAGGCCGCCGCCTCCGATCCGATGCTGCTCGCCACCGACCTCGCCGACTATCTGGTGAAAAAAGGCGTCCCGTTCCGCCACGCCCACGAACTCGTCGGCAAGGCCGTCGCCCAGGCTATCGCCACCAAGACTCCGCTCGATCAACTCGATCTAACGGCTATCGATCCCGCTTACGGCCCGGATGCGCAGGACGTTTTCTCTCTGGAAACCGCCCTCGCCGCCCGCACGAATCCCGGCGCGCCCTCCATCGCCAACGTCACGGCGGAAATCGCGAAGTGGGCCGCGGTTCTTTAGGCACCAATTCGGTGGCTTGCCTAAGAGGCTGTTTGAAAAATCGGCAAAGGCAGGGATCGAGTTGCCTCCGGCCATTTTTAAGACAGCCTCGAAAAAATGAGCCAACCTAACGGAGCAGTCGGGTTGGCTCATTTTGAGTCGCAAATTTGGGGTTACGAATCAGCGGTTTTTGAAAACTCAGTATTGAGTCGTGGTCGTCTTCCGCTCGGTCGTGGTGCTGCCGATATAGGGATTGGACTGTTGGATGGTGGTGGTGGTGGTGCCGGTGGTGGGAGAGGATGGCGTCACATTGGTGGTGCAGCTGGACAGGGTTCCGACGGCAAGCAATCCGGCGAAGGCGACGACGGCATTCAGTTTGGTTTTCATTTGGCATATTGGTTAGAGATGGGAGTGATTTGCTAAGATGGGTGACCTGCGATGGGGTGAGTCAGCCGCCCTTGCGGCCAGTGATGAAGGAAACGAGAGGAATGCGGTCGCGACAAAGCCCCTTGCGGGACGAGGGGCTTGTTGCACGGTGCGTGATGATTTGTTCCCCGAAAAGAGCGGATGCGCTGAGGCAACTTGCGGAATTTATTCCAGCCGCCGCGCGTTATGGATGGGATCGGAATGCGGTGCGGCCCGGGCACCCGGCGGTGTCGCGATTGTCGCCGGCGATCGGTCATCGATTGGTGTCCGAGGACGAGGCGGCTGCCGCGGTTTTGGCGGTTCAGCCGTTGGTGAAGGTGGAGAAATTCGTGCAGGAAATTTATTGGCGGCGCTATTGGAAATCCTGGCTTTCGCTGCGGCCCGGAGTCTGGGCGGACTTCCGTGAAGCACTGGGCACGATCGATCAACAGGGCGGGAGCGAAGTGATCGAGCGGTTCGAGCAAGGTCGCTCCGGGAATTCGGTGATCGATCATTTTGCCAATGAGCTGATAGAAACCGGATACCTGCACAACCACGCGCGGATGTGGTTCGCCGCGTGGTGGGTGCACGAAGCGCGGCTGCCGTGGGAGCTGGGTGCCGCGTTCTTTTACAAACATTTGCTCGATGGGGATCCGGCGTCGAACACGCTTTCCTGGCGCTGGGTGGCCGGTCTACAGACGCCAGGAAAAACCTATCTTGCGCGCCGGGCGAATTTGGAAAAATACCTCGACCGGCGTTTGCTGGAATCCCTGCGGGAAGGGCTGGCAGCGTTTGAAAACCCAACGCCGCTGATCCCGCCGGATCCGGTCCGTGCACTGGTGACGCGTCCTATTTTGGAGTCCCTCGCTATCGATCCCACGCAGACCACCGGGCTTTGGATTCACGAGGAGGATCTGTCCGCAGAAACATCGCTGTTAGGAGATGCGACATTCCGGGCGATCCTCGTCACCGGCCATGGCGGAGGGTGGCGGGATTTCCAATTCCCCCCGGCGAAACAAGTTTGGCTGAGGGCCGCGCTCGCGGATGCTTCCTACCGGGCGTCCGCACACTGGCAGACGGAGGCCCCGGTTTACGCCGGGGACGATCTTGTCGGGCAACTTGTGGCGTGGGCCCGAGTGCACGGGATTTCCCAAATCGTCAGCCTGCGCCCGGATGTGGGTCCGCTGGGTGACGCGCTGCCTGCGTTGACGCTCGCCATCGAGAGCGCGGGCATCCGGTGGGTGCTGGTGGACCGCCCGCGCGACCTCGTGCTCCGGCCGCTCGCGACCGGCGGATTCTTCGGATTTTGGGAAAGCCTCAAGAGCCGCGGGCTGTTGCCCGGGTGATCATTCAAACCGCCATCGCCGCGATGTGATAGGCGACGGCGAACATGATCAACTGCACGCCGCCAAGCGCCAGCAGGCGGTTGAAGGCAGGCCCGGGCGGAAAAGTCAGCACCCCCCAGATGATCCGCAATCCTAACAAAAACACGGGAGCTCCGGCGATCGCCAACGTCGGATGGCCGAAGGCAATCCAGCCGAGCCCGGCGAAGGCGGCGATTTTCACCTCCAGCCAGATCACGGCGACGGCCGCCTTGGGGCCGAAGCGGACAGCGAGTGTGCGCTTGCCGGTGCTCGCATCCTCTTCGCGATCGCGCAGGTTGTTGATGGAAATGAGAATGGCTGATAGAAGGCCGATCTGAAGTCCTAGCAGAAGAGATTCCGGCGGCCAGGTGCCGGTCTGGATGAAGACGGTGCCGGCAACCGCAACCAGGCCGAAAAACAGGATCACGAACAACTCGCCCATCCCGCGATAGGCAAGAGGGAAAGGGCCGCCGGTGTAGCCGTACGCGAGAAACAACGAAGGAATCCCGATCGCAATGATCGGCCAGCCACGCGCCTGATAGAGCACCACCCCGAAGCCGATGGCGACGACGAGAAACAGCCCGGCCAGCCGCATCACGGTTTGCGAAGTCATCATGCCCGAGGCGGTCACGCGTGTTGGGCCGAGCCGTTTTTCCGTATCGGCGCCTTTTTTCGCATCGATGGCGTCGTTGAAAAAATTCGTGGCGATCTGGATGGCGATCGCGCCGCCGAGTGTGCACAGCGCGAGCAGGAGATCGAAATTTCCGCTCAGTTTCCAAGCCAGCACGCAGCCCGCCCACACCGGAACGATGGCGGCGGGCAGAGTTTTCGGGCGCGCGGCGAGGAGGCAGCTTTTCAAAGTGGAAGCGGTCACGGGCGGAGTGAAACCCGGAC
This sequence comes from Akkermansiaceae bacterium, assembly GCA_040881795.1. Taxonomy (GTDB): domain Bacteria; phylum Verrucomicrobiota; class Verrucomicrobiia; order Verrucomicrobiales; family Akkermansiaceae; genus Luteolibacter. Next base: position 5,553 of record JBBECN010000053.1, read on the forward strand.
TTTCCGTGGAATCGACCCATTTCTCAAGCGGGTTGCACGCTTTGGGATTGCGGGAAAGGCAAGAGCTCTTTGTGCGGCTGCCAGCCTCGGCGCATGCCACTGACTAATCTACGAACATAAATACACGAATTTTATTGCGTGTATTACGATTCGTAATTAGGCTTTCCCCGCAGCCGCAAGAGCCGCCCCACCAACCAATCAAACTGATGACGACACGAACCGCCTTTCCATCCCGTTATTGGCCCCCCTCCCCAACCACTCCGAAAAACGCAGACACATGTGGATTGCCACGCCGCCCCTCGAAATATTGAATCCGGGCATGACTGGAGAGGGCAAGCCACAGTGGACGTTTCTAACAAACCATTTCCATGTCCTCGTTTGCCTCTCCCGTGTCCCGACATCCAGGATCCGCGATCTCGCGGACGAGGTCGGGATCACCCAGCGCGCCGTGCAACGCATCCTCGCCGAGTTGGCGGAGGACCATGCCATCGTCATCGGCAAGGATGGCCGCAGGAATATCTACACGATCAATCCCCGCATGCGCCTGCGCCACCCGCTGGAAAGCAAGCACACCATCGGCGAGCTGCTTGAAATCCTGAGCTAGCC
>JBBECN010000054.1:0-6158 GCA_040881795.1 Akkermansiaceae bacterium
GCTGAAATGCTGAAATGCTGAAATGCTGAAAACTGAAATGCTGAAATCAGAGTGGATACCGCGGCGTGTGGGAGATCAGGCTGGCGGTGAGGGAGAGTTGATGGACGATTGATGAATGAGGATTTTTGAATGGGGAGAGGAAGAGCCTCCGGCGGGAGAAGGTGAAGTGCGACGGTCATCGACGCGCGGCTACAGGTGCGTCAGGAACAATGGCGTCGATCAAACGCTTGTAGCGGCGTCTCTATGAGCGTCGATGCCAATGAAATGCGCGAAGCATCTTCATTCGCTTTCCCTTTCACCTCACGGCCTCATGGCCAGTTGGCGGCGGTCATAGACGCGCCGCTAAAGGGAATAAAGGCTGCGAGGATGGCGGCGTGCACGTCCTCCGCGGAATTCACCGGATGATCGGAGCCGAGCAGTAGCGGACGCTCGGTGTCGGTCACGTTGTCGCGGCCGTGTGAGCCCTTGACCAACGAGGCGTCCAGTGGGATCACATCCAGCAAGCCGCGTAGCCCGAGCTTTTTCTTGAGTAGGAAACCGGCGATTTTCAGCTTGGGAAACGCGATCGCGGGATCGATGAAAAGCTCGCAAGGATCGTAGCCGGGCTTGCGATGGATATCAATGGTTCGGGCGTAGTCGGGGGCCAGCGCGTCGTCCTCCCAGAAATAATAGGTGAACCACGCGTTGGGTTTTGAAATGGCGATGAAGTCGCCCGCCCTTTCGGTGGCGATGCCGGGGTTCCAGAATTCGGCGGCCACGCGGACTTCATCCACACCCGGGGTGTTAGCTAACAACTCCCGCACCTCATCGCGGATCGACAGGTCGTTCACATAAACGTGAGCCACTTGGTGATCGGCGATGGCGAAGGCTCGAGATGCACCGCAATCGAGCGTTTCCAAGCCGAGTTCGTCCTTGATTTGAATCCAGCCCTTTTGGCGGAACAAGCGGTTGAGGTGGATCGGCTGCGTCACTGCGGAGATCCCGTATTCGGATAGAACGAGCACGCGGATGTTACGGGACTCGTAGTAGTTGATCAGATCGGTGGCGAGCCGGTCGATTTTGCGAAGCTCCTCAGGGATGTTAGGCGCATCCGGTCCGTCCTTCTGCAACGGGTAGTCGAGGTGTGGCAGATACACCAGGCTGAGCGTGGGCGAGTGTTTTTCCTCCACCCATTTCGCGGATGCGGCGATCCATTCGGATGAGGCGATGCCGGCTGCCGGCCCCCAGAACGCGGGAAAGGGAAATGGGCCGAGGTCGTTCTTCAGTTGCTCGCGCATTCCCATCGGCTGGGTGTGGATGTCGAAAACCTTGCGTCCGTCCGCCGGATAGAGCGGACGTGGCGTGATGGAAAAATCCGCCGTCGAGTGCATGTTGTACCACCAAAAAAGCTTCGCGCAGGTGAAGCCCGGGACCTCGCGCCGCAGCTTATCCCAGAGCTTTTCGCCATGGACGAGGTGATTGCTTTGTTTCCAGAACCGGACCTCGGCATTTTCCCGGTCATACCAGCCGTTGGCAACGATCCCGTGTGCCTCAGGCGGGGTGCCGGTGACGATGGATGACTGCGCGGTGCAGGTGACGGCCGGGAAGGCCGGCTTGTAACTTTGCAGTCCGTGTTTCGCGGCGAATCCGGACAGGCTGGGCATGTGCTCGCCTAACAGCGACTGCGAAAGTCCGACGAGATTGATGACCGCAACGCGCATGGCGGGAGCATGGAACGGGAACGCCGCCTTGGAAAGCGTTTGAATGGATCAACCCATGCGTTTGATGCCGAGCGGATTGGCCTCCTGAAGTTCCGCCGGGAGGGCGGCATCCGGGAAGCTTTGCCAAGCGACGGGGCGGCAGAAACGGAAGATCGCCATGGTGCCGACGGAAGTGCTGCGCCCGTCAGAAGTGGCGGGGAACGGGCCGCCGTGGACCATGCTGTTGCAGACTTCGACGCCGGTGGGGAAGCCATTGAAGATGAGGCGGCCGGCGCGGCCTTGCAGCGCGATCACCAGTGATTGGTGCGCGGCAAGCTCGGATTCCGTGGCGTGGAGGCTGGCGGTGAGCTGGCCTTCGAGTTTGGGAATGGCGGCTTCGATTTCCGCGAGCGTCCCTCGCACGATCAAGGTGGCGGGACCGAACATTTCGCCTTGCAGCGCTTCGTTGCTGAGGAAGTCGCCGATCGAAACGGTGAAAACGGCAGGCGCGCCTTGGCCGGGTCCGGCTTGGGTGCTGCTGCGGGCGAGGGTTTCCACGCCTTTTGCAGCGGCGAAGGCGGCGGTGGAATCGGCGAATGCTTGGCAGATCGAGGCATTCAACATCATGCCGGGAGTGCCCGCTTCGATGAGCGACTTGAGTTTTGTTAGGAAATTTTCACCTTTTCCTTCTGGAAGAAAAACGAGGCCGGGATTGGTGCAGAATTGGCCGACGCCCATGGTGAGCGAGCCGAAGAACGCTTCTGCCAGGGCTTCTTCGCCGCGCTCTAGGGCACCAGGGAGGATGACGATTGGATTCACCGAGCTCATCTCCGCGTAAACAGGAATCGGCTGCGGGCGCTTCGCGGCGGTATCCATCAGCGCGGTGCCGCCGGCGCGGGAGCCGGTGAAGCCGACGGCTTGGGTGACCGGGTGCTTGACCACGGCTTGGCCGACTTTGCGTCCGCCGCCGTAAAGCACAGAGAAAACCCCTTCCGGCATGTCGGTTAGACGCGCGGCGCGAATCACGGCGGCAGCGACGATTTCCGCAACTCCCGGGTGCGATGCGTGGGCAATGACGACAACCGGACAACCTGCTGCAAGGGCCGAGGCGGTGTCGCCTCCTGCGACCGCGTAGGCTAACGGAAAATTGCTCGCGCAAAACACGGCCACCGGTCCGAGTGGACGAAGCATCGAGCGGAGATCGACTTTTGGGATTGGCTTGCGGTCGGGATCGGCGCGTTCGATGCGGGCATCGACCCATGAGCCGTCCTCGATCAGTGCGGCGAACATCCGCAGCTGGCCGGTGGTGCGCCCCGTTTCGCCGCGTAGCCGGGGTTCCGGTAGGGCGGTTTCCAACTGGCCGCGCTCGACGATGTCATCGACGACGGTTTCGATTTCGGTGGCGATGGCGCGCAGGAATCCGGCGCGGGTTTTTCCGGAGAGATTCGAGTAATGCGGGAATGCGGCGGCGGCGAGGGCCATGGCCTTCTCCACTTCTTCAGGCGTGGCGGAATGATAGACCGGTTCCAGAATGGTGCCGGTGCCAGGTTGGACGGCGTTGCCGCAGGGCTCGGTGCCGGTGGAGCGGGAAAAGCCGATGAAGGAGGTGCCTGAGAGTGGGGTGATCATGGAGTGGTGATGTTAGAGTACGGGTGCGGTGGCGAGGGCCCTTTCGATGATGGCGGTGGCTTCCGCGAGTTCCGCTCCGACGAGTTCGAGGCGTGGCGGACGAACGCGGTTGTTGCCGAGTTTTCCGCCGCTGGCGAGGTTCTGCTGGAGTTTGATCAGCTGCACGAATTTCACGACCGTGTCCATCCGCAGCATCGGCAGCATCCAATGATAGAGCGGCATGGCCTCTTCGATGCGGCCGCTGGTGGCGAGGTCCCAGAGCTTCACATTGTAGGCGGGAAACGCGTCGCCGACGCCGGTGATCCAAAAGGTCGCGCCCATCGCCGCGCCCTCCAGCGCGCAATCATCCACGCCGACGCCGAGTGCGACGCCGTCTCCGCACAACTCGCGGATGCCGGCGATGCGACGGGCATCGGTGGAAGACTCCTTGACGGCTTCCACATTGGAAAACTCGTCGGCGAGTTCTTTGATGTGGGCGGGGGTGAAATCCGTTTTGTAGGCGACCGGATTGTTATAAATGATGCACGGCAGATCCGTGGCGCTGATGACGGCGGCCATGTGCGCTTTCATTTCGCGCCAGTCGGACGAGTAGAGATAGGGCGGCAAGACCATCAGGCCGCGGCAGCCATTGTCTTTGGCGGCCTTGGCAATATCGATGGCTTCTTTGGTCGAAAGCGCGGCGACGCCCGGAATGATCGGGGTGTCTGGCAGGGCGGCGACGTAGGTTTTTTGCAACGCGAGCTTTTCCTCGAATGACAGCGTGGCTCCCTCGCCGAGCGAGCCGTGAACGACGATGGCGGTGCAGCCGTTTTCGATCAGCCACTTGCCATGCTCGGCCATCAGGCCGTGGTCGATGGTGAGGTCGGCGTTGAACTGGGTGAGTGTTGCAGGCATGACGCCCTTCCATTGGATGCTCATGATGGAATAATGTTAGATTAGAGAATGGGTGGGATTCCGTGACAGAAAGGGTCGGATGGATTGAAAAAGTAAGTGCTCTCGCCGTTCACCCAAGCGCGTCCTGAGACGCGGGGGATGATTTTTCCGTCAGGCAGCGATTCGAAGTGGCCTTGGAATATCGTGTCGAGGATGCCGGCTTGTCGCCAAATTTCGCCGGATTTGAGTTTCCCCGAGGCGTGAAGACAAGCGAGTTTTGCGCTGGTGCCGGTGCCGCATGGCGAGCGGTCATAAGCTTTTCCGGGGCAGAGAACGAAGTTCCGGCTATCGGCGGTGGCGGGATCGGTCGGCGGGCCGAAGACTTCGATGTGGTCGATTTCCCTGCCGTTTTCCGCGGTGATGTTTTGGCTTTGCAGCGCTTGGCGGACGGCCCAGGAAAAGGCGGTGAGTGCTTCGATATTTTTGAAATCCACTTCCGGCCCTTGTTGGTCGATGAGAAAAAACCAATTGCCGCCCCACGCGATATCGCCGCGGATGATGCCCCAGCCCGGGACCTCCACCGGGACAGCGGCGGCGAACAAGTAGCACGGGACATTGGCGACTTCCACCGAGCCATCGGGCCGGAGTTCCGCAGTGATCACTCCCACCGGTGTGTCGATGCGATGGGTGCCGGTGGTGATTCGTCCGAGATGAGCGAGGGTCGTGACCAAGCCGATGCTGGCGTGAATGCACATGCCCAGGGCGGAAACGTTGTTGAAAAAAATTGCGCCGCAGCAGCAATCGGGTTCGTGCGGCTCGCAGATCAGCGCGCCGACCATCGCATCGTGGCCACGCGGCTCGTTGCAAACCGCCGTGCGCAGCCAATCATGTTGCTCGCGCAAGCGCCGCGCCCTTCCCGCGAGCGATCCGCTACCCAGATCTGGGCCGCCGGAGATGACGACCCGGGTCGGTTCGCCTTCCGTGTGGGATTCGATGATGTGGAGGTTGGCTTGTTGCATGAATTGACTTACTTTTAACATTCCGGTCTTGACGAAAGCAGTAGCGGCGGCTCCCCAATCCGTATAGGAAAAGCCCAGCGATGCATCAGGCCGCCTCACTTCGAAAAAAATTCTTCGCCTCACTGGAAGGCCTGTTGCCGGTGGACCGGCTTTTTGACGGCGTCCCGGACATCGTTTTTTTCGTCAAGGACATGGATGGCCGCTACATGGCGGTGAATGACACCCTTGCCACGCGTTGCGGGCTTGCGGACAAAAACGATGCCCTCGGCCTCACCGCTGATGAGTTGTTTCCGCCACCGCTGGGCCATGCTTTCGCCCTGCAGGACCGCGAAATCTTGCGCCACGGCCGGCCGATCCGCGATCACCTCGAACTCCATCTTTACCCCGGCGGGCGCAGCGGCTGGTGCCTCACTTTCAAGGAGCCCGTCATCGGAAAAAACGGGGCGATTGCCGGCATTTGCGGGATTTCGCGCGACCTCCATTCCCCCGGCGATCAAGGCTCGGATCTGGCCGCGTTGTCCGCGGTGATCGAGCACATCCACCGCCATTACGACGAGGTCCTGCGCCTTCCGGGACTCGCGGAAATGGCGGGCATGTCCGTCTATCAGTTTGATCAGCGCATTCGCTCGCTTTTCCATGTCACCGCTGGGCAGTATTTGGTCAAAGTCCGGATAGACGCCGCCTGCACGCGTCTATCAAGCACCGCCGAGCCGCTGGCCCAGATCGCGCTCGCCTGTGGATATTCCGATCAATCGTCGTTTTCCCGCCAATTCAAGCAGGCCGTCGGCATCAGCCCGCTGGCTTACCGCCGGAAAATCCAATAAAGTGGCTGGCGCGTCTCGCGCCAGACCGTTGCGGAGGCGTCTCGCCTCTTGGCTGTCAGATCCGGGCGAGGCGCCCGGGCAACGGTCTGGAGCGTCTCGCCAGTAGTGTTCGGCATCGTATCTGCTTCGGGTTA
>JBBECN010000055.1:0-37031 GCA_040881795.1 Akkermansiaceae bacterium
TCGTAAAGCTCCTCGTTGTTGCGATAGGTTTCGATATCCTGGTCAAAATTCTTTTTGAAATACGCCTTCGCTTCCTCGCGGCGGACGCTCCAGATATCCGAGACACCAACGATTTCGCAATTGAACTCAGCCGCGACCGCTTTGTAACCCGGAAGCAGTGAGCTTTTCAGGCGGTCTGAAAATCCGACGATACCGATCCGGATGCGGTCATTGGCGCCGATGGTGCGATTTTGCGCACGTGCGGTTTGGAAGGTTTGGGATGCCAGCAGGCCGAGGGTGCCAAGCGAGCCGGTGCGGAGAATTTGACGTCGATTCATGAGGATGGTGTGGGGTTTATCGGTTGGTGGATTAAACTTACAGAGCAATTGCAGGAGAGCTTTCAGTTACTTGAAAAGGGATCATTCACCCGGCTGCTCTCCATGGGTAGTGAATCTTGAGAGTAAGCTCAATCCCCCAATTGGGTTGTGTTTGGGGTGCCCCCAAGCGAAGTCGCAATCCGGATTTGGAGTATTTTCGCCCAATAATCTCAGAAAAGACGACTTTGGGCTTGCAACCTCCGGCTCATCCCGTAACACCTGCCCCCCGAATTATGGCTAAGAAAAGTTGGATCGCACGCAATGCGCGTAAAAAAGAAACCGTCGAAAAGTTTGCAGCACTCCGTCTCAAGCTGAAAGCTGAGAAGGATTACGTTGGACTTTCCATGCTCCCGCGCGACGCGAGCCCTACCCGCTTGGTCAATCGCTGTGAGATCACAGGCCGCCGCCGTGCGTTCCTGCGCCGCTTCCGTCTTTCCCGGATTACCTTCCGCGAATTGGCTTCCGCTGGGATGCTTCCCGGCGTGACCAAGTCGAGCTGGTAAGCTGGCACGGATTACGCTACTTTCTGACGTGGGACGGAAATTACCCGTGCCACGTCTCTCCTATGCCAATTTACGAATACGTTTCCGAAGCCCCGGATGGCCCCGAGCATTCTTGTCGCGTCTGTGCCCGTGGATTCGAGCTCAGACGCCCCATTGACCGGGAGGCCCTTGTGGTTTGTCCGCTCTGCAAGAATCCAGTAAAAAAAGTGATTTCGCGGATCAACACTCCGACGATCACCAAGCCGCTCTCCGTGAGCGATGCGAAGAAGGCTGGATTCACCATTCTCCAACGTCGCGACCAAGGCGTGTATGAAAAACTCTGATCCTGCCTTGCAATGATGACGTTTTTCCTTGGTTTCGAGTTCCTTGCTTCCGCCGCACCCACCCCGCCCACGGAGTTTCCGTCGCTTGGGAAGTCGCTGCTTTATTTGGCGGGCATCCTATTTTTTCTGCTTCTTAACGCGTTTTTCGTCGCATCGGAGTTTGCCATCGTCAAGGTCCGCCCGAGCCAGTTGGAAGCGGGATCCAAGGCCAATCCTGCCAAGCTCAAGACCGCGCTGCATGTGGTCAACCACCTCGACGGCTACCTCTCCGCCAACCAACTCGGGATCACCATCGCCTCGCTGGCTTTGGGATTTCTTGGGGAACCCTTCGTCGAAGCCTTGGTTGCTCCGTTGTTGTTGCTCACCGGGATGTCGGTCTGGTGGGTCAAGCTAATCTCCTTCGCCCTGGCGATCGTTTCCTTCACCTTCCTTCACGTCGTCATCGGTGAGCTGATGCCGAAATCGATCGCCATCAGCCGCTCGGTTTCCACGACCATGGCATTGGCGACGCCGCTGCACAATTTCTACCGGTCCGCGCATTGGGCCATCGTGGTGCTCAATGGCACAGCCAATTGGCTGCTCAAGCGACTGTTCAACATCGATCCTGTCTCCGAGGGTGGACACTCCCATTCAGCGGCGGAGCTCGTGCTTCTGGTCACGCAGAGCGGGAAATCACAGGAAGTCACCGAAACCGAGCGGGAGATCCTGATCAACGCTCTTGGTCTGAACGAACTTTGGGTCCGCGACGTGATGACGCCGCGCAACAAGGTGGTCATCCTCGATGCGGATGAGCCGTTTGAAAAGACCCTTGAAATCGCGATGCGCAGCAAGCACACCCGCTTTCCGCTGGTCAAAGGCCATCTCGACAACGCCATCGGCCTGATTCACATCAAGGATTTGTTCAAGCTGATCAAGGAGCCGGATCCCGATCTGATGCGCATTAAGCGGGAGTTGAAAATCGTGCCGGACACGATGCCGCTCGACACGCTGCTGCAGTTTTTTCTGCGCGAGCACGCCCACCTTGCGATGGCCGTCGATGAATTCGGTACGCCCGTCGGGATCGTGTTCCTCGACAACGTGATGGAGGAACTCGTCGGCGACATTCAGGATGAATTCGACAACGAGCGATCCTCCTTCACCCAGATCAACGATGACGAATTCGTGATCGAAGGCGCGATGACTCTCAACGACCTCGCCGGTCACTTGCCGGAGTTGTTTCTTGAGAGTGGTGAAGTCACCACCGTCGGCGGTTACATCACCCAGCAACTCGGACGATTCCCGGAAGTCGGCGAAACCCAGGAAATCCTTGGCTACGAAGCGCGGGTGACAAGCACCGACGGCCGCCGCGTCGGGCAGATCCATTTCAGAAAGCTCGTTCCAGCGCTGGAAGAGGAAGAAATGGCTGAGCAGGCATAAGGCGGGTGGGACTTCGGCCCACTCGGGTTGCCCGAAGTGCAACCCTCCTCAAGCGCCGCGCATCAGGGAGATTTCTGCTAGGGAAATCAGCGCCTTGAGCAAGTCTTCACGTGGCGTGGTTTTCAGATCCGCAATGGTGACCGCGCGGTCCAAGGTGAATTTTCCGGAACGGGTCCGGCGTAGCGCACTGAGATGGGCGCCGCAACCGAGGTCGGCCCCAATGTCGTGGGCGTAGGTGCGGACGTAGAAGCCTTTTGAGCAGTTTACGATGAAGTCAATTTCCGGCAACGCGACGCGTGTGACTTCGTAGCCGGTGATGTGCACTTTGCGCGGCTCGCGCACGATCTCGATGCCTTTTCTCGCCAGTTTGTAAAGCGGCACGCCGTCTTTTTTGATCGCGGAAACCATCGGTGGAATCTGCTCGAAATCGCCCATGTATTTGTCGAACGCCTTTTCGATCTGCTCCTTGGTGAGCTCCGGCACGTCCTTGGTTTCCAAGGTTTCCCCTTGGCGGTCCTGGGTGCTGGTGGTCGAGCCGAGCGTGAGCGTGCCGACGTATTGTTTATCCTCGCTCATCAGCAGGTCCTGGATCTTGGTGGCACGGCCGATGACCAGCATCAAGAGACCGGTGGCCATCGGATCGAGTGTGCCGCAGTGGCCGATTTTTTTGGTGTTCAACGCCCGGCGGGCGATTGCCACCACGTCGTGCGACGTCATGTCTTCGGCTTTATCAATCAACAACACGCCGCTCGGGCCGTCTGAATCCTTGGGATGGTCTCTCATAAAAAATAATCTGAAAATCAAATGTTGGAATCGGTGATGCGGTTCCGGATGGCCTCTAACACGAGTGGCTTCGCTTCTTCCAGCGGCCCCTTCATGCGGATGCCGGCGGCGAGCGCGTGGCCGCCACCGCCGAATGCCATTGCGATCTCGCAGACATTGAAGCGGCGATCCTTCGAACGCATCGAAACCCGGATTTTACCGTCGGGCAGCTCTTCGAAAAACACCGCCACCTGCACCCCGCGGATGGCGCGGATGATGTCGATGAGGCCCTCGCTGTCATCGGGTGTTAGGGCGAGGTCGATGCGCGTCTGATCGCGCATTTCCCAGTGGGCCACCATGCCATCCGGTGAAAGCTCCAGCGTGTTGAGCAAGGCGCGCATCAGTTCGACGCGGCGGTAGGGGTGGTTGTCGTAGGTGTCCGAATTGATCTTTCCCACGTCGAGGCCACGGCGAATCAAATCGGCTGCCAGATCGTAGGTCTTGGCCGTCGTCGAGGGGTATTGGAACGAGCCGGTGTCGGTGGAAACGGCGACGTAGATCGCATCCCGGCTCTCGGCGGGCAGCGGCAGATCGAGCGCGACGATGAGCTGATAGAGGATTTGGCCGGTGGCCGGGCTGGTCGAGTCGATCAGGTTCAAATCACCGTATCCCGGGTTGGAAACGTGGTGGTCGATGTTGAGCCAGATATTCGCCTTCGAGGCCGCATGCAGCGCGTGCTCGCCGAGGCGGGGCTTGGTTGCGGTGTCCAGGGCGATGGCCACTTCCACGTCCAGTGGCTCGGTGGGCGGCGTTTCAATGCGCTCCGAGCCAGCCATGAACGCCAGGTTTTCCGGCAGGCCATCTTCGTTGATAAGGCGGACGCTTTTGCCTGCGGCGATCAACGCGTAGCCGAGCGCCAGTTGCGAGCCGATGGCGTCGCCATCGGGGCGGACGTGGCTGAGCAGGACAAACGATTGATGGTTGCGCAAAACTTCGCCGATTTGGGCGAAGCTGGCATTAACGGGAGTGGTGGATGATTCGCTCATGGGCTGGAACCGCGGCGCGGGGGGCGGATTCTTCCCGCGGTGCGGGTTCCTGCAAGGATAAACCCGGGTCGGCAATCACGAAGGCTCCGCCCAGTTCTCCAGGGTCAGCTTCGGAACCTGCTCGAACTCCGAAGTGTTGTTGGTGACCAGCGGAAGTTTCAGAGAGAGTGCCTGCGCTGCGATTAGGCAGTGGAATTCCGTGTTCGCGAGAAAAAGAAGTCCCGTCTTTGAACCGAAAAAAGCACCTGCAAGTGTGGGCTGCAGGTGCTTTTCAAGTCCGCCGCAAGCACCTTGCCGGAGACGACGTGAAAGAGCAGCAGGGAACGCAGCTTCTCTTTGTTTTGAGGAAGTAGCAATTTGCCGAGGGTTCCCGCTGGCAGCTTGTCGAAGGCGTCATCCCGGGACACGTGCAGCCTGCACGTCCTGTGCAGAAGCTCCGGGCGCAAGAGAGTGCCGCTCCCCTGTAAGCCGGATTCTGTCCACCCCTTGCGAGGCTGGACGGCCATTTCTCTCACCCCGCCGAGGCGGAGCGCCCTGCTTGCGCAGAGTGCGACTAATACCCGGGAATGAGCGGGCGGGCAGCCCTTTCCCTGTTCTGTCTTGCACCACGCGAGGTTTGCCGTGCCGTCCGGTTACCCGGATTCGCGGTGGGCTCTTACTCCACCATTTCACCCTTGCCTGTGCCCTTGCGGGCCATCGGCGGTATCTTTCTGCTGCACTGTCTGTCCGGGTTTCTCACGTCACCCGTCCCTCACTTTCATGAGGCGCGTTGCCCTGTGGTGTCCGGACTTTCCTCACCTCCGCTTGCGCGAAACTGCGACCGTCCGGGGAGCGGCGTGCTGAAATTGTCCCGCGAGCGGCTATTGTCCAATCAAAAACACATCGAGTAAAAACCAAGCCACCATCATCAATCCGATGACGATCTTGAAGCCCATCCCGGCGAGCGTGCCGACCACCGAGCCGACGCCGGAGTAGGCTGCATGGTGGCTTTGTTTTTTGGCAAAGACGATTTCACCGATGAAGGCGCCGGCGAGCGGCCCGAGCAACAAGCCGAATGGCAGGAAAAACAAGCCGGCGATGCTGCCGACGAGTGCTCCAAGCGCGCCCCAGCGGGTGCCGCCGAACCATTTCGCGCCTGCCGCGCCACTGAGCATTTCGAAAGTCTGGGAAATTGCCATCAGCACGCCCAACACCACGAAAGACCACCAATGCAGCCCGGAATTTTCCTGAAACATCAAACGGTGGGCGATCACTCCGATCAGCAAAATCAAATGCCCGGGCAAAACCGGCAGGATACAGCCGACCAGCCCGGCAAGCAGCAGGCAGATCGTCACAAACCATGCGGCTCCCTGACCGACGCCGGCCCACACCGCACTGGATTGAATCACTTCCCACACGCCGCGGCTTTTACACGCGGCTGCGGCAATCCGCAACCTTGCCCGGCAGGAGATTTCAGCGCCAGCGTTGGGTCAAATCCGCGTAGGCGTCGATGCGGCGATCGCGGAAAAACGGCCAGATCCGCCGGAAATCCTCGACGGCTTGAAAATCGAGATCGTGATAGAGGATTTCCTCGCGCTCGGTCGAGGCCTTGGCGACCAGTTCGCCGTAGGGATTGGTGACGAACGAGCGGCCCCAGAATTCGGTGTTGTCCTGGGTGCCGGTGCGGTTGACGGCGGCGAGGTAGCAACCGTTGGCGACGGCGTGGCCGCGTTGCACGGTTTCCCAGGCGCAGTGTTGGGCATTGCCCAGTGTGGGTTTTTCCTCGGGCAGCCAGCCGATGGCCGTCGGGTAAATGAGGATTTGGGCCCCGCCCAGCGCCATCAGGCGGGCGGCTTCGGGATACCATTGGTCCCAACAAATCAAGACGCCGATTTTCCCGAACCGGGTGTCCCAAACCGGCCATCCGCTGTCGCCGGGGGTGAAGTAGAATTTCTCCTCGAACGCGGGATCCTGCGGAATGTGGGATTTTCGGTAGAGCCCCATCAGCGCACCATTGGCATCATGGATTGCGGCGGTGTTGTGATAGAGTCCCGGGCCGCGGTGTTCGAAGAGGGAGGAAATGAGGACAATTCCGAGTTCGCCAGCGAGGTTTCCGAGGCGATCGGTGACCGGGCCGGGCAGGGGATCGGCGAGATCGAAGCGCGCGGGATCCTGGAGGGTGCAGAAATAGGGAGTGAGGAAAAGCTCCTGGGTGACCACGATGTTCGCGCCTTTGGCGGCAGCCTCGCGGATGAGCTTTTCGTGGTGATCGAAGGATTCCGCCTTGGTGGCGAAGGTGCCGGATTGGAGTAGGGCGAGGCGTGGCATGCACACAGCATCGCGACGCGGCCCCGAACTTTCAAGAATCATCCGATGCCGGACTATTTCTGGTAGATCCGGACGTAATCCACTTCGTAGCGCTGGGGAAAATCGGTGCGGGAAGGGTCGCCGCCGGCACCGCCGATGGCGAGATTCAAGCGGAAGTGATGTGGGCTGAGGAAGGGGTTGATTCTGGGGCCATCTTCATTGATCGCGGTTTTCACGGGCAGGATGTTGAGGAGCATGCCGTTGAGATAGATGGAAATTTTCTCCTGATTCCACTCCATCACCCACAAGTGGAATTTCTCATCCCAGGTTTCCTTATTGAATTTTGAAATCGGATGGTGGGAGGCGTTCCAGTGGTCGCGGCCGCCTTTGCCGGCCCAGACAAAGTTGGCGAGAATCTTTTCATCATAGAATTCCATCAGGTCGATCTCGCCGCCATGCGGCCAGCGCCCGCGGCCGGTCGTCCAAATCGCGGGCCACAGGCCGGGGAGCGCCTTGAAGCGGGCGCGGACTTCGTAGCGGCCGAAACTCCAGGCGTTTTCTCCGTGGGTGACGAGTGAGCCGGAAGTGTATTCCGCATGCCGACGGTTCTTTTTCCAATCGGCCGAGCCCTTCTTGAAATCCGGATTGGTCACCTGTTCCCTCCGGCCCTCGATGATCAGGAAACCGCCTTCACATCGGGAATTTTCAGCCTGATACCACTGGAGTTCCTTGTTGCGTTCGAATCCGGTTTCGGATCGCCACTTTGCGGGATCCGGCGCGCCGTCTTTCTCAAATTCGTCGGCCCAAACCAGCTTGTATGCCGGGTCGCGCGGCGGTGTGATGGTGTCTTGGGCATGGGAAAGAAGGGTGCTACAAACGGCGATGCATGAAAGATAAAGGCGAGGCATGGTAAAATGAGGTGGCTTTCGGCACGTCGGACGGCCTGGAGACCAGAACGGGCGGGGCGGGGTGGTTTCTTTCGCCCATCGATCCAGAGCTAGCCCCGATTTGTCGGTTTAAGGGAAAATATGCGAAACTTGGCTTGATCTCCCCGATTTCGCCGCTAAAACCGCCCTCCCTTCATGCCGGACTCACCACGAACTCTCAAAGTCGCGATCCCGAAAGGCAGTCTGCAGGAGCCGACCATCGAGCTCCTCGCCAAGGCTGGCTACGAGATCTACGTGTCTTCGCGGGGTCTTCGCCCGAGTTCGAATGATTCGGAACTCGACCTTTATTTGATCCGCGCCCAGGAAATCGGCCGCTATCTCGGCCAAGGTTTCATCGATTGTGGCATCACCGGCTACGATTGGGCCTACGAAAATGGCGTGGATCTGATCGATCTCGCGGAGTTGCCGTATTCCCGCGCCACCACCCGCCCGACGAAATGGGTGCTGGTCGTGCCAGAGGATTCACCGATCCGCAAACCGGAAGATCTCGAAGGCAAACGCATCGCCACCGAAGGCGTGGGCATCACTCAGCGCTATTTGAAAGAGCGTGGCATCCAGGCGGAAGTCGAATTTTCCTGGGGAGCCACCGAAGTGAAGGTTCCCGATCTCGTCGATGCGATTGTGGACGTCACCGAGACCGGTTCTTCGATCAAGGCCAACCGGCTGCGCATCGTGGACACGCTTTTGACCTCGTTTCCCCATTTCTACGCCAGCCCGCTTGCGGCTTCGGATCCTTGGAAAAAGGAGAAGATGGACCGTATTGCCCTGTTGCTCAAAGCGGCACTTTGCGCCCGGGGCAAAGTGGGCCTGAAAATGAATCTTCCGGCGGCTCGCCTGCCGGAATTGATCGAAAAACTTCCCTCGCTCCGCCGTCCGACGATTTCCCAACTTTCCGAAGAAGGTTGGGTTGCCGTCGAGACAGTGATTGACGAAATCGTCGTCCGAGACATCATCCCCGAACTGAAGCTTCTGGGGGCTGAGGGGATCATCGAATATCCTCTCAATAAAGTCGTCCCTTAATCCTTTCACCGCAACCTAACCCCGAACGCAACGCCATGGGCTCCATCAAGAAACGCCGTAAGACCAAGATCAATAAGCACAAGCGCAAAAAGCGCATGAAGCAGAACCGCCACAAAAAGCGTCTCCGTTACAAGTCCTAGTCTCTAGGATCGATCTTTAATTACCATTGCCAGAGGCTCGTTCATTCGGGGCTCTGGCTTTTTCATTGGGTTTGGGTGCCTTGAATTCCCAGGATTTCTGCCATGAGCCTGCAAGTTGTCGTCAATTTCAAAGTGATCGATGAGTCCGACGATTGGATCGTGGTGGACAAACCCGCGCCCTTGATTGTGCACCCGGCGAACCGCAAGCCCGAGCCCACCTTGCTGGGCGGGCTGGAGCAGCTTCTGGCCTACGACATCGAAACCGGTGCCCGCTTGGGAATCGTCAACCGCTTGGATCGTGAAACCAGTGGAGTGGTGCTGGTGGCCAAGAGCACCGTCGCCGCCCGTGAGTTGGGCGGCATTTTTGAACGCCGCGAAGCCGGGAAAGAATATTTGGCGATCGTCATCGGCTGGCCGGACCTCGACGAATGGCAATGCCACGAGCCCATCGCCCGCGCTGGAGACTTGGGGCCGTCGGAAATCTGGGTGCGGCAGGTGGTGAGTCCGCTCGGCCGCGCCTGCACAACCCGTTTTCGGGTGGAGCGAAGGTTTCAAAGAGGTGGCAAGAATTTCTCGTTGATCCGGTGTTTTCCAGAAACCGGGAGGATGCACCAACTCCGGGTGCACCTCGCGCACGGTGGGTTTCCCATCGTTGGCGACAAACTCTACTCTGGAAATGGCTCAGAATACCTTGAGTGGATGGCCGATGGCTGGACGCCCGCATTGGAAAAGCGTTTGATTTTGCCCCGCCATGCCCTGCACGCGGCAAGTTTGGGAATTCCTTGGGGCGGTAAGATGATCGAATGGGAAGCTGACTTGCCCAAGGATCTGGAAGAGTTCACCCTCGGCATGGAAATCAGCCTGACACCGGATGTTGTAATCTGGAGTCGGCATGATTGACTCCCGGCATGGTCTTACTCAATGAGGTGGTCGCTTTTCTGGATCGGGAATTGAAAACCTCGTCCATTCCGGATTACCCGGGTGCGATGAACGGGCTTCAACTCACCAACGCCGGTCGGATTGGTCGGGTGGTGGCCGCAGTTGATGCTTCGCTCGCCGTCATCGAGGCAGCTGCCGAGGGTGGCCCCGGCCTGCTGATTGTCCATCATGGTATGTTCTGGCAAGGCGCGAGACCAGTCACCGGCGCGCTTTATAAAAAGCTGAAAATCGCGATGGACGCCGGATTGGCGATTTATTCATCGCACCTCCCGCTCGACGTCCATCCCGAATGGGGAAACAACATCCTGCTGGCACGGGCGATCCGGCTTGAGGACATCATCCCGTTTTTCGATCACAAAGGGCTCGCCATCGGCCTCCGCGGCTCGTGGTCGGGAAAACGGGGAGAGCTTGTAAAATCGCTGGCCGAAGCGGTTGGTGGCCCAGTCCATGTTTGTGCGGGGGGAGAGGAGAACATTCAATCCGTGGGCCTGATCACGGGGGGGGCTGGCGCAGAAGTGGAAAAGGTCGCGGCATCGGGAGTGGACACCTTCATCACCGGTGAAGGGCCTCACTGGAGCTTCCCGCTCGCGGAGGAATTGGGAATCAACGTCCTTTTAGCCGGCCACTATGCGACGGAAACATTCGGCGTGCAGGCACTCGGCAAGGCTATTGGCATGGAATTCTCCCTCTCGACCGCTTTCATCAATCGTCCAACCGGCCTCTGAGGCCGATGAATTGGCGGAAAAGCAAGAATCACTAACGTTGAGGCTTTCTTAAATAAATTTAAAAAACGTCAAAAAAAGCTTGATCGGCGATGAAGGTAGGGGTTTGATGGACAGTGTCAGCGCGGGCATAGCTTAGTGGTAAAGCGCTATCCTTCCAAGTTAGACATGCGGGTTCGATTCCCGCTGCCCGCTCCATAGATATTTCAACTTCTCCAAAACTACCCCTTATGAAAAAAACAGCCTATTTTGCCCTTTTCAGCGCGCTGCTCGGCACGCTTCCAGCCTCGGCTGAGGTAGATTGCATCAAGCTCTCCGCTTCAGTCAGGACCGCAGTGGCCATGGAACAGTCCAAAGTTCTCGAGATTGTCTCGGCTGAGGTTGCCGCTGCACCAAGCTGCGCTTGCGAGGTGGTCAAGGCCGCCATCGAAGGTTCCAGTGCAAGTGTCGAAACCGTTGCCGCTATTGTCGAAGCTGCCGCAGTTGCGGCTCCTGAGCAAATGCGAGTAATTTCCCAGTGCGCAGTTGCTGCAGCACCTGACGCGCTTGCAAGCATCCAAGCAGTTCTCGCCAAGCTCGATCCGAACCTCGGTGAATCCGGCACCAGTGCCAAAAGCGCCAAGGCCGCTCCTGCTAGCGAAGTTGCAGCCATGCCGAATCCATTGGATTTCCCAGGAATTGGGCCGGTAGGTCCTACAGTGGGTGGCCCGGGTGGAGCTCCTCTCTTTCCATTCACTCCGCCGGTAATTATCAATCCACCTAACGTAAGCAACCCGAATCCTTGAGGGTTTGCTACTTCAGGTTCCAAGCCGAATTCATCGTTCCAAAGGTTGAACGCACCCTTATCACTCATTTCATGAAAAACAAACTCTCCTCCGGTCTCTTCTCACTCATCATCGCTGGCTCAGCGTCGGCCCAAGGGCTCTACTACGCAGGAAGCGAAACTCAGGAATCCCTTCCGCTCAAGTGGGTGGTTGGTGCAAACCTCACCTACGATGACAATGTCTCTCCGGGATTTGGTCCTGAAGAGGATTCAATGGCAATCAACCCTTATGTCGGACTTTCGTTCGTCAGCATCACCCCTCAAACGACTTGGGATGTTTATGCTCGCTTGGGTTTGATTTATTATTTTGACGAGCCCACCGCTGCTGGTTCCGATGATACCAATAGCCAGTCCCGCGCAGGAGTTAACTTCACCCACCGATTCAGCGAGCGCCTTCGTTTATCGAGCCGCAACTTCATTTCCTACGAACTCGAGCCCGATTATTCCTATGGTTACGCATCTTCAAGACAGCTCGGGGAATATTTCTTCTGGCAGACCGACAACTCGGTAGGCTACCGCTGGACCGACCGTTTCGGGACCTACACAGGCTTGCGCCTTACTGGAACTCAGTATGCCGATATCGACGACAATGACCGCTTTACTTGGGAGCTTTACAACCAAATCCGTTACCAACTTAGTCCTCAGACGATCCTGACTGGTGATTACCGCTATGCGGAGACTTCAGGGGATGGCAATGCCACAGATTCCAACGACCATTACATCCTCGCGGGCGTGGAGCATCGCTTTAGCGCAAATACCATTGGTATTGCGCGTGCCGGTGTTCAGCTTCACCAAGTGGACGCACAGGGCGGGGATGATACATCCAGCCCTTACTTGGAATTGGCTCTCAATTCGCAAGTCAACGAACAGTTCCGCGTGCGTGCCTTCACCCGCTACGGCATCGAGACTTACGACACGGTGCAAAATATTTTCGGCACGGGCTTGGTTGAATTCGATGACCGCCGCACCCTGCGTTTTGGTCTCTCCGCTGACTACGTGATCTTTCCCAAGCTCACGGCTTTCGGTGGAATTGATTACATCCCAACTGCCTATCAAGACGGGCGTGCTGCTGACCCAGTCAACAGTCCAATCGTCGGAACCATCGCCGATCAGGATGAGGATATTCTCAATCTCTACATCGGTGTTTCGATGAAGATCAATGACTTCCTTACCGGGACGGCATCCTACAACTTTACGGATTCGAGTTCCGATCTTGCAGGTCGTGAGTACGATCGTAATCGCATCAGCGTGGGAGTCAGTGCCGAGTTTTGAGCTTGAGGAACCCTTGAGCAATCAGCCTTTCATTAAAACAATACTCGCTTGATTTTTCACTCCCGCAATGACCTTCATTGCGGGAGTTTTTATTTCCACTGGAACTCAGCCGAATCTGTGAAACACTCCAAACTATGAACCTTTCTACGCCGCAACAAAACGAGGCCGCATTGCACGCGGTGGACTACTGGCAGGTCATCAAGAACCGCTATGGGATCATCCTGTTGACCTTGCTGTTGGTTTTCATGACTGCCGCAGTCATCACTTACGTGATGCCCAAGAAGTATGAAAGTGAAGCGATCATCGAAGTGAAGCCCCGTTCGCTCGGGATATCGCCACTTGGAAATGAATCCGCCAGATCAACGATGATGACTCCGCAGTTCTTTGGAACGGAATTCGAGAAGATCAAAAGTCGTAATGCGCTCTCCAAAGTGGTTGAAAAACTGCAACTGGTAAACAAGTGGAACGTGGATAAGGAAACCGCGATGCGGATTCTCAAGGGTATCGTGAATACCCAAAACATCCGCGGTACTGATTTGATTTCGATCCGAGTGCGGCACACCAGTAAAGAAGACGCCAGGGATGTGACTGCCGAGGTGGCCCGCGCCTACAAGGCTTACCGGACAGAAATTGAGGGCCGCTATTCGGACAAGAGCTTGTATGAACTCAACAAGGCGGTTCGTGAACAAGAGGATAAGGTTGAGGAGCGGCGCAAAGTCCTTGCGACCATTGTTCGGACCAAAGGGATTATTTATAAAGGGCAGGATTCATTTTACGGTTCTTCTGGTGTCAACGAAGACCAAGGTGCCCAGTCGGCGCTTGAAACGTACAATCAGTTGGAGCAGGAGAAGATGCAACTTGCGAGCCAGATTAACAGCCTGCTGAAATATGACAGCGATGAATTGATTGTTTACGCGGCCGGTCTCGATCTGCCTGATAACATCATCAAGAGCCTTTATCCTCAATACCTTGAGCTGAAGCTTCAACTGGATACACTGAAAATCAGTGGCTTGGGTGAAAATCACCCGACGGTGAAGGCGGCCAAGGAACAGATCGAGGGTACCAAACGACAACTCCATGAGGGCGTCGTCAATCTCCGGGCGACTCTACAAGCCCAACTGAACATGGCTGGCGACCGCTTGAAAAGTGTGGAAGTGCGAAAAGACGAGACCCGCGAGGAAGCGATCCGCCGCGGTCTCGACAATCAGGACTATGTGGATGCGAGACGGGATTTTGAAACCGACCAGGAATTGCTGCAAAAAATGAAGCTTGAAAAGGTCGTGCTCGATATTTCGGGCAAGTCATTGGCCGACAGCATCGAAGTTCACGATGATGCCCAGATTTCGGATTCGCCGGTTAGCCCCAATGTCACTCTGAACTTGGTGCTCGGTGCTGTGGTTGGACTGATTTTCGGAGTTGGTATCGCCTTCTTCCTCGAATATCTCGACACCTCAGTGAAGAGTCTCGAAGATGTGGAGCGCTACTTGCAAGTTCCAGTGCTGGCGGTCATTCCGAAGGATGTGGGTATTCTTTATAAACAAAGCGGCATGAGTCCGGACGCCGAGGCCTACCGGATTCTGCGAACCAATATCGAGTTCAACCGCAAAAATCCAGAAGACAACGCCATCACCGTGGTCTCTGGAGGGGCCGGTGAGGGCAAGTCAACGACCTTGGTCAACCTTGCTTATATTTGTGCCCAAGGTGGATACACCACCCTGATGATCGACGCCGACTTGCGCCGCCCGCGGTTGCACACGTTTTTCGACATCAACAACTCGGTGGGTCTCACCAATTACCTCACCACCGAACTGATGCTTGAGGATGTGATCCTGCAAACACCGGTGGACAATCTTTACTTTATGCCTTCCGGCATCCTGCCCGCCGACGCGGCGGGAATCCTGAATTCCCGACGCATGTCGGAGTTGATTCAGGATGTGAAGCAGCGTTTCGATTTGGTGCTGGTGGATAGCCCGCCAATTCTGGGCGTCAGTGATGCATCGGTGCTGGCGAGCGAAGTGGACCTCACCATGATCGTGGTGCAGCATCGGAAATTACCGCGCAACATGCTGCTCCGGGTGAAGCAGGCGGTGGAAAACGTCGGTGGCAACGTCATTGGTGTGGTGCTTAACAACGTGGATGTCCGCAGTGACAGCCAATACCAATACTACACCAGCTACTACACTTACTATGCTCCTGCGGAATCCCAAGGTGGGCAGCAGGTTGCTGCTTCCCCGACTCCTACGAAGGCCCAAGCGCCCGCCCGTGGGAACGACTCTGAAATGTATTGAAACCTTTAAACCCTATCATTCCAATGAATCTTAAGAATCTCATCACCGCAATGTTTGCGTGGTTGTGCTTGTCCGCCTCGTTGCTTGGACAAATTCAGGCGGGTAAGCCCGTCGTCATCAGTATCCTGGGTGTCCCAGCCCAAGAGAAATCGGCAATTGATGGAACCTATCCGGTGTCGGAGGGGGGAACCATCAACATGCCATACCTCGGCCTGATTCGGGCGGCCGGCGTAAGAAGTGAGGATTTGTCGATCATTCTTCAGAACCGTTACAAATCGGCTGGCATCTACACCAACCCCACCATTCAGGTGATTTCGACCGCTGAAGGTGGGACGATCAATCAGCAGCAGGTGTTCATCGGTGGCCAAGTCCGTCGGTCCGGACCAGTCCCTTTCTCGAACGATCTGACGCTTTGGCAGGCCGTGCAGGCGGCGGGGGGGCCCACTGAGTTTGGTAGCATGAAGCGGGTGAAACTCATTCGCGGCGGAGCTCAGAAAACCTACGATTTGACGCAGCCCCAGTTCATGAGGGTACCATTGAAACCGAACGATGCGATTGACGTTCCTCAAAAGACTCCATGGGGAACCTGATGGCTTCAGTATTTTCGCCAACCCTGTGTGACTAGAATTCAATCATGCGAGCGAATCAACGGGGTGCGACGGGCTGGACCATAGAGTTCTTATTGAGCGTGGCGACATGCTTCACCTTCGCATCCGCCGTTGAACTGCCTGCCAAGCTGGCTCAAGGTTTGGAGTCTCAGAATTTCCGCGAGAGGGAAAAGGCTGAGTTTGAATTGTTGGAATGGGGGCGCGAGCGGCCTGAAGCCTCGATGACCGAGCTTCTCCGGCAATCGAGGGTGGCGGATGATCCTGAAGTGAGGGATCGCTGTCTCAACGTGCTGCGGAACTTGGTCACAGACGAGTATCTGAAGGATGGTGACGGCTACCTTGGCATCACCATGCAAAATGAAATTGCAGATATCCCCGGCGAACCCAAGCCTTGCGGTGTGATCCGGGTGACGCAGGTGGTGGCTGATTCAGCTGCCCAAAAGGCCGACTTGCGCATGAATGACCTGATCGCCGGGCTGAACGGTAAGTTTTGGCATGATGGACTCGCGATCACGCCATTCGCGGAGGCGATCCGCTTGAAAAAGCCGGGAAGTAAGGCGAAGCTCAGGGTTCTCCGAGAGGGTGAGTTGATTGATTTGGAAGTGATCTTGGGGAAGCGACCACCCAGTTTGAACAATCTTTTTTTCAACGGTGAACGGTTGGATGCCGAGGCTGCTGAGCGGGCTGACAAGGAAGCCTATTTCCGACTTTGGATGAGCCAGAGAAAAACTGCGGAGTGAGCCGATTCCAGGTTTTTAGGGTTCGACATCCCGGAAAGTCGTGGCAGCTTCTTGAAACATTACTAAACTCCTTACGTTTGATATTCATGAGCAAATCTTGGTTTCGAAAGACCGCGTCCGCCGTGGCCCTGATCGCATTATCCTGCTCCGCTTGTGCGCAGCAGGCTGACTTTAACGAGGTGGGCCGACAAATGGCCATCATGTTACAAAACAGCCATTTTGCCCGGTTGCCGTTCAATCCCGAGTTGAGCCGCCGCTTTCTCGACGACTATCTGAAGGATCTCGATTTTCAGAGGCTTTATTTCAATCAGGAGGATGTCGATGGATTCACTGCGAAATACGGTGACCAACTTCATACTCTGTTATTGAATGGCAGTAGCATGGCGGCAGCCACGGAAATTTACCGTGTCTTTGAGAAGCGTGTGGAAGAGCGTGTGGCTTTGACCGAGAAGCTGTTGAATGGAAAGGATTTTGATTTCACAAAGGACGAATCGGTCATGTTGAGCCGCAAAACGGCGCTTTGGCCGAAAAATGACCAACATGCTGCGGACCTATGGCGGCTTCAGATCAAAGAAGCGGTCTTAGCCGAAACCCTTCGGCTGGAACTTCTGACCAAACTTTCCAAGGAGCAAGGTAAAGCCGACCCGGGGAGCGACGACCGCTCGCCGAAGGAAAAAGTTTCCCTCCGCTACAAGCGTTTCTTAAAAAGTGTGAAGGATGTGGATGGCGAGGAGATTGCCAATTATTTTCTCAGTTCGGTGTCGAGGAGTTACGACCCTCACACGGACTACATGAGTTTTCGTGAAATGAACCGCTTCAAGGATGGCATGAAGAACGAGCTCGTCGGGATCGGCGCTCTGCTTCAGGGCGAGGAAGATGGAGCTACAAAAATCATGGGGATCGTCGTCGGTGGGCCGGCGGATCGAGAGGGCACGCTGAAGCTTAATGATCGTGTCGTTGGAGTGAACATGCTCAATACCGGCAAGCCCGAAGACATGGTGGATATCATGTTCATGAAAATCGACAAGGTCGTGGACTACATCCGCGGTAAAGAAGGAACCTCCGTGGCCCTCAAAGTTGAGCCTGCCAGTGGTGCGCCGGGCGAAACGAAAATTGTGACCATCCAGCGTGGTAAGGTGGAGATGAAGGATGAACAGGCCAGCGGCGATATCATCGAGATGAGGACGGAAAAGGGAACGATCCGCAGGATGGGCGTGATCACTTTACCATCATTTTATGCCGATTTTGAAGAGGGTAAAATTCGTTGTTCGGTCGATGTGGAACGCATCCTGAATCGTTTGATCGAAGAGAAAATCGATGGACTCGTGCTGGATCTTCGCAACAATGGCGGTGGGTCACTTGAGGAAGTCCGGCGGATGACTGGATTCTTTCTGGAGCGTGGCCCGGTGGTGCAGGTTAAGAATACCCTCGGCCAGGTTCAGGTGAAGGATTCGGAAAATGGCAAGCCCATCTACACGGGACCGATGGTGGTCTTGACGGACAAAAGCAGCGCTTCGGCGAGTGAAATTCTTGCAGGAGCGTTGCAGGATTTCAACCGTGCGGTGGTGGTGGGCGAGTCTTCCACCTTTGGCAAAGGAACCGTCCAGCAACCGATGGATATTGGCCGGATGCTGCCGTTGTTTTCCGAGCGGAACCGTGCGGGGTATCTGAAGGTGACCATCCAGAAATTTTATCGCCCTTCCGGTTCTTCCACTCAGATGGAGGGTGTTGTTCCGAATCTGATAGTCCCGAGTCTGATGGACGCGATGGATGTGGGGGAGGCGTTTCTCGATCATCCGCTGCCGCATGACCGGATCAGGCCGGCTGCTGACTTCAAGCCGCTTGATCCTCAGGCGTTGTTTATCCCAAGGCTGAAGGAACTCAGTCAGGAGCGTCTCAATTCATGCGATGATTTTTCCTATGTCATTCAAGATGTGATGAAAGCCAAGGATCGTCTGAAGGCGAATCAGTTGTCCTTGAACAAAGCGGTTCGCGAAAAAGAACTCGAAGAGTCGGATGCGCTTCAGAAAGCCCGCAATGCCGAGCGGCGGACCCGCTTCGTCAAGATGGCGGAAGAGGATAAGCAAAATATGAAGTTTTTCAAAGTCACCCTCGAAGAACTCGAAAAGGGCGCCGATCTCAAAGCTTACGATCCCGCGGATGAAAGTGGTGCCTACATGCGTCGAGCCAAGGATGACACGGCCGATTTGGATGAAACTCCGAAGTGGCCCACCGGTTTGGATCCCGTGAAACGAGAGTCACTCTCGGTGCTCGACGATCTCGTTGATCTAACGGAGAATGCCCGTATGGCAGGTCTCTTGAAAAGTGCCGTTGAAGTCCGTTGATGTCGGAGACTTCCAATCACCTGGCAGAAGTCGTCGGCAATATTGCAAAGGCTTGCTCGCGAACGGGTAAGGACGCTGCCGCAGTTCACCTGATCGCTGTTTCGAAGACGTTTCCTGCGGATGTGGTGAGGGAAGCCGTCTTGGTCGGGCAACTTCATTTTGGTGAGAGCAAACTGCAGGAGGCGGAGTCAAAGATCGGCTTGTTGCCGGGAAACCTCCATTGGCATTTCATCGGTAGAATCCAGCGCAACAAGGTTCGCAAACTTCTGCAGCACTTCGAATTCCTCCATGGGATTGACTCGCTCCGTCTAGCGGCTTTCACCAACGACGTGGCCAAAGAGGCCGGGCTTTATCCGAAGGTTTTTCTGCAGGTCAACGTCGGGGATGAGGCATCAAAAGGTGGATTCGAACCGGATGAACTGCGCGCTGAAATGTCGCAATTGCTGGCCTTGGACCGGTTGGAAATCATCGGCTTGATGTGCATCCCGCCGGCCGGATCGAGTGCGGAAGCCGCGCGCCCGTGGTTTGTGAAGCTTAGGGAGTTGCGCGATAGCTTGCAGCGGGAGTTCGATGTGGCGCTGCCTGCATTGAGCATGGGCATGAGCGGCGATTACGAAGTGGCCGTCGAGGAAGGGGCCACGCACGTGCGCGTCGGATCCGCTATTTTCGGGAAACGCGCGTATCGGGTGGACGGTGAACTCGGATAGGGACAAATTTCGCACATGACTTTAATCTTGACGCAAGCGGCGGTGATTGGCGGCGAACTGGCGCTCTCTTTCGCAGATGGCGAGGAGGCTTATCTTCCGCTTCCGATGTTGCGCCGCTCCTGTCCATGTGCCGCTTGCCAAGGGGAGCCCGACGCTCTGGGCCGAGTGCTGCGGCCGCATGTCGAATATGGTCCGCGTGCGTTTGAACTTTTGAAATTCGAGCAGGTCGGCGGTTATGCCATCCAGCCATTCTGGAGTGACGGACACTCGACGGGGATCTTCAGCTATGCCTACCTGCAAAAACTGGCGGCCCTTCCACCCGGTTAGATTCCACCTGGCGAAAAATGGTTCCCGCCCATCAGGTTCTGGCGTTGATGCCGCTGCTTGCACCCAAGGAGGTGGAGTCACTCGCGGCCGCCGGATTTCTAACGCCCGCTCAGGTTCTTGATCACATCCCGAAGCGCTACGAGGACCGCAGGCGGTTTGATGCGTTCCCCAACCAAGCGACGCCGGTCGCAGTTTGCCTGCGGGGTGGCGTGATTGATGCATCACTGCGCCATTTCGGCCCCGGGCGGCGGTTTTACGAAGTCATCGTCATGGACGGCTCCGGCGGCGTGTTCGGCTCCGGTAAGATAACCTGCCGCTGGTTCAACATGCCGTTCATCCAGAAGTGGGTGGCCACCGGACAGGATCTAATCGTTTACGGCAAGGTGAAGGAGCTGAATGGCCGACTCATCATCGACCACCCTGAGTTTGAGATCCTTCGGGAAGGTGACGACGAGACTTCAATCCACTTGGAGCGCATCGTTCCGATTTACAAAAACATTGCGGGCCTCGCCCAGCGGCGTCTTAGGGAGATCATTCATCTGCTTCTGTTGCAAACTGACCCGGACACAGTCGTCCATCCTTACGACGTCGAGCCGGCTCTGAAACGGGTGGACGCCTTGAAAAACGTGCATTTTCCGGACTCGATGGTTGCCGCGCAGGCGGCTCGGCGCCGGTTTGCGTTGGAGGAGTTTTTCGAACTCCAGCTCAATGTGGTCTGGCGCAGATGCCGTCATGGCGAGCAGAACGGCCGCGTGCTGGGGAAGCGCACCACTTCTCTCAAGCGCTTTTACGGAAGCCTGCCATTTGATCTAACCGGTGCTCAGAAGCGTTCGGTCAAGGAAATCGTTGCGGACATGCGTTCCACCCGACCGATGAACCGGCTTTTGCAAGGTGATGTTGGCTCGGGAAAGACTTTTGTGGCGATGGCGGCGATGTTGCTGGCGATCGATTCGGATGCCCAGGCGGCGCTGATGGCTCCAACACAAATTCTTGCGGAGCAGCACTATCTAACATTCTGTCGTTGGCTTGAACCGCTCGGCATCCGGATTGCGCTGCGCACTGGAAATCGTGGTGAGGAGAATCATCAGGTAGCCGATGGGGACCCACAGATCATCATTGGCACCCACGCGCTGCTTTACGATTCAGTTTCCTTCAAGGATCTCGGATTGGTGGTGATCGACGAGCAACACAAGTTTGGCGTGGCGCAGCGGGCTTCGCTCATTCGGCAGGGAATCATGCCTGACGTGCTCGTCATGACCGCCACGCCGATTCCACGGACTCTAACCATGACTGTCTATGGCGATCTGGATGTGTCGTTGCTCGACGAAAAGCCGGCGGGACGTGCCAAGATCACCACCGCGCTGCGGACATCTGTAAAACAATCCGACGTGACCAAATTTGTCAAAGAGCAGCTGGGCCAGGGTAGGCAGGCCTATCTCGTCTATCCGCTCGTCGAAGAAAGTGAGAACCTCAAGGTGGAATCCGCCACTGAAGCCTTCGAAAAGTGGAAAAAACGCTTGTCCCCGCATGAGGTCGGCATGATTCACGGGAAGCTCAAGCCGGAGGAAAAGGAACAGGTGATGCGGCGTTTCCGTGAAGGTGAAATCGGCGCACTGGTTTCCACCACGGTCATCGAGGTCGGCGTGGATGTCCCTAACGCCAGTGTGATGATCCTTCATCATGCCGAGCGCTTCGGACTTGCCCAGCTTCACCAACTCCGCGGTCGCATCGGGCGGGGTGGACACAGAGGCTACTGCATTCTTCTAACTGATGGGAAGAGCGCCGATTCCATGGAAAAACTCAAGGTGCTGGAGCAGACATCCGACGGCTTTGAAATCGCCGAAGCCGATCTTCGTCTGCGGGGGCCGGGGGACGTGATGGGCATGGTGCAAAGCGGTCTATCCAATCTCCGCTTCACCGATTTCCTGGCGGACACGGCCTTGTTGAAGGAGGCGCGCATCCTCGCGGAGAAAGTTTTGGGAGAAGATCCACAATTGGACGGTGCTCACCGCTTGCTGCGTCCGCTGATTCAGGATTTGGCGGAGGCCAAGGATCTACCCAGCACGGCGTGATCCATCATCACGCCCGAAGCGAAGTGGTGATGGTCTTTGATCCAGAACCGCCGCGTTCATGGTGATTACTTGGGAGTGGCATCCTGCGGTGACATGGCGGTGAACAAGCGGATTAGCTCGGTGGCGGCCGTGGAGAAGGGGACTCCCCTTCGCTTCATCAGGCTGATCGTGCGTTCTGGCACCGGGTCCGCAAAGTGACAAATGGCGACGCCCGGAAGCGAGCGGGACCGGACCGCCAGGTCCGGGACGATCGAGATTCCCAAGCCGGCCTCCACCATGGCGAGCGCGGTTTCCAACTGGTCGCACTCCAGCCTTGGATCGAGACGGTCGAGGCGGCACACCTTGAGCGTGCGGTCGGTGAGGCAATGGCCGTCGCGCAGATGGATCAAGGTTTCGGGTAGAATATCTTCGGGTAGGGGCGCTTGGGACCCTCCGGCAAGCGGATGGGAAAGCGGAACCGCCAACATCAGCGGTTCGCGGAAAAGCTCCCTGACATGCAGTGACCAGCGTTTCTGATCCTGCGTGGTGACGTCGCTCAGGATGGCGAATTCGATCGACCCATCGACCACCAGTTTGATCAACCCTTCTGTTCTGGCCTCGCGGACCTGCACGTCGATTTTCGGAAACGCCTCACGAAATGGTGCCAACAGCTTCGGCAGTAAATAGGGCGCGATGGTGGGGATCATTCCGAAAATGACCGATCCCTCCTGGCTGTCCCGGCGCTGGGTGAATCGCTCCCGCAGCAAGCGCGCCTCTTCCAGAACCCGCTCCGCGTGCTCCAGCAGAATTTTACCGGCTGCTGTCGTCTCGACCCCGCGAGGTTTTCGGTGCACCAGTGCCTCGCCAAGCTCGTCCTCCAAAGCCCGCAATTGCTGGCTCAGCGAGGGCTGGGCGATGCGGCAGCGTTTTGCAGCTGCGGTCAACGAGCCTTCCTTAACGATCGCGGTGAAATATTCGAGTTGGCGCAGATCCATGGTGGACTTATCTCATAGGCAATTCCGATGGCAAGCATTGATATCGTAGTCTTTACCGATGGCGCATTTTTGATCATTACTTCTCGCCAAGGAGCCTACTGATCCTTTATCCTTCCACCCCCATCCATTTCTCATTCAAGCCAACAATCATCCCATGTCCAACGAAACGCCGCGCTGCCCCGTCGATCACTCCGCACCCGCTCCGGAAGCAAAGTGCCCCTTCAACCACGCCCCCAGCACCGGCACCCGCATCCGCGACTGGTGGCCCAAGGCGCTCAATGTTGATCTCCTCAACCAGCATTCCTCCAAGTCCGACCCCATGGGGGGCGACTTCAACTACGCAGAAGAATTCAAAAGCCTCGACTACGCCGCGCTCAAGGCCGACCTCGCCGTCCTCATGACGGATTCCCAGGATTGGTGGCCCGCCGACTTCGGCAACTACGGCGGTCTCTTCATCCGCATGGCATGGCACAGCGCCGGCACCTATCGCACCGCAGACGGTCGTGGCGGTGCGGGCCGTGGGCAACAGCGCTTCGCCCCGCTGAATAGCTGGCCGGACAACGTCAGTCTCGACAAAGCCCGCCGCCTGCTCTGGCCGATCAAACAAAAATACGGCCGGAAAATTTCTTGGGCCGACCTCATGATCCTCACCGGCAACGTTGCTCTAGAAACCATGGGCTTCAAAACCTTCGGCTTCGCTGGTGGCCGTGCCGACACTTGGGAACCCGACCACGACGTCTATTGGGGTCGTGAAACCACTTGGCTCGGCGGTGACAAGCGCTATGCCGGCGCGTCCGAAGGTGAATCTAATACCCGCGAGCTGGAGAACCCGCTCGCCGCCGTGCAGATGGGCCTCATCTACGTCAACCCAGAAGGCCCGGACGGAAATCCGGATCCTCTCTTGTCCGCTTACGACATCCGCGAAACCTTCGCCCGCATGGCGATGAACGACGAGGAAACCGTTGCGCTCATCGCCGGTGGCCACACCTTTGGCAAAACCCACGGCGCAGGCCCCGCGGACAACGTCGGAGCGGATCCGGAAGCCGCCGGCCTCGCCGAACAAGGCTTCGGTTGGAAAAACAGCTTTGGCACCGGCAAAGGCGGCGACACCATCACCAGCGGTCTGGAAGTCACCTGGACCACCACCCCCACGCAGTGGAGCAACAACTACTTCGAGAACCTTTTCGGCTACGAATGGGAACTCACCAAAAGCCCGGCCGGCGCGCACCAATGGCGGCCCAAGGATGGTGCGGGCGAGGGCACCGTGCCCCATGCCCACGATGCTAACAAAAAGATCGCGCCCAGCATGCTCACCTCAGACATCGCGCTGCGTGCCGATCCCGCATACGAGAAAATTTCCCGCAATTTCCTCGCGAATCCCGACCAGTTCGCCGACGCATTCGCCCGCGCCTGGTTCAAGCTCACCCACCGCGACATGGGCCCGCGCGATCGTTATCTCGGGCCTGAGGTCCCTGCAGAAATCCTCCTCTGGCAGGACCCCATCCCGGCGGTGGATCATCCGCTCGTCGATGCTCATGACATCGCCGCGCTCAAGGCGAAGGTGCTCGCGTCCGGCCTGACGGTTTCCGATCTCGTCTCCACCGCCTGGGCCTCCGCTTCCACCTTCCGCGGCTCCGACAAACGTGGCGGTGCCAATGGTGCCCGCATTCGTCTCGCCCCGCAGAAGGATTGGGAAGTCAACCAACCGGCCCAGCTTGCCAATGTGTTAGGCGTGCTCGAAGGCATTCAAAACGAGTTCAACACCGCTGCATCCGGCGGCAAAAAAATCTCGTTCGCCGACCTCATCGTGCTCGCCGGTTGTGCTGGCGTCGAACAAGGCGTGAAAAACGCCGGGCACACGCTCAGCATTCCCTTCACCCCGGGCCGCATGGACGCCTCGCAGGAGGAAACTGATGTCGAATCCTTCTCCTTCCTCGAGCCCATCGCCGACGGCTTCCGGAACTATCAGAAAACCCGCTACACCGTCCCAGCCGAGGAACTTCTGATCGACAAGGCCCAGCTCCTCACCCTCACCGCCCCGGAAATGACCGTGCTCATCGGCGGCCTGCGCGTCCTCAAGGCGAATGTAGGCGGTGTCCAAGCCGGAGTCTTTACGAAAAAGCCCGAGGCTCTGACCAACGACTTCTTCGTCAACCTGCTCGACATGGGAACCGCTTGGAGCCCGCTCTCACCGGACGAACAAGCCTTCGAAGGCCATGACCGCAAGACCGGCGAGCTAAAGTGGACTGGCACCCGCGTCGATCTGCTCTTCGGTTCCAATTCCGTGCTCCGTTCTCTGGCAGAAGTTTACGCCACCGCCGACTCGCAGGGGAAATTCGTCCACGACTTCGCCGCCGCCTGGAACAAGGTGATGAACCTCGACCGCTTCGATCTCGTTTGATCTAAAGGAATTACCCGAACCGCGCCCGGGCCTCCGTCAGGTCCGGGTGCGCTGGGTCATTCCTTGGCTTTGCCACCGACGCGGTGGCCCGGTTTTGAAAGAATCTCGATGTAAACGGCCTCGCACCCGGCGGCGGCCGCCTGGTCGATTGCGGGGATGATTTCCTCGACGTGTTTCGTCGCGGGTTCCGCCGTGCCTTGGCCGATCTTGCAGTCGAAATCCCAGAAATCGACACCCTCGGGCAGGCTCTTTTTCCGCTCGCGCTTCACGTATTTCCGGACGTCGCTCTTGATCTGTTCGACCACCCGCGGTGGTTGATGTCCGGGGGCGCTGAGAGGAAATATCTTTTTCATGGCGGCTGCTTTTGTCTGTTGCCGGCGTTTTTGTCTAGGAGAAGTCAGCCAAACTGAGAGCGGACGCACGGCTTGCGGACTGCCGTCGCGGAGCTTAGACTTCCGGCATGGCCATTGAGACGTTTGCAGGCATTTCTCCGACAATCCACCAAAGCGCGTTCATCGCTGCGAGCGCGGACGTGATCGGGCGGGTGACTTTGGGCGAGGAAACGAGTATTTGGTACAACGCAACCTTGCGCGGTGACATCAACGAGATCGTGATCGGACCGCGCTCGAACGTGCAGGACAACGCCGTGATCCATCTGGCAGATGATCACGGCTGTTATGTCGGCGAACGGGTGACCGTCGGCCATTCGGCGATTTTGCACGCATGCACGGTGAAGGACGAGGTGCTCATCGGTATGGGCGCGATCGTGCTGGACGGCGCGGTGATTGGCGAACGTTCGATCGTCGGCGCCGGGGCCTTGGTCACCGGCGGGACGATCATTCCACCGGGCTCGCTGGTTCTTGGCTCGCCAGCGAAGGTGGTGAGGACGCTTTCACTTGATGAGCAGGCGAAGGTCAAAAGCTGGGCGGAAAAATACGTGCGCGGTTCGCGGATGTATCTGGCGCGGAAAGATGAATGTTAGAAGAAAGGATTGGCCATTCGTTCCTCCCCGAGCGTGGTGGCGGGGCCGTGGCCGGGAAGCAGGACGGTGTTGTCCGGCAGAGGAGTTAGAATTTCCTGCAACTGCCGCAGCGCGTGCTGATAGATCTGGGGCGTCGCGCAACCGCCGATGGAGCCGGCGAAGAGCGCGTCACCGGTGACGAGCACGGGTTTGGCGAGACCATCGATGAAATAGCCGAGCGCGGGATTCGCGTGACCTGATAGATCGCAGGCGCGGATGGTCAGGGAACCACAGCGGATGGCGTTGCCGGGTTTCATGGAATTCGCCCCCGGAATGGATGCGCCGTGCGGAACCTTCCCGCGAGCGAGGAAATCCGGGATGCCGCCGACGTGATCGACGTGGACGTGGGTGATGAAAATCTCCTGGAGTGGCGGTGGAGCGATGGCATCGAGCGCCACGGCGCAGGAGAGAGGGGCGTAGCCGGTGTCAAACAGCACCACGGCATCATGCGTCCAAACCAGCCAGGCGTTGACCCGTTCTTCGCCGAAGGGCAGGTCGATCCGGTGGATTTCCTGCAGAGCGAGTGGCTTGGGCTGGTAGTCCACGTGGCGGACAAGGGCGTCCGGTTTCAGATGAAGCGCCGGAGCAAGCTTGCGGGCGGTGTCTGCGGAAAAACGTCCCCGCGACAAGGCGAGCACTTCCATCTCCGGCAGTCCGGCGCGCCTGGCGGCTTCCGCCGGAGCAAGGCCCAAGCCCTTGAATGCCTTGCGGATGACGTAAGTGAAATCGTCTTCTAACATGGAAGGGTTGCGTAAAAACCGGCGGTGAAAATTCTTGTCTAACAGATTTAGCGGGTGCGGTAGTAGCCGTCCGGATTGTGGATGAAATAGACATCCTTCGGATTCAGGCGCGGCAGCCAAGCGAAGGGTTTGCCATTGGCATCCACTTCTTCTGCGAGGGCACCGGGCAACGCCGGGCGTGGGAGGCTGACGGCTTCGGAATCCGGGTCTTTGTTGACCGAGGTTTCATCGATGCCGTTGACGATGTGGTTCACCCATTTCAGTTCTTTGGCCTGCTCGGCAAATTCGCTCCAATCGCCGCTGGACGAGCGTGCATACATTTTTTGGATGAGTTCATCGGTGGTGATGCCCATTTTGTCGGCGATGGGGGTGCCGAGACGTTTCCACCAGCGTTGGCTTTCCTCGTGGAACTCGCGTTGCTGAGTGAGGTTGAGCTGGCCCATGATCACCGAGCTGATCTGGTGATGGAGGAGGACTGCATTCGGGTAGGCGTAGGATTCCTCGGCGAGGGTGGTGATGGCGGCGGCCATTGAGGCGGCGAAGGATTTGACCACGACGTGGATCGGCGCATCGCTGGATTCCATGGATTTGAGAATTCGGTAGCCCGCCATCACCGAGCCGCCGGGGCTGGCGTCGATGACGATGAAGATGGGAAGCTCGCGGTCCTTGTTGTTCCAATATTGGATGCGGCTGGTGACGAAATCAGCGGTGGTGGTGCTGATCAATCCGTTGAGAGGGATGCGGCGGTCGGAAATGACGACCGTGCCGTTTTCTTTGAGTGGGTTCTTGAGGTAAACCGGTTTGAAATCGGCGTAAGCGTTGCGCTTTTCAGAAGTTTCGATGCGGGTGATGTCGTTTTGCAGGCGGGTGATTTCCAAGGCCGCCTCGGTTTGCAAAGACTTGAGGTCGTTGGCGAGTTTTTCGGCGCGCGCTTTGGAAAGCTCACCTTGTTGGGCGATGAGTTCTTTTTCCTCGCCCATTTTTGCGAGTTCGAGCTGGAGGGCTGCCTGGCGTTTGGCCGTCTCGAGCGCGAGTTTTTCCGTCAGCAATTCCCGCTCTAACTTCAGCTGTGAGACTTCCGCGCGCGCTGCGTTGGTCGCTTGGGTGAGGCGCTCGGCTTCGAGTTTGTTTTCGATGGCGAGGGTTTCTTGCTCCTTGCGTTTGGCTTCCAGTGCCGGGTCTTTCGGTGCCTCGGCCACCGGCGCGGCCTCCGGGGCGGGGGCGGGGGCGGGTGGGGTGGCGACGTCTTTGGCCGGTAGCCAAGCGGTCAGCGCGAGGCCAAGGAAGGCAGCGGGAATGGTGGAAGGTTTCATGGGTCCTGAAGAGAACGGTTTGAGAGAGCGGCTTTGTCTGCAAAAGATCACGGATCGACAGGCTTGCGGGTTTTCGCGCGCAGCCCGATGAAGATGATGATCGCTGCAAAAATCAGGAAAAGCGTCGCGGCCAACCCAAGCCAGAGGAACAGCCGGCTGCTGGCGGCATCGACCTGTTCATTGGTGATCCTATCGGCGGGCGTTTCCTTGGGATTGCGGGTCAGGACGAGTTTTCCCTCGGCAAGACCCACGCGGGTGAGCTTGGCCATGGCCGGGCCGAGAACTGGATCGGTGAGGTAACGCTCGGTGATGCGGTAGGGGGACATTTGATCGATGAATTCTGGCGGGACGGTCGCTCCGGGTACTTCGATGGTGTCGATTTTCAGGGCGATTTCCTTACTGAGTAGCGCCGGGCGGGCGACGAGTGTGGCATTGAGGTAACGCGAATCTGAAGCGATCCAGCCGGGTTCTTCGTCGCGGGCGAAACGGGGTTTGCCATTGAGCGGGAATGAAATCGCCATCCGCATCGTTTCTCCGGAGATTTCGGTGACGCGGAGGGTGCCTTGGAGTTCCTTGAAGGCTTCGTAGGTGGCGATAGCGAGGTTCAATTCGTCGGGCGAGAGCGCCAGGGAAACCTCGCTGTCCGCAGAGAGATCCTGGCGGAATTTTTCCAAGCGTTCGGCCAAATCATTGAGCGCGGGCTCCTGGTCTTCGAGCGAGGTGATTTCAACCGGGGCCGGCTTTTCTCCGGTGAATTTCGCGATCTCGCTGAACTGCTTGAACAGTGCGAAAATCGAGAAGCCGATCAGAAAAACCATCATCGCCACCGCTGCGATTAGAATGGCACAACCCGCGAACGGCGAGCGGGCACTGGCTTGGTATGGCGTTTTGGGGGCAGTCATCGCAGTGGAAATGGATCAGGATTCTTCCTTCCGGCGGCGCTCTTCTTCCTCGGGTAGAGAATCCGGCAAGGAGGTGGTGGGAATGTCCATGTCGGGAAGCTCCGGCTCAGCTGGCTCGATGTCGGCGTGTGCGTCGTGCTGAGGGTATTCCGCGTGCCAACCGTCGTCGCCGGCCTCCTGGACATCGCCCGCTTCGTCGGCATGCCAGTCATGGTGGTGGGGGTCGTCGGTAGGATCGCAGGGGTCAATTTCCGGTTCATCCTTCTTGCGCTGCTCCTCGTGGGCCAAAAGCCGCTCCATGCGCTCGCGGGCTTCCTTTTCCTCGCGGATTTTGGCCTTTTTTCGGTCGAAATAGGCGAGCCAAATGCAGATTTCATAGAGCAAGATCATCGGCGTGGCCATCAGCAGCATCGTCGGGATGTCGGGCGTCGGGGTGAGGATCGCCGCGGCGACAAAGATAGCGAGAATCGCGTAAGAGCGGGTCCGCGACATGCCTTCATAACCAAGCAGCCCGAGCTTCACGAAGACCATCACCACCACCGGCAGCTCGAAAGAGGCACCGAAAAGCAGGGTGAACTGGGTGGCAAAGGAAATGTATTCGCCGATCCGCCAGTCGTTGGAGATCCCCATGCCGCCGCTCCAAGTGTAGAAAAACATCAGCGCTTTGGGCAGCACCAGATAGTAAGCGAACGCCGCGCCCAGCAGAAATAGCCCGAAGCCGATCGACATCGCCGGCCACATCACCCGCTTTTCATGGCTGTGCAGCCCTGGCAAAACGAATTGCAGGATGAAAAGCAGCAACAGCGGGAACGACACCACAATTCCGGCGACGAATGACAATTTCATCGAGAGCATGAAGCCCTCGGTCGGCTTGAGGGCCGACATCATGTTGAGATTTCCCTGCGATTGGTTGTCGGTCTTCGGCTTGGTTTTGATCAGCGATTTGACCTGCTTTTTGAGGTCGGCATCCTCGCTGAGCGAGTTCACGAAATTCTCGCGTTGGTCTGCGGGCAGGCTGGTGGCCGCTCGCAGGAGTGCCACCGATTTTGCGTGGAAAATGAGGGTGTCGTCTTTGATGTAGCGGAAAAAAACTTCGCGCTGTTCCGGGCTCAGGCCGGCGGCGGAATGTTCGATTTTCAGCGCTTCCTTCCACAAATCCGGAGTCAGCGGCTTGGGCGCGTCGTCGGGCAGCGTCGCCTCCAATTGCCTCAACATCACCTCGTCCACCGGCTTGCGGAAGAACGCCATGAGTTCCTTATGGTAGGTGAAACAAACGATCATCGAGACCAAGAGCGTGACCACGATGCGGGTGATCATGACGCGGAGGTCCTCGAGATGCTCGAGAAACGGTTTTTCGTGATCCGGATGGGCTTTTTCCCGGAGTTGGATGACTTTTTTCAGCAGGTACATGCGTCGCGGGCGCATTCAACGCCCGCTGCCTCACCACCGCAAGGGTAGATGTTTTGCGAGGGGAATTCTGGCGTTGCGGCATCGTGGAGGATGTTCCACCTTAGGCCGCATCCGCAAATTTCGATTTTCCCATGTTTGACTTAGAATCTCTGCTTCTCGACTTCCCCATCCTCGATCACACGATCCAGGGCCGCCGCTTGGTTTATCTCGACAACGCCGCCACCACGCAGAAGCCGATGGCCGTGCTGTTTGCCTCCCGCCACTACTACGAGGCGCTCAATTCGAATATCCACCGCGGCACCCACCACCTCGCCCGTCTGGCCACCGAGGCGTTTGAAAATGCCCGGCAAACCATCGCCACCCACCTCAACGCTACCACTTCCGACGAGGTGATCTTCACCTCAGGGGCCACCGACGGCATCAATCTCGTGGCAAACATTCTCACCGGTCGGATCCAACCGGGCGACGAAGTGCTCATTTCCACCTTGGAGCACCATTCGAACATCGTCCCGTGGCAAATGCTTTGCGAAAGGACCGGCGCGATCCTCAAGGTGATTCCCTGCCACGAGGATGGCACGCTCGATCAGGAGGCCTTCCTATCCCTGCTCAACGAACGCACGAAAATCCTCGCGCTCACCTCGATTTCCAATTCCTTCGGCACCATCAATCCGATCGTGGAAATGACCGCCGCCGCGAAAAAAGCCGGCGCTCTGGTGATGATCGACGCCGCCCAATCCACCGCGCACGCGCGGGTCGATGTGCAGGCGATCGGTGCCGATTTCATCGTGTTTTCCGGCCACAAAGTTTACGCTCCCACCGGCATCGGCGTGCTTTGGGGGAAGGCGGACGTCTTCAACACGCTGCCACCGTGGCGTGGCGGCGGCGAGATGATCAAAGAGGTGACTTTTGAAAAAACCACCTACAACGAGCTGCCCTTCAAATACGAAGCCGGCACACCCAACATCGAGGGTGCCATCGCCCTCGCGGCCGCCTTGGATTACATCAACGGCATCGGCCTCGACGAAATCCACGACCACGAGGCCAAGCTGGTGAAATCCGCCGCGGACGCCTTATCATCGATTCCCGGAATCCGCCTGTTTGGCCCGGCCGACCGCTCGGGCGCGGTTTCCTTCAACGTCGAGGGTATCCATCATTACGACCTCGGCACGCTGATGGACCAAATGGGAGTTGCCGTCCGCACCGGCCACCACTGCTGCCAACCCTTGATGGCGCGGTTTGGCATCACCGGCACGGTGCGTGCATCATTCGCCCTTTATAATAGCGAAAAAGACGTAGCAGCCCTCGTGTCCGCCACCGAAAAAGCGGTTTCAATGCTTCGTTGAAAAATCCACCCTCGCCGCCATGCACATCGTCCTCGGTATTTCCGGATCCATCGCCGCCTACAAAGCGGCCGACCTCGCCTCACAACTGGTGAAACTGGGCCATGAAGTGCACGTGGTGATGACCCTCTCCGCCACCGAATTCATCACCCCGCTGACACTTCAGACGTTGACGCGCCAACCGGTGCTCGTTTCGTTAGAGGATGAGAAACAATCGTGGAAACCCGGACACATCGAGCTGGCGGATCGCGCGGATTTGTTAGTCATCGCCCCCGCCACCGCCAATGTGATTGGAAATTTCGCCAACGGCCTTTCCCCGGATCCACTCGCTTCCATTTACCTTGCCCTGCCGCGCACCACGCCCGTCCTGATCGCCCCGGCGATGAATGGGAAAATGTGGCAGCACCCGGCGACGCAGCGGAATCTCGCGCACCTCACCGCCGACGGCTGCCACTTCGTCGGCCCGGCTGAGGGCGACCTCGCGTGCGGCTACCAAGGCATCGGCCGGCTCGCGCCGGTGGAGGAAATCCTCGCGAAAATCTCGGAGATCCTCAGCCGTTGAGCTTCGCCAGCGCCTTCGGCAAAAAGGCGCCGTCCTTGCGGATGAGCTTGCCGTCGAAGTAAATTTCACCGCCGCCGTAGTCCTTGCGCTGGATATTGACGATGTCCCAGTGGACTTGCGAGCGGTTCCCATTGTCCGCCTCCTCGTAGGCCTGTCCGGGAGTGAAGTGAAAGGAGCCGGCGATCTTTTCATCGAACAAAATGTCACGCATCGGCTCACGGATCACCGGGTGGAAGCCGAGTGCGAATTCGCCGATGTAGCGTGCGCCCTCGTCGCTGTCGAGAATGCGGTTGAGCGCCTTGGTTTTGGATCCCGCCTCCGCCTTGCAGATTTTTCCTTTGGAGAATTCCAGACGAATCCCGTCGAACGGGATGCCCTGATAGATCGTCGGCGCGTTGTAAGTGATGTAGCCCTCCACCGAATCCTTGACCGGGGAAGTGAAAACCTCGCCGTCCGGGATGTTGTAGTTCCCGGCCGAAGCGACCGCGCCGATGCCCTTGATCGAAAATTTCAAATGAGTGCCTGGGCCGATGATTTCGACGAGGTCGGTCTTGTCCATCAGCTTTTTGAGCGCGTTCATTGCCGGCACCAGCGCC
Source organism: Akkermansiaceae bacterium (assembly GCA_040881795.1). Lineage (GTDB taxonomy): Bacteria > Verrucomicrobiota > Verrucomicrobiia > Verrucomicrobiales > Akkermansiaceae > Luteolibacter. Next base: position 32,902 of record JBBECN010000055.1, read on the forward strand.
TTGTAATCCAGCAGGCAGACGTCGAAGTAGAAATTTTCAAAAGCTTCGGTGCTCATGCCCGCTTGTTGGGCCATCGAGGAGCTCGGCCAGCGCAGCACGCACCACTTGGTTTTTTTCACCCGGTGATCGAGCACCGGGCGCATGTGCTTCATCGCGAGTCGCATTCTTTCTGCGGGAACGTCCGAGGTTTCCGCGATGTTATTGCCGCCGCGGATGGCGATGTAGGCGTCCATGTCCTTCATCTCCGCGAGCAGGTGTTTGGTGAGAATCGCATACTGCGTCTCATCCGCCCCGCGCAACATTTCGCGGGTGAGCCGCCCTTGATGCACGCGCAGGAATGGAAATGCTCCTTTTGCGCGGGTTTCGCGGATCAACGCCAGACCGATGGCATCCGGCACGTCGTGCAAATCGATCAGGACCTTTTCGCCCTTTGTCAAATGGGTGGAATAACGGACCAGTTGGCGGGCGAGAGCGTCGATGCGGGCGTCGTGCATAAGTTCTCTGGTAGTCGCTCGGCGGTGGTTTTCCAAGCGCCAAGTCGGGCAAAAACGCAACTTGGCGCTTGGCAGCCCGGTTGGGCGGTCTAAACCAAGGACATGGTGCTTGGCGTTCTCGGTTCTGGATCTGGTTCAAACATGCAGGCGATCCTCGATGCGATCGACGCCGGCACGCTCAACGCGCGCATCGCCATCGTGCTTTCGGACAATCCGCAGGCCTTCATCCTCGAACGCGCCCGCAAACATGGCATCGCAACCGCCGTGATCGATTGCCGCGGATTCAAAACCAAGTTCCCCGACGAGGCCCAGGCGGAAACCGCATCACGGCTCAAACAAGCGGGCGTCGATCTGGTTTGTCTCGCCGGCTTCCTGCGCCTCGTGAAACGCCCGCTGCTGGAAGTTTTTCCCAACCGGATTCTCAACATTCACCCATCCCTGCTGCCTGCCTATCCGGGGCTGGAGTCGTGGAAACAAGCGCTCGACGCCGGCGAAAAAGAAGCCGGCTGCACGGTGCATTTCGTCGATGAAGGGATGGACACCGGGCCGGTCATTCTCCAAGAGAGCGTGCCAATTCTATCAGACGACACTGCGGCATGCCTGCACGCCCGCATTCAGGTGTTAGAGCACCGCCTCTATCCGGCGGCGATCCGCAAGGTGGGCCGCATGGCGCATTTGTCCGGGGAGACCGAAACATCATGAAAAAGTGCCCCTACATCGCGTTCAAGGGCTTGGTCAGTCAATTGGATGAAGCGACGAAAATGCTTAATGAAATGCGGATCTAGCAGCTCACCGCCTTTGGTGATTCGGGCTGAGTATATGGGCAACCTGACGTTCTTGAGGAATGGCATCCTATGGCCAGGAAAAACTTCGAGATGGAGGAACATGACCTCCTTATCCGATTGGCCTTGAGGCATGGCCGGTATTTTTGATGAACTGTGCGCACGGAGAAATTGGGGCATTCCGCAAATGTCCCAGCATTTGTCCCCCGCTTCGCTCCAGAATTTGCCCGATTCTACCCTTCTATGCCTGCCAGACGCAAACCTGTCTCCCCGAATGACGACTCGGCCAATCGCGCCGCCAACAGGTGCGCCCACAGCGGTTGCGCTGGCACCGACCGAATTTCCTCATGAGCCTTGTAAAATCCAAACAGCGCGTCGCCGACCACGGGGAGGTCTTCACCCCCGAGTGGATGGTGGAGGCGATGCTGGATCTGGTGAAGGGCGAGACAGAGCGCATCGACTCGCGGTTTCTGGAGCCTGCCTGCGGTAGCGGGAATTTCCTCGTCAAGATCCTCATGCGCAAGCTCGCCGCCGTGGAGCTGAAATACGGGAAATCCGATTTCGAGAAGCGATACTTTTCCCTGCTCGGACTGATGTGCATCTACGGTATCGAGCTTCTGCCGGACAACATCGCCGAGTGCCGCGCCAACCTGCTGGAAATTTTCGCTGCCTACCTGAACCTCGCCCCTGAGGACGATCTCTACCGCGCCGCCTTCCACGTGCTTTCGCAAAACCTCGTCCACGGCGATGCCCTGACCATGCGCACTCATGACGGCCAGGCGATCACCTTCGCAGAGTGGGGCTACCTGGGGAAAGGCAAGTTCCAGCGCCGGGACTTCCGCTTCGACTCGCTCACCCAGAGTGCCGCCTACAGCGAGGAGGGATCGCTCTTCGCCAACGTCGGCAAGCATGAGATCTTCACCCCCGCCAAGACCTACCCGCCGATGTCTGCTGGAGAGCTGGCCGCTTGCACTGACCATAAGCCGGAACCGGGAGGGATACGCCCATGACCCCGGAACTTCCCGCCAACCCCTCCCGCTTGCTCGATGATGTGCGCGCCATCCTGCGCGATGCCCGGGGCAAGGCCTATGCCGCCGCAAACACCGCGATGGTGGATGCCTACTGGAATATTGGCCGCCGTGTCGTCGAGGAAGAACAGGGAGGGGAAGCCCGTGCGGAATACGGAGCCCAGCTCATCCGCAACCTTTCCCGTGCACTCGGCGAAGAATTCGGCAAAGGGCTTTCCGTCGCCAACCTTAAGAATTTCAGGCAGTTCTACCTGACCTTTCCCGAGGCGGGACAAAGCTACGCACTGCGTAGCGAATTGACCTGGACCCATTGGCGGTTGGTCATGCGCGTCGAGAATCCTGATGCACGGGATTACTACATCAGGGAAACCCAAGAGGAGGACAGCCCATGAGCGAACAAGCCTCCTTCACCCTGCGCGGGCGCAATCCCGATGTTCTCACCTGCATCGCCAACCTCTCCAACGACGAGGTCTTCACCCCGCCTGAACTGGCCAACCGCATGCTCGACACCCTCACGGAAGCATGGGCCGCCAGCCACGGCGGTGCGGACCTCTGGGCGGACAAGTCCGTCACCTTCCTCGATCCCTGCACCAAGTCCGGCGTGTTCCTCCGCGAGATCACCCGCCGCCTCACCGAGGGGCTGGAAAAGGAAATCCCCACCCTGCAAGAACGTGTCGATCACATCCTCACCAATCAAGTCTTCGGCATCGGCATCACCCGCATCACCAGCCTCCTCGCCCGCCGCAGCGTCTATTGCTCCCGCCATGCCCAGGGGAAACACTCCATCGCCAAGGGCTTCAGGAACGAGGATGGGAATATCTGGTTCGAGCGCATGGAGCATTCCTGGGTGGGAAACCGCTGCAAGTTCTGCGGTGCTGCCGAATCCGTCTTCTCACGAGGCGATGCCCTGGAATCCCACGCCTACGCCTTCATCCACACCGACCACATTAAAACCCGCATCGCGGAAATCTTTGGGAAAAATATGCAATTCGACGTCATCATTGGAAACCCGCCGTATCAGCTTGCTAGTGACGGCGGCACACGGGATGTGCCGATTTATCAGAACTTTGTGGAACAAGCAAAGACCCTGGAGCCGCGCTACCTTGCCTTGGTCATTCCTTCGCGCTGGATGGCTTCGGGTCTCGGCCTAAGTGAATTTCGTCAAACAATGCTCAATGACCAGCGTATCTGCGAACTCGTGGATTACCCGGCAGCAAACGACGTTTTTCCCGGTGTCGAAGTGAAGGCTGGGGTCTGCTACTTCCTTTGGGACGCGTCACATAAGGGCAACTGCAAAGTGACGACGGTGCGTGGCCAAGAAACCATCGGCCCGATTCAGAGAAACTTGGGTGAGTATGATGTATTTGTCAGAGATGCTCGTTGCGTTTCTATTCTGCACAAGGTTTTGAAACATAGCGAACCCTCGATCAATACGATACTGGCGAGAGACAAAGAGTTTGGCTGGACTTCGAACTTTGACGGCTTCAACGAAAAAGAAAAGCCGGGTGATATCCCTTTGTATAATATTCGTAAAATGAAGCGCGGCATTGGGTTTATCAATCGAAAGAAGGTGACTAAAAGTGCCCATTTGATCGACTACTGGAAGGTGCTAGTTCCTCAGGCGTTCAATGGAGGCGATGGAGTGCCACACCAAATCATGGGTAAACCATTACTTGCCCCGCTACCTTCCGTCTGCACTCAGTCGTTTCTATTCTTTTATGTGAACACGGAGAAGGCGGCCAAAAGCATCCAGTCATATTACACGACCCGCTTTTTTCGCTTCCTCGTCTCGATTCGTAAAATCACCCAGCACGCCACGCATGCAA
>JBBECN010000056.1:0-3432 GCA_040881795.1 Akkermansiaceae bacterium
TCAGCGGCACGCGACTTTGCCTGCACATGGAGTGGCGCAAGGGAAACACAGTGAGGTGAGTGGCTGGACCGAGGCGATGGAAAAAGTCTGGCTAGGTTAAATCTGCATCTTTTTTTGCGATTTTTTGCGACTTTTTGCGGCTTAAAATATCTTGAAGAGGAATGGCCCCACGTCTGGCACCCGAACGGTATAGGCTGGGACTCAGGGGCACCCACGGCAGGGACCGATCCTCCGGGCGGTCCTTGAGAATGATGCGTCGATGATGCGTCGATGATGCGACGATGATGCGACGATGATGCGGCTTGAGGCTGGGCATCGGCCTCCCATTCTCCCCTCATTCGCCGGATCGCGCGGGGGCCGGGGCCTGCCATTTGGCGCTGCCGGAGAGTTCCGGCGCGGCGTGCTTGAAATGATCCTGATCCTGTTCAGACTCGGGCCGCGCATGACCCTTCTCATCACCAACACCCGCATCGCCTCCGAAAACTCCCCGGACCTCACTCCGGCGGATGTCCTCATTTCCGACGGCAAGATCCAACAGATTGGCATCGGCCTGACCACTCCCGAAGGTGCCCGCACCATCGACGCCCGCGGCCGCATTCTCGCCCCCGGCATGTTCGACGCGCACGTGCATTTCCGCGAACCCGGATTCGAGGGAAAGGAAAACATTGCCAGTGGGTCCGAAGCCGCGATCAACGGCGGCATCACCGGCGTGGTGATGATGCCTAACACCAGTCCGGCGATCGACTCGGCGACGGTCGTTGCGAACGTCCTGGAGATCGCCAAGCGCACCGCCCGCATCCCGGTTTACACCTCCGGCTGTGTGACCAAAGGCCGCCATGGCAAGGAACTTGCCGGCATTGACGGCATGCGTGCGCTCGGCGTGACCATGCTCACCGATGATGGCGACACCACGGGCGATCCCTCGGTGCTGCTGCGTGCGATGCAATACGCCACTGAGTTCGGCATGTTTTTTGCCAGCCACTGCGAAGTCCCGGAGCTCGCCGGCCCGCGCGCGCTCAACGAGGGACTGGTTAGCTACCGCCTTGGCATCAAGGGCTCGCCTGCGTGTGCCGAGGAAATCATCATCGACCGCGACATCCGCCTCGCCCACGCCGCCGGGGCGCACATTCACATCCAGCACGTCTCCAGCAAACTCGGCATGGAAACCATCCGCTGGTGGAAATCCCGCGGCGACGTCAAGGTCACCGCCGAAGTCTCGCCGCACCATCTGATTTTCAACGAAGAGGACATCGGTGATTTCGACACCAACTACAAAATGAACCCACCGCTCCGGACCAAGGTGGACAACGAAGGATTGCTGCAAGGGCTCATCGACGGCGTCTTCGATCTCATTGCCACCGATCATGCGCCGCACACCCGGTTTGAGAAATCCCTGGATTTCGTCAGCGCGCCCAACGGCATCACCGGCCTCGATACCGCGCTGGTCTCGCTCCATCACCACTTCGTCGCCACCGGCAAATTCGGCTGGGACCTGCTCGTCAGACGTTTCTCCGCCGAGCCCCGCCGCCTGATGGGCTTGCCAGCCGTTTCCATCGAAGTCGGCCAGCCTGCCGATTTGCTTCTCTTCGATCCCGATGCGGAAACCACCTTCACCGCCGAGTTCATGAAATCCAAGTCCATCAACACCCCCTTCATCGATCAATCGCTCTTGGGCCGCGTCGATCTGGTGGTCTTGGGCAGCGAAATCCTCCTTGAGCGGTGATTCGAATTCAGAAATAAGAACCACGGAATACGCGGAACACACGGAAGGTAAGAGCCCTGCGAAGCGGTCGTCACGCATTGGGAAGCCCACCCACCTGAATTTTCATCCTCTTCATTTCCGTGTGTTCCGAGTCTTCCGTGGTTCCCCATCTTTCTGAGCGTTCGCATTGCCAGCCGCCGCTGATCCCTAAACACTGCCGCAACAATGAGCGGGTGGACGGAAGCAACAATCAGGGCGGCAGCCGCATGGCAGGCATTCAAGGAGGGTAAATCGCTTTTCGAAAGTGGCTTCGTCACCGATGTGAAATCCAGCGCCAGCGGCTGGGAGGGCAACGTCCGCGTCGGAAAACGCCTGATGCGAGTGAGCGTGACCGTCAAATCCGCCACCAACATCGACACCTGCTGCCCCTGCGCCGACAACCAGCGCAGCGGCGCTGTCTGCTGCCACGCCGTCGCCACCGGCCTCGCGTCCCTCGCACCCAAAGCCCCCCTAAAATCGGCGACATCCACCACCGCAACGGCGATTCCCCAAACCGCCGCCGCCGCTTCCAACCCGTGGCAAATCCTGCTGCCGCTCAATTGGCGCGACGCCCTCAAACGCGGCAAATTCGCCGCCACGCTCGCGCTCTCGCCCGACGAGGAAATTTCTCCCGCCGATGACAAGCTCAGCGGCTGGCTGGCCCGGGAAATCGTCTCCGCCAAGTCGATTCTCAGCCTCAATCTCGATGGAAAACGCGTCCCGGCGTTTCTCGAATCCATCGCCGATCACCCGCGCCTCGCCGCCGGCAAGGAACGGCTGCACATCCAAATCCGCTCAGGCGAGCGACTCCGGCTCACAGCTGCCGATCTTGAAAACGGCCAGATCCGCCTCGTGCCCGACGCGGATTCCGGCCCATGGGTCGAAATCGGCGCATCCTTCTGGCACATCGGCGAGGACCACATCACCCGCATCGGCGAGGGCAGCACGCCCGCTGAATTGGCCGATTCCCTCGGTAAGCTGTCTCAGGGCCATCCGGTGGAGATCCCCGCCCAGCGGTTTTTCAATCAGCTCGATGCTTGGCAGGAATGGCTCACTTTCCCGCAAGGCTCGTGGCTTGATTTGTTGCACTTTGTTCCGGCTAACGCCGCCACCGAACTGTCGTTGGAGGGCTCGCTCCAGCATCTGGAGGCGCAATTGCTCGTCCGTTACGGCGCGGCTCCGCCGGTCCCGCTCGGACTTGGAAAAGTCGATGGCCTGCCTCGTCTCGTCGGCGACCGCTGTGAAGTTCGCGATCTCACCAGCGAGGAACGCGCCGTCGGCAAACTGGTCCGCGCCGGGTTCCAACCGGAAGACTATTCAAGCGGTCGTTGGGTGTTGAAAGGGGAGTCCAGTGTATTGTCGTTTCTCACCGAGACCCTACCACAACTGAGACAGCAATGGACCGTCACCGAGGGCGAGCGCTTCGGCCATGTGCAGAAACAGGTCACCGTGGTTTCCCCTAAAATCGAAATCCTCGGCTCTGGCACCGATTGGCTCAGCTTTGATCTTTCATTCCAAACGAGCGATGGAGGATTGATCGCAGCAGCCGAAGTGCGCCGCTTGCTGCGGTCCGGAAACCGCTCGGGTAAGTCCGCCGCTGGCAAGCATCTGGTGATCTCCGATGATATCGCCGGGGTGATCGATCCGTTGTTCTCTGAACTCGATTTACGCCAGGAAAACGGCCATTTCAT
>JBBECN010000056.1:3532-6110 GCA_040881795.1 Akkermansiaceae bacterium
GATTCCGGAGTGGTGATGGTGGTGGCGACCGCCTCCTTGCTCGGCAACTGGCGGGCGGAGTTCAACCGCTTCGCACCAGCGAGAACCGTCCGGATTCTGCATGGCACCAGCCGGGACGCGGAGCGCGAGCGGGTCCGGCCTGGCGATGTGGTCCTCACCAGTTACGGCACATTGGCGCGGGATTTGGCGTGGCACTTGAAGGGTGATTACCGCGCGGTGGTGGTGGATGAAGCCAGCTTGATGCGCAATCCCGACACCGATCATGCCAAGGCGATCGCTAAATTGAAGGCCGCCCGTCGGATCGCGCTGACCGGCACCCCCATCGAAAACGGAGTTCGCGATTTGTGGGCTATTTTCCGTTTCATTCAGCCGGGTTGGCTCGGCGGGCGTGAAGACTTCAAGAATCGCTACGAACTTCCACTCGCCAGCGGTGAGACCGCCGCCGGGGTGATGGAGCGGTTGAGGCTCAAAACCTCGCCATTTCTCCTCCGGCGGACCAAGGAGCAGGTGGCGCCCGAACTGCCATCCAAACTGTTCATCGACGAGTTCTGCGACCTCAGCCCGGACCAACAAGCGGTGTATAAGGAGCTGTTGGTCGAGGGCCGGAAACGCGTCGATGCCATCGCCGACTCCGGCAACAAGGGGGCGGCGCGGATGCAAATGCTCACTGCGTTGCTGCGCCTGCGACAGACCTGTTGCGATCTGGCGTTGCTTGGGAACGAAAAATTCAATCAACTGTTGGTTCCGCGCCGCTCGGCCAAGCTCCAACGCCTGTTGGAGCTCATCGAAGAGGCGGTGAATGGAAATCACCGAATGTTGATTTTCAGTCAATTCCAGACACAATTACGGGAAATCGAGAAATGCATCCAAGAACGGGGCTGGGACAGCCTGAGGCTCGACGGACAAACCCGCAACCGCCAACAACTTGTGGATAAGTTCCAGCGTGCGGATGGCCCGCCGGTATTTTTGATCAGTCTCAAAGCCGGTGGCTACGGCCTCAACCTGACCGCTGCCGATACCGTGGTGCACTTCGATCCATGGTGGAATCCGGCGGCGGAAGCGCAGGCGACCGACCGCGCCCACCGCATCGGCCAGACGCGGCCGGTCACCGTTTACCGCTTGCTGACCCGCGGGACGGTGGAGGAAAAGGTGGTCAAGCTCCAGGCGAAGAAGCGTGAGCTCGCCAACGCGATCGACGACGAAAATGGAGTGGGTGATGCCGCCGGCTGGAGCATGGATGATCTGAAATCGGTGATTACCGGGTAGGTCGTGATGATGGAGGCTGCCGCAGAAAGCGCTGTCGTTCCAAATAGACCGATAAAGATCCGGATCCCGTTGAGTAGCATCCACGCCATGAATTTTAGATCGACGCTTCTTCTCTCCATGTTTTTGCAGATCTCCGCAGTGGTCGGGGAGATCACTCCGGAGCGGGTCAACCGGCTCCCGGAAGCAGAGCGGACCGCTTGGGCTGCCTATCTTGAAAAATCGCGGGTCACGGCCCTTGCCGATCAAGCGGCGTTGCAGGCGGAATTGTCCACCCATGGCATGACTCAGGCCCTCCGCGCACCCAGTGGTGGGGATTTCAAACAATCCGCAAAAACCGGTGATGCTTGGCACGCGGGAGAGGAGGCCCGGGTGCTCGCGGATATCGTGCTTTCCTATCAGACCCCGGCCGGCGGATGGTCCAAGCACACCGGCTACACCAAGGGCCTCCGCAAACCGGGCATGCAGTGGAGCTCGCAGAGCGAGCCGGGCGCAAAACCGCATTATTTAGGGACTTTCGACAACCGTTCCACCACCGAGCAGATGCAATTTCTGGCCAACATGTGGCTGGCCACCCAGCGCGATGACTGCAAGGAGGGCTTCATCAAGGGCCTGAACTACGTTCTCGCTGCCCAGTATCCCAACGGCGGCTGGCCTCAGGTCTATCCGCTCGAAGGATCGTATCACGATGACATCACGCTCAACGATGACGCGCTGACGCATGTCCTCGAATTGTTGCAAAGGATCGTGGCCAACGATCCGTCTTGCGCGTTTCTCGACGAGCTGGCCCGCGACAAGGTGCGCCGTGCGCTGGGCGCAGGAATCGACTGCGTGCTCGCGATGCAGGTGGTTCAGGATGGCCGGAAGACCGCGTGGTGCGCCCAGCATGACGCGCTCACGCTCCAGCCGACCGCCGCCCGCAAGATGGAGCCGGCCACCTTGAGCGGAGTTGAAAGCGCGAACCTCCTACGCTTTTTAATGACTCTTCCCAATCCTGCACCGAAACTGGTGGCCGCCATCGAAGCGGGCCTCGCCTGGTTCGATCGTGTCAAAATTCCCGGCCTCGCACCGGGCAGAAAGGATGACAAGTCAGCGGATTCGTCCGGGGCCTCGTCCGATCAGTTTCATTGGGCGCGATTTTACGGGCTGACCGACAGCAAGCCGGTTTTTCCCGGTCGTGACGGGGTTCTCTACACCTCCTTCAACGAGATGGCAGCGAACAACAAACTTGGCTATGACTTCTTCAGCACAAAACCGGGCAGTATCCTGAAAAACGGTCAGAAAAACTGGAGAAAGATGCTGGCCGCAAGCCAAG
>JBBECN010000057.1:0-6070 GCA_040881795.1 Akkermansiaceae bacterium
AGGCGGAGCGATGGCCGGATGTCTCGCGAATTTACCGGAGGACGATGGGGCTCGCGCTTGGCCGGAAGAGCGGCCGAGCGGAGGTGGAAAAAGGTGTGCTCCGGCCGCAAATGAATACGGCCGAGGCGCTGGAGGCGAAAGATAACGGGACGGTGCTCCCAGATCTCGGGATGGCGGGGATGTTACGTTGCCGGGTGAGGTATTTCACGGACGGAGCGGTGATCGGGAGCAAAGCCTTTGTGAACGAGGCGTTCGCGGGAGCGCGGGAGCGTTTCACGGCGAAGCGGAAGGACGGGGCGCGGAAGATGCGGGCGAGCGGTGCGCCCGCCGCGGGGGAGCTTTGGAGCATGAGAAATCTGCGGGTAAGGATCTAAGCTAGATTTTGGTGTTTGAGTGCGGTTTATCAGTTCATGGCACGGGAACGGGGTTGGGTTTAGATTCTCAAATTCCATCTGAGCGTCGTCGTCGGCTTTTTCGTTGGCTGCTTCATTCGCTGTGCCGACGAGGACGTCGGCGCGCCCGGGAGCGCTGGGAAGGGGGCTCGGGTTCCCGGATGAGAGGTAGTCCAAGCGGATTGATCCCGGTGCATTATCTAACGGGAGGCGAACTCCCGCGACAGGCGTATTCCCAACGTATCGAATCCCGCCCCGAGAATCACGATCCAGCCGCATCCATCCGCGATCGCCGTTCGGCAACGCTCTTCGATCCAGCGTTTGCGCCGCCAATAGTGCAGGATGATTCCCGGCAAGGTGATCCGCTCCACCCCGCGCCAGAAACAGCGGGTCCATGGATGGCGGGCGCTCTTTGCAAGCATACGGTCCGTCGCGCTGCCTGTTAGAAAAATCTCGCAAAGCCCGGCAGCGCCTGGGGCGACCATTTCCGCGTGATGGTCTTCGCTCGCTAACAGGATGGTGCTGGCTGCTATCACCTTTGCGGTGCTGCTTGCTTGAGCTGGCTTCATGGTTTCGCGAGGTGCGCATGGAATTCGTCGCGGTAGTGGAGGTACCAAACGCTGGTGAACAATTCCGACGGATCATACTGCTTTTTCAAAGCGAGCCATTCCGGGAATCGCGGGTAACACCTCTCCACCTGGCTGGCAGACGCATGGCGGTGATAGGTGAGGAAAAAACTGCCTCGTGAGTGGATTGAGGCATCGATAAGAGCACGGAAGGTGCTTGCAGTTTTCTCCCGACCTTCGGCCGTGTGGGGAGTCCTCAGGTTGAAGATGATACAGACAAAATTCTCGCCGGCCCATGGAAGGAACGAAACGGTATCGCGCAGGATCGCACGGATGGTGCCGTAAATGACCTCGGTGCCGAAGTGCTTGAAGGTTTCTCTAGCAGCCTGCATGAAGGTGAGCAATTGCTCGCGTGGGACATAATGCTCGCCGATGACCAAGGTCTCTTTCACGCAGCCAGCGGATGCCGGATGGCGGGTGCTTTCCAAAAAATCCGCATAACTCGGAAGGTAAGTGCTCAGCTGCATGGTGTCGGACCAATAGCGGTTTCCATCGGTGCTCAGGTAGTGTTGCGCGTAGAGACGGAACGCTTGGCCTTTGTCGTCGTGGGCGAGCTTGAGCAGCTTCAACCAGTGTTCGGGTGTTAGATCGGCTTGGGTTTCAGGTGTCGCCTTATCCGCGCCCGCCGGTTTGTAACAGGCGAACACCCCGCGGCGCAGGAAGCCGATGTCATGGGTGTCAATCACGAACTGGAAATCGCCGTAGAGACAGCCTTCCTCCGCGCGCCGGAAAACCGCGTTCATGGCATCGTCCAGATCGATGATGTCCACCATCCGCTCGACGCGCAGCCGGGGCGTCAGCCGCAGGGTGGCGGAATAGATGATGCCAACCGGGTGAGGAAACAAATCCGCGTGCTCATCCCGTTGACAGCCCAGGGTGGAGCGCCTATGGAAAACCCATGATTGTCTGTCGCTGTGTGCTAGCCCTTGGAGTGGCCGTTTTGTCGGTTGGCTGCGCAGGCATGCCGAAGGACAATACTTGGCAGGCTGCGGTGGATCGCCAGGCGGGACAACTGGGATACCGGAATTGGATTGTCATCGCGGAGGCATCGTTTCCGGCGCACAGCCGGCCAGGCGTGCGCCAAGTGAATGCTTCAGTGGAAGTCCCCGAAGCGCTCGACTACGTGCTGGGTGTTCTGGAGCAGACGGAAAATGTGCGACCGCACGTGTATGTCACCCGGGAAGTGTCTGCGGTGGAGAATGATTTCGCACCCGGCATCGATGACTACCGCAAGCGCGTGGAGCTTGCTTTCCATGGCCATGAGCGGACCGGGCTGGACCAGCAATCGCTGCTCACCTTATTGCAGGATGCGAACCGCAGCTTCGACGTGTTGGTGATTCGCACGACCACCGCACTGCCTTACACTTCGGTTTTCCTCGAATTGCAACCGGGATACTGGGATGTGGATTCGGAAACACGGCTGCGGGATAATATTGCCCGCGAGCGCATGGAAAAGATCGTGCGGCCTTACTAAGATCGTGCATGCTTCGCGCGTGAGCCGCAAAGACGAAGAACTCCGCAAAGAACGAGAAGCAGCCTGGGTCGGTGACGCCGTGCTCGCGCTTTTCGCCCGCCAATTTGTCCTCCGAGAGCGAAATGCCATGGATGGCGAATGGTTCACCCGCCTCACCTCCAATGATTTTCTCAGCGCCTTCGGCAATCCGACGCGGGTGGAGGCGTCGATCGGCAAGCTCTACGTCGACGGGGGTTTGGAAGCGGCGTTCGCTTGGATGGACGCCGAGCTGATCCCGATGTTCCGCAAACAAATCGCGAAACGAGGCTGAATGCGCAACGATCCGCCGCCGTGGACATTGGAGAGTCTGGTCGATTTTGAGCAGGCCATCGCCACGCCCACCGGCAGTTCACCCGCCGCCCGCACGGCGGTGATTGCAGCGGCGCGTGGTTTGTCCGGTGCCGCAGCGAGGCGCGCGGGATTGCGGGTGTGGCTGGCGGAAGTGGACGAAAAAAGTGCTGGCAGGAAATTTTCAAGCGCCCTCGCCATGGTGGGCGCGGGGTTGTTTGCGCTGGCTTTTCTAGCAGGTCTGTCTGCGGTGCTGGGATTGTTGGATCGCGAAAAAGGCGGCGTGAATGTGGTGCTTTTCCTGGCGATCCTGATCGGCGGGCAGTGGTTGGTGTTGTCATTGGCGCTCATCGCCTGGCTTTTGCGGCGGAAGGCGGCGGAGGGGTTCAGTGGGGTGCAGGCGGTGGTCGGCAGGCTGGCCCGCAGATTTTCCGGAGCTGAAAACGACGGCTGGTGGCGGAATCTGATGGAAGGCGGCGGATCGCCGAGGGCGGTGGTGTTGTGGCGCATCGCGAGGCTGGCGCAGGCGGCGGGAGTGTTTTTCAACCTCGGAATTCTAACAGGCTTGGCGGGATTGGTGCTGGTGCGGCACGTTGGGTTTTTCTGGGAAACCACCACCGAGCTGGCAATGCGGTCGGTGTTGGAAAATGCCGTGCGATTTCTATCAGCCCCATGGGTCGCATGGTGGCCGGCGGCATCGCCGGATGCGGCGGTAATCGAGGCGTCCCGCTGGCTGCCGGGGACCAGCGATGGGCTGGCACCGGGCCCATCCGCGTGGTGGCAATTCCTTCTCATCGCTGTCTTCGTCTGGGGGCTGCTACCGCGTGTGATCTTGTGGGCGGTGGCCTGGCGTGCCGGTCGCCGGGCTTTGGCTCAATTGGATTTTCAGGGGCGCGCCCATCGCGCATTGTGGCGCGAGCTTATGGGTTCCGAGCGCATCGAAACTGACGAAAAACCCCTCGATGGCGTGTTGGTTCTGGATGTGGGCGGCAGCGGCCTAACAGCCGATGCACTACGGCCGTTTTTGTTGCGCAAACTGCGCGTGCATCCCGCCGCGTGGCATCGAGTAGCGGTGATGGATCGCGGGGCCGAACAGGACGCCGCACGTGCCTTTGCGAACGCGCCCGCCGGGGTGGTTTTGTTGGCGGAGGGTTGGGCGCTCTCACCCGCAAGGATGCTCGCGCTGCACTCGAAAATCCGCTCCAGCGCCGGCCCGGAAGTGCCGATCAAATTCCTGATCGCCAATGTCGATGCCGACCTTCAACCGCTTTCCCCCACCGACGACGAATGGCGGGAGTGGGAGCGCTTTGTGGATTCCCTGCGCGATCCGTCGGCCGAAGTTTTCAGGTTCAGCGAGGTCTAACCTGCGGTGTAAAGTTCCGCGAAGACCATCGTGCCGCTGGTCGTGTGGAGCGTGCTGACGACAATGACTTCCGCCGTGGTGCCGATTTTCGATACCGCGTGGTTGGCGACGATCATCGTGCCATCAGGCAGGTAGCCGACCGCCTGGTGGTCTTCCTTACCGGTACGGACCAGCGCAATGCGCATGCGCTGGCCGACGACGACGGTGGGCTTGAGCGCCTCATCGAGCTCGTGAATATTGAGCACATCCACGCCTTGGAGTTTCGCCACCTTGGTGAGGTTTTCATCGCTGGTCATCAGGCGCGCGCCGAGCATGCGGGCGGTTTCAATAAGACGGGTGGTGAGCGATTCGATTTCTCCGGGCAGGCGCGCGTCGTGGATCGAGATTTGAATGTCGGCCGCTTTCTGCATCTGCTCCAGGCAATCAAGCCCGCGTTGGCCGCGTTGGCGATTGGCGCCGGACCCTGAATCCACCATCGTTTGCAGTTCGTCGAGGATGAAGCGCGGCACGACCAGGCGGCCGTGGAGAAAGCCGGAGCGGAGGATGCCGAGGACTCGCCCGTCCATCACTGCGTCATGGTCGAGCACGACCGGTTGGCCGGTGGACGCGTCCTGACGGAAGCGCACGTAGGGGATGATAAACGCAAAATCATCGCGATTGTTCCGCAGCGCCAGCACCGAACCGAGAAACCCGAGGCTGGCGAACAAAGTCACATCGATCGAGATCCGCAGTGCGTTGACCAACACATCGCCGTTCTCCTGATTTTCCAATTTATCGCGGAATGCGAGTTCGAGGAGTTTGGAAAGCTCCACCCGCGTCAGCAGCCAGGCGCAGAACAATCCGACTCCGAGGCCGAAGGCGGCGGTGGAAAAGCCACGCAAGGTGAAGCCCTTCATCAGCGATTCAATCCAGATGAAAACGGCGGCCACTCCCAGCCCGCCGAGGATTCCCACCGACATCGGCACCTCAAACAGCGTGCCCTTGGTGCTCAGCACGATCGCCACTCCAGCCGCTTCGCAAATCAGCAAATAAGTGAGACGCGCGACGTTGACGGATGGGGGAGCTGACATAAAAAAATTTGTGCTTCAACATCCTCAACCAAGCTCGAATCATCAAGGTAAAATCGCGAGTGGCAAAACCTCAGCCACCCC
The DNA here is from genome assembly GCA_040881795.1 of Akkermansiaceae bacterium. Lineage (GTDB taxonomy): Bacteria > Verrucomicrobiota > Verrucomicrobiia > Verrucomicrobiales > Akkermansiaceae > Luteolibacter. The sequence goes on from JBBECN010000057.1 coordinate 5,334, forward strand.
GGTTTTACCGCAGGTTCTCCCTTCCTTGTCCGACGGCGGGGATTCCAAAAAACGGGCGACCCGCGATGCGACCCGTCCGAAAATAAAATAAGCAGAATCGGTTCAACCCATTACAGGTCCAACGCCTTGATCTTTCTGAATTCCGATTTCGTTAGCAAAAGACTCTTGTCCAAATCGAGACGCTTGAATTGGCGGTCGGTGTTTTTGATCGGAACTTTGGGTGAGACCAAGTGGCGGAACTCAATCGGGTCGAGCACGCCATCCCCGTCAAAGTCGGCGAGTTCGAATTTCGTAAGAGTGGACTTCGGTTTCGTTTCCAAAGCGCGATAGGCTTTGATTTCCTCTTGGGTCACAAAGCCAACCGGGATCGGGTCGCCTTGAGTTTCAATCTGGGTTTCCGGGTCGATCACAACATCGAAGTCTCCGGAGACGTCAATCGCGAGAAAACGTTTGCGGACTTCGACCATAGGGGTTCCTGGTCCTTGAGTTCTGGCGAACTCAAAAACATTCAATTTGCCGTCCAGATTCAAATCCGCCTGTTCGAAAGTCTGCTAGTGTTTTGGCAGTTTCGGGCCTTTCGGAGCGGCAGAGGCCAGCGCGGTGACGCCAAGGAATGTGGCGAGGGTTAATAATGTAAGGGCATGTATTTTCACGATGCGTTCATAAAAAGCTCAAATGCAGGGAGTGTCAAACGGCCTTTTCTGAAAATACAACTTCCGGTGATGGCTTGCAAAAAG
>JBBECN010000058.1:0-6063 GCA_040881795.1 Akkermansiaceae bacterium
GCGATTCGCTCGCCCGCATCGCCCGCTTTCTTGGTTTCCATGTCATCGCGGACAACCATATCGGCGACTGGGGCACGCAGTTCGGGATGATCCTCCACGGTTGGAAAACCAAACTGAACGCCGCCGCGCTCGAAGCCGACCCGATTTCCGAGCTCGTCCGCATCTATCGGGAAGTCAACGCCGACATTAAAACCGACGACACTCTGTTGGAAACCTGCAAGGCCGAGCTCGTCAAACTGCAAGCCGGCGACGCCGAGAACCTCGCGATCTGGCAGCAATGCATCGACGTTTCCAAACGCGGCCTGCAAAAAATCTACGACCGCCTCGAGGTGAAATTCGATCACTGGCTTGGCGAAAGTTACTACAACGACCGCCTTCCCGGCCTGGTCGATGAGTTCCTCGAAAAAGGCATCGCCCGCGAAAGCAACGGCGCGGTCTGCATCTTCACCGAAGGTGCGAAGAAGCCTGAGGAAGATCCCTTCATGGTCCACCGCGAGGATGGCTGGAATGACAACCCGGCGATCATCCGCAAGGCGGACGGTGGTTTCCTTTACGCCACCACCGATCTTGCGACGATCCAGTTCCGCATCGACGAATGGAAGGCGGATCACATCTGGTATGTCGTCGGCGTGCCGCAGCAACTCCATTTCCGCCAACTCTTTGAAGCCGCCGCCCGTTGGGGCAAGACCGGCGATTTCAAACACATCGGCTTCGGCTCAATTCTTGGTGATGACCGGAAGTTGATGAAGACCCGCTCCGGCGACAACGTCGGCCTGATCGAGGTGCTGGCAGAAGCTGTCGAACGCGCGGCCGCTACCATCGCGGAAAAAAATCCGGATCTGCAGGGCGAAGAAGCCGCGCAGATCGCCGAGATCGTCGGCATCGGCGCGGTGAAATTTGCCGAGCTCTCGCAAAACCGCCTCACCGACTACGTCTTCTCGTGGGACCGCATGCTTGCGCTGCAAGGTGACACCGCGCCCTATCTGCAATATTCCCACGTCCGCATCCGCTCGATTTTCAGGAAGCTCGACGCTCCGTTCGACCCTGCGACCGCGGAAATCCATCTCAACGAAGAGGCGGAAATCCACCTCGCCCGGTTGTTGGCGCGATTCGGAGAAGTGCTGCCGACCATCCTCGAAGACTTCCGCCCGAACCTGCTCGCAAATTACGTGCTGGAGCTCGCTCGAGCGTTTCACTCGTATTTCGAAGCGTGCCCCGTGCTCAAAGCCGAGGAGCCGATCCGTTCCAGCCGCCTTGCACTCTGCGATCTAACATCGCGCACCCTCAAGCAGGGGCTGTATTTGTTAGGCATCGCCGTGCCGGACCGCATGTGAGTTTTCAGCGGGGCCCTGGGACCGCCAACGGGGACGTCGGTGCTCCCGGGAGGAGGGGTCACTCTTCCTCGGCTTTGTAATCATCCTCGTCGTCGGCGTCTGCCGCATCTTCGTCTTCCTGGGCGGGAATGGAGATCGGCGGGGTGACGGCTTCGATGGGCGGAGTGGTCGCGGTGACGGGTGGTTTGGCGATGAGGCCGCCGGGAAGTTGCTGCACGTTGCCTGTGTCCGCCTCGGCGGCGGGTGGGGGAGTGGCCTGGGTGATGAGTGCGGCGCGCTCCTTCAGCAGCGGCTCGATCAGGCTTTTGGTCACTTCGAAGGTGCGGCCGGCCAAGGCTTTTTCCTTTTCGAGCTTCTCGGTTAGGCTTTTGAGGCGCGTGGTGAAGGCTTCGTCCTTGGTCTTGGCGTCTTCGGGTTTTTCATCCGCTTCTTTTTTCCGCTCTTTGGGCAACTCCGCCGTCACGCTGACGGTGAGCAGATAGTTGTCGGTTGCCGGCGGCGGCATGTTGGCACTGAGCGCGGCTGGCGGCGCGGCGGCGGGCTTGGTGGCGGTGATGGTCACGGTGTAGGTGAAGCCTTCGAAGGTCTCGATGGTGGCGGTTTGTTTGCCCTCGGCGGCGCTCCGTTCGGCGACCTTGTCCTTGGGCACCACGTCCTCGAAGCGGGAGTAGGAGAACAGGGTTTTGAGCGGGCTGGTGGCCGTGGTGTCGAGCACTTCGGTGGGGGTGGCCCCGGCGAGCTTGAACTCGGCTTCCTCGTCGTCGCGGGTGAGCATCCATGCAGGCGCTTCCTTGTCGGGTTGGCTGATGGTGATGGACTTGATTTTCTCCGGGCTGATGAAGCCGTCGGCCAGCCAGCGGTTTGGCTCGGTGCTGACGGATGGAAACATCTCGCTGACAGCGTAGAAGCCGGATTCGTCCGCGTGGTTGCGGACGTAGCGGCCGACGGCGTTGCCGGCTCCCATCATCATCGGCGATGGGGCGGCGGTGTTTTCAATATTCTTGCCGAGTGAAACCTTGGCGACTTCTTTGCCGGCGGCGTCTTTGAAGGTGGCGGTTAGGCCGCGGTCTTCGGCGACGGCGGAACTTTCATCCATGCCGAAACGCGGGGCAAACGACGGACCGGCTTCCATGGCGACGGTGACCTTGAGTTCGCCGAGGGTGCGGATCAGGTCGTTGACGAAGGTGCTGTTAGCCGGATAATCGTCACGCTGGGAGACGACCCACTTGCCATCCTTCTTGGTGAGGGTGACGGAGTCGGCGGTGCCTTGCACCTCGACGGTGGAGACGTCGGTGGCGGGGAAGGATTCAAAAAGCGTTTCTCCGGCGCTACGCTTGGTGGCGCTGTCGGTGGATTGCTTTTGGCTGAGTTTTACGGCGGTCACGGCACCGGCTAGGGCGATGGCAATGACCCAAAGAATAAGAACCTGGCGTTTGTTCATGATTTAGAGAGTTATGTGTTAAATGTTATTTGTTAAAAGTGGTGGGACTGGAGTGAAGGAGAGTTTATTGCATAACGTCTAACCTATAACTCCTAACCTCTACCTGAAATCACCTCGCCCGGGTGGAGCGGCGGCGTTTGGCGAAGAGTCCGATGCCGATGAGGATCACGGCGGCGGGCATGGCGGCGACGTTGAGCAGGGTGATCTTGCCGGCGAGTTTGTCCTTTTGGCGGCGGAGATCTTTTTCCTGCTCACGGATGAGTTTGGCGTAATTCACCTGCTCCTGGCGGAGTTTTTTGATTTCCTCCTCCTGCGCGGGCGAGAGGTAGAGCTCGGCACCACCGGATTTCTGGGCTTGGAGGTCGCTGAGTTTCTGTTGGGCGGCCTTTTGCTTATCTTGGAATTCTTCGATCTTGGCACCGACGGTTTTATTGAAATCGGACTCCATCTGTTGGACCACGGTGAACGGCCGGCGGATGGCGGTGCGCGAGCGCGAGCCGATCAAGTGCTTGGAGCCGACGGCTTGGTCGAGCAGGTTGAAGAGCAGCGAGGCGTTGCCATTCATCGGTGTGGCCATTTGAGTGCCGCCGAAGTTCTGCACGTTGTAGGCAAAACGATCGTAGAAGGCATCGACGTCGGCGATCAGGAAGACGTTGCCCGGCGAGGTGCCTTCCTTGAGAGACTCGACTTTGGGTTCGTCTTTTTTCTCGTCGGCGGGTTCTCCTTCGACTGTTGGGGCTTTCGGTTTGCCGTCGGGGAAGGCGGTTTTGAAAATGCCGTTGAGGTGGGTGACGAGGTCGTAGGCTTTGCCGCTGGAGCGGAAACTGGTGGTGAGCGCCGGATCGAGCTGGGAGGCTCTCGTCGCATCCACAAAACCGGCTCCGGTGGTGGATTTCAACAGGCTGTTAGCGGATAGTCCGCTGCCACCGGTCACGGTGAAGGCACCGGGCAGGAAGAACGTGAGTGATCCGAGATCCTTGGTGATGACGTTGTCCTTTTGCGGCATCTGATCCTTGTTGAGGGTGGGGATGGCGATGCCGAGGCGGTTGCCGCCGAGTTTGGTGGCGAGCGTGGGGTCTGCCAAGACCATCCCGGATTCGAAGGAGACTCCCCAGGCGGGAAGCAGGGTGGGAAGCGTGGAGGTGGTGGGATTCGGCGGCTGCTGGCCCATCATCGGATTGCCCGGCGGGGTGGTCATTTGTGCGGCGACGGAGAAGGCATCGAGGCAGGCCACCACGGTGCCGCCGCCGAGCACGTATTGATCGACGACAAACTCGGCTTGCGGGGTGATTTCCGCAGGATGGAAAAGCAGCAGAACCTTGATGACTTTCGGGTCGATGGAGGTGGCGTCCATGGTGATGTCCACCACGTCAAACGACTGCTGGAGTTGCTGATAGATGACCCAACCCGGAGTCGGCGGCTGGCCGGGCATCATCGCGGGCGCGCCCTTGAGATCGAGTCCGGAGATGATGCCGATTTTCGGTTTGGTGGCGGTGCTGACTTCGCCAATGGCTTTGGAGAGTTGGTATTCGAGCATCGTTTCCTCTCGGGGATCGAGGAATGGGATCACGCTGCTCTTATCGAGGCAGGAGATGGCGAGGCCGAAGTAGAGGTTTTGATCGTCGAAGCGCTGGCCGTTGATGCCATCGAGATTGGCGGAGTCCTCGGCGTCGGTGTCGGGCTGCGGATCGAGATTTTCGATGCGGAGTTTTCCTTTGGATAGATTCGCGTATTCCTTGAGCAGGTCATCGACGCGGCGCATGTGGAGCTTGAGCGCCTCGGGGATGAAGTCGGTGCTGCGGGTGGCGTAGTAGCGGATGACGACCGGGGTATCGAGCTCGCTAAGGATGGCACGGGTGCCATCGGAAAGCGTGTGGACTTTGTTTTCGGTGAAGTCCACGCCGCGATTGCCGAGCGGGGTGAGCGAGACAAGCCAGTTTGCCAGGATGGCGATGGCGACGAGAGCGGCAACGCCGAGGGCCGCGCGGGTGACCGGGTGGTTGGTTTTCATGATGAAATTTGAGATCTGGAATTTGGAGTTTTAAATCGATCAGGCGCGCTTCGAGGAGAGAATGGCGCTGGTGCCCAGCAGGCAGACGAAGATGAACGAGACGAACCAGACGATGTCCTGAAGTCTGAGAAGGCCGCGGTTGAGCGAGCTGAAGTGATCCCACACGCCCATCGATACGACGGCTTCCACCGCAGCGGGTGAAACGGCTTTGCCAAGCTCGCGGGTGAAATCATCGTAGCCGCAAAGCACCATCGTCACGCAAACGGCGACGGAAACAATCAGGCAGACCACTTGGTCGCGGGTGCAGGCGGAGACCAGCATGGTGATGGCGAGGAAGGTGCAGCAGACCAGGAAACTGCCGATGTAGCCGGCGAGGATGGCACCGTTGTCGGGCTCACCGAGGTAATTCACGGTGATGACGATCGGGAAGGTGAGCAACAACGCGGCGAGCCAGACGGTGGCGGCGGCGAGGAATTTTCCTACGATGGCGCTCCAGGTGGAGACCGGGAAAGTTCCTAGCAGTTCGATGGTGCCGGTGCGTTGTTCATCGGCCCAGAGTTTCATGCCCACGGCGGGTGCGAGCAGCATGTAGATCCACGGCTGCCAGAAAAAGAAGGTCCATTCGAGCGAGGCATCGCCAATGGTCATGAATTTCCCGAAGCTGAAGGTGAGTCCCATCGAGAGGAATAGGAAAATCACGATGATCGCGTAGGCGGTGGGCTGGGAGAAATAGCTGCTCAGCTCGCGCTTGTAGATGGTGAGGGATGACATGGGAAGAAGTTGCTAGGTTGGAGTGTTCGGGTTTCAGGCAGCGGCTTCGGTGTCTCGGGAAGTGACGGCCCGGAACAAATCGGTGAGCGATCCGGTGCCCGATTGTTCGAGCAGCTCGGCTGGGGTGCCGTCGGCGACAATTTTCCCGCGGTCCACGATGACGGCGCGGGTGCAGGCGGCTTCGACTTCCTCGAGGATGTGGGTGGAGAAGAGGATGGCCTTGGTTTGTCCGAGGCGCTTGATGAGCTGGCGGACTTCAAATTTTTGGTTGGGGTCGAGGCCGTCGGTCGGCTCGTCGAGGATGAGGACCTCCGGGTCGTGGAGCAGGGCTTGGGCGAGGCAGGTGCGGTGGCGGTAGCCTTTCGAGAGGGTGTCGATGGATTGGCGGGCGACGCTGTTAAGGAAGCAGGTCTCGATGGCGCGCTCAACGGCGTCATTTTTCGCGGTGCCTTTGAGGCCGCGGATGCTGGCGCAGAATTTGAGGAAGCCGACGACGGTCATGTCGT
>JBBECN010000059.1:0-1098 GCA_040881795.1 Akkermansiaceae bacterium
CAGGTCATGCCATTTGCAGAGGGACCGGAAGGGCGGTGACTTGATCGAGTTGCAATCCGAGGAGTTTGGACGCGGCTTGGCGGTAGGATTCAAGTTGGTCGTGGTATTTTTTGGAAAGGTCGACGTCGGTGTGATCGGTTTTGAAGTCGTAGATCTGCGCGGCGGTGGGTTGTCCGTCTGAATCCGACTTGATGTGCACGCGATCGAAGATGCCGCTGAGCGGACGCCCATCGATCTGCACGTCGAAGGCTCTTTCGCGCCAGAGCAGAGTTTTTTCGTCGGGCTTTCGAAGCGGGGCGGCCCGGTCGCTGGCGAGGAATTCTCGCACGAGTTTGCTTGCCTCTGGGGTCGCGCCGGAAAAGTCGGGGACATCGCCGAGCCATTCCACCTGTGCGAGCAGTTCGTGCACTTCGGTGCCGAGGTGCCGTGCGGCACCGCCGCCGAGGATCAGCCCAGCCGGAGTGTCTTCGCCTTCGTGGATTGAAGGCGATGCAGGTCGTTTGTTGGAGCCTGCTTGCCGAATGGAATTGTTCGAAATGATGACGGGCAGTTCGCCTTCCTTTTTGGCGATCTGGGCGGGCCAATCCTTGTCGCCTAACTCCCGCGTTGAATCGCCCTCCGCACCGACGGGGAAGGCTTGCATCAACCAACGGGCCGCGTTTTTCCGATTTTGCCGTTCCGCCGTCAGGCAATACACGGCGTGCTTGGCCCGCGTCATGGCGACATAAAAGACGCAGAGTTCGCCAAACGCCTGGTTGGCTTTCATGTCTTCTCGCGCGCGGCGCAATGCGTTGTCTTCTTCGCACATATCGGATGGCGGAAGATCCAAACCCCAGCGCACTTTACCTTGGTCATCGCGGACAAGTGAGATGCCGGAGGGCTTGAGCTGACTCAACGATTGGTGTCCTCCGAGTTCCGGGAGAATAACGACGTCCATGCCGAGGCCTTTGGCCTTGTGGATGGTCATAACCCGGACGACGCCGGGCGATTCGTTTTCTTGCAGCGAGTAATGCTCCAAGTGGTTGATCAAGCTGCGCCAGTCGTCTTCGGGTTTGCGCCGGGCGTCGAACTCGGCCGCCGCATCGATGAAAGCCGTGA
>JBBECN010000060.1:0-5992 GCA_040881795.1 Akkermansiaceae bacterium
TGCGGCTTAATGACTCCGGGAACTCACTTCCGCCAAAGTTGAAGACTCATTTTCCGGACAAATCGCCCGTGAAAGACCTATTTCAAAACCCAATTCACTCATGGAAGTCACCACCATTCAAAGTTCGATTCAAACAGCTCCGCCGCCGGGAACTTTCGCCACTCAGTCCACTGCCATGCCTGCGGCAAAACATGCCCACGCGAACTTGTTGAACCCGCTCGCCAACGTTCCCGGGCCTGTGAGCGATGGGCCGATTCTTATCCGTGACCAGCAATATCTACGCATTCACCAGGTGGACAAGATGCCACCGTTTCTGATGAGTGTGGTGTCCGATTCCGACTTCTGGCTTTTCGTCGGCAGCAATGGTGGCTTCACCGCCGGGCGGGTTGATCCCGATCACGCTATTTTTCCCTATCAGACGGCCGACAAGATTCTCAGTCAGCCGAAAGCCAGCGGTGTGCTCAGCCTTTTGACCTGCGAAGATGTGAATTGGGAACCCTGGACCGTCGATCCTCCGGCGCATGGGATCACCCGCAATCTTTACAAGCACGTGGCAGGCACCAGCGTGATCTTCGAAGAAATTCATCACAACCTGGAACTCGCGTTGCATTGGGAAATCACCGCCAGCGAGCGATTCGGACTCGTTCGAAACTGCCATTTGGAAAATCTCGGCGATCGTCACCGCAACATCAGGCTGATCGATGGTTGGAATCATCTGTTGCCAGCGGGAGTCACGCAGGAAACGTATTCGCGCTTCAGCTATCTCGCCGCCGCCTACATGCGCCACGAGGCGGTGCCCGGCTGCGGGCTCGGGATCTACACGCTCAATTCCGGCATCACCGATCGTGCGGAACCTTGCGAATCACTGCGTGTGTCCTGCGCTTGGTCGATTGGTTTGGAATCAGCCACACTGCTTCTATCAGACAGGCAGTTGAATGCCTTCCGCCGGGGCCATCCAGTCACGGCAGAGACCGAAGTGCGGGGAGTCTTCGGTGCCCATCTTCTGGCGACGGAGATTGGGCTGGAGCCAGGTGGTTCCCATCAATGGTGGGTCGTCGCGGATACGGGCTTGGATCATTCTGATGTCTCTTTATTGCGCGATAGCCTCGAAAATCCGCACAAACTCCGGGCGGAAATCATCGCCGATCGCTCAGCCAGCGTGGTCGCCCTGAAAAAACGCATCGCCGGAGCCGGAGCCATTCAGCAGAGCGCCGACAGCCGGACCAGCGTCCACCATTTCGCCAACGTCCTCTTCAATTGCATGCGCGGCGGCACCCTGCATGACAACTATCATTTCCCACGGTCCGATTTCCACGCGTTCCTCAAAAGCCGGAACCTCGATGTCCTGCGCAACCATCAGGAATGGCTGCAAACATTGCCGGACCCATGCGCGCTGGCGGAACTCACCAACCTCGCCGCTGAATGCGGTGATGCCCAGCTTTCACGTCTCGCCGGCGAATACCTGCCAATCTGTTTCAGCCGCCGACACGGCGACCCGAGTCGCCCGTGGAACCGCTTCGAAATCCACACCAAGGACGCCGACGGACGCCCGCTCTTTGCTTATGCCGGGAATTGGCGCGATATTTTCCAGAACTGGGAAAGCCTCGCCTACAGCTACCCGGTTTGCTTCGAGCCGATGATTTCAATCTTCCTCAACGCCTCCACCGCCGATGGCTACAACCCCTATCGAATCACCCGCGCAGGTATCGATTGGGAGGTATTCGACGCCAGTGATCCATGGAGCCACATTGGCTACTGGGGCGACCATCAAATCATCTATCTCCTCCGCCTGCTCGAAGGCCAGGAGCATTTCAATCCCGGTCGCATCACCTCGCAGCTCAATCAACGCGGCCATACCTACGCGCACGTTCCTTACGAAATTGGTGGCTTTGAGCAGCTGCTGCAGGACCCGAAACATTCGATTCATTTCAACAAAACCCTCCACCAACAACTCATCGACCGCGCCCGGATCCTGGGGGGGGACGGGAAATTGCTCACCGACGCGAATCAAGAAATCATCCTCGTCTCACTCGCCGAGAAACTGCTCGTCCCACTTCTCGTCAAACTCAGCAACCTCGTCCCCGGCGGCGGCATCTGGCTCAACACCCAGCGCCCGGAATGGAACGATGCGAACAACGCGCTCGCCGGTTGGGGGCTCTCTGTCGTCACCGTCTGTTACATGCGCCGCTACCTGATGTTCCTCGAGACGCTGCTTGGCGACCAAGCCCCCGAGACACTCGATCTATCGAAACCGGTGGCGGAGCTGCTTGCCCGCCTAACGGAAATTCTGCCGCTGGCGACCGAGCCGGATCTGGACGACTTCACCCGCCTCCGCCTCACCCGTGCTCTCGGCCAAGCGGGGGAAAAACACCGGACCGCTGTCTATGCCGGCGAGCCCGTGCAATTCGTCTCCGTGGGGACACCCAGCTTGCGGGATTTCATCGACAACGCCCTCGCCGCCGTCGATGCCACCCTGGCTGCAAACCGCCGTGAGGACCAACTTTTCCACAGCTACAACCTGCTGCAAGTCGATGCGCCTAAAGCCAGTATCCACCGCCTCGATCTGATGTTGGAAGGTCAGGTCGCGGTCCTCAGCAGCGGTGCCCTCAAGCCTGCGGAAGCTCTGCGCTTGATGAAGGCAATGCGGGCTAGCGCCATCTACCGCCCGGATCAAAACAGCTACCTGCTCTATCCAGACCGCATCATCACACCGTTCCTCGAACGCAACACCCTGCCCTCCGACTGGAAAACCAAAATCCCTCAACTGGCGATCTCCATCCTTGCCGGTGACCGCGATCTGATCCGCATCGATGAGGGCGGGCGGGCCCACTTTCACCCGGATCTCACCAACGCCCGCGATCTCCAAGGCAAGCTCGACGGCATGGCCGCCGATCCTGAATGGCAGCAAATCATTGGGGCGGACCGCGCTTGCGTCCTCGAACTTTGGGAACAAGTCTTCAATCACCGCTCGTTCACCGGTCGCAGTGGAGCGATGTTCGGATTCGAAGGCCTTGGCAGCATCTATTGGCACATGGTGGCCAAGCTCCTGCTAGCCCTTCAGGAAGTCCACTTGCAGGCCAGTTGCGAATCTCCGGATTCCGCGGAGGTCGCGCTACTAACAGAAGTCTATGAGGATATCCGCAACGGTCTCGGCTTTACCAAAAGCTCTGAAACCTATGGGGCCTTTCCTACCGATCCTTATTCACACTCACCACGCGATCGTGGTGCCCAACAACCCGGCATGACCGGCCAGGTCAAAGAGGAAATCCTCACCCGCATGGGCGAACTTGGAGTCCACGTGCGCAACGGCCAAATCCACTTCGAACCGACCCTGTTAAAACGCAGCGAGTTTTTCACGATTTCCCATGAATTCGCATATCACGGAGTCGATGGCAATCCACGCGTTTGGAAGTTGGGTCCCGAAACGCTGGCCTTCACCTTCTGCCAGGTGCCCGTTTGTTATGAACTCTCTGATCATGCGTCCATCACCCTTGAGAGACTTAATGGTGGCAGCGAAACCTTCGCCGGAGCCTGCCTTGCCGCCGATGTCAGCGCTCACATCTTCCTGCGGGATGACTCAATCCAACGGTTGCTTGTCAAGGTTCCCCAAAGCCGCTTCTCTCTCTGATGAAACCCATGAAATTATCGATTAAGGAAAAAGTCGGCTACGGCCTTGGTGACACAGCCAGCAATCTCGTGTGGGCGACTTTGATGTCGTTCATCATGTATTATTACACCGATGTGTTCGGCATCGCCGCCGCCGCCGTCGGCACCATGTTCCTGTTCGCCCGATTCTTCGATGGCATTACCGACTTCATCACCGGGGCCATCGCGGACCGGACGAATTCGCGTTGGGGGAAATTCCGCCCCTATTTGCTCTGGATGTGCGCGCCGCTTGCCATCATCACCGTTCTAACCTTCACCGTGCCGGATTTCGATCCTACCGGGAAATTGATCTATGCCTGGGTCACCTACAATTTGTTGATGCTGTTTTACACCGCGATCAATATTCCCTACTCCGCCCTCTCCGGGGTGATGACGGATGATCCGCTTGATCGTACCAGCCTCAATTCCTACCGAATGGTTCTGGCCCAGTGCGGGGGATTCCTCATCAATGGTGCCACATTGCCGCTCGTCGCCTATTTTGGCAATGGCAATGAAGCGCTTGGATTCCAGCTAACCACCGCGTTGTTCGGTTTGTTGGTGATCAGTTTGTTTCTAGTCACCTTCGCCACCACCAAGGAGCGCATTCAACCGAAGGCCGAGCAGAAAACCACGCTCCGTGAAGATCTCGCCACGCTGTTCCGCAACCGCCACTGGGTCATCATGTTCGCCGCCGGGATGCTGGATCTCACCTTCATCATCATCCGCGCCGCCACCTTAGTATATTACTGCAAGTATTACCTCAACTTCGATGAAGGGAGAACCACCACCTTTCTTTTGCTGGGAAATGTCGGCTTCATCGTCGGTGCCATCTGCACCCGCTTCCTCGTCCGCGCCGTCGGTAAAAAAACCGGGCTCATCACCGCCCACGTCATCCTCGCCGTCACCGCCGCAGCCACCTTCTGGGTACCTCCACAATATGTCTGGCTGGTCATGGCAATGCAGATCCTCCACACCATTGGCGGCGGCTTCAACGCCACACTCTATTGGGCGATGATCGCCGACACTGCGGATTTTTCAGAATGGAAATTCAAAGTGCGGACCACCGGCATCGTCTTTTCCGCCACCACCTGCTCGCAGAAAATCGGCATGGGTCTCGGTGGCGCGGTGACGGGTTATCTTCTAACGAGTTTCGGCTATGTCGCCGGTGCCGCCCAGACCGCCCAGTCGAATCATGGGATTCTGTTGCTCGTCAGCCTGATCCCGGCCGTCGGCTTTGCGCTCGTCGCCTTCCTGTTTACCGGCTATGGCCTCAACGAGGAAGTCTGCAAAACCGTGCGCGAAGACCTCGCCCGGCGCAGGGCCGAAGCATGAGCTTGTCATGCGCGGCAGCATCACTGTTTGCCTGCCAATTTATGAAATATCTTAGATATTAAATATTAGTCGTTGCAATGTTGAAGCTGCGGGATGGATGTTTCATCGGCAAGGTTTTCGCACCGGGCACCGCGGACGAATCCAAAGCGGTGTCGTCGCTGTCGCTCTGCCACCGCAGTCCATGCATTCGCTCTTCCATGGGCGGTGATTGTTGGGTGAAAAAAAGCCCCTCGTTCGCACGAGAGGCTTTTGTTAGGCGGGCTTGGCGGTTGGAAACCGCCGTCACGAATTAGCGGGCGGCGCGGTCTTCGGTGCCTTTGCTGGCCCGCTTGCGGACGTTGGCGTCGAGGATCCGCTTGCGCAGACGGATGTTTTGCGGGGTGGCTTCCACCAGCTCGTCGGCATCGATGTATTCGATGGCTCGCTCAAGGGAGAAACGCAGCGCAGGAGTCAGCTTGGACGTTTTGTCCTTGCCTGACGAACGCATGTTGTCGAGGTGCTTTTCCTTCACCGGATTCACCGGAAGATCGCCCACCCGTGGGTTTTCTCCGACGAGCATGCCGCCGTAAACCGCATCGCCGGGAGCGACGAATAGGATGCCGCGCTCTTCAAGAGTTTGCAGCGAGAACGGGGTGGCGGTGCCGGAATCCATGGATACCAGCGTGCCGGTGGTGCGATTCTGGATGTCACCAGCGTGCGGTGCGTATTCCTTGAACAAGTGCGACATGATCCCGTGACCGGATGTCAGGTTGACCAGCTCGGTTTCGAAACCGATCAGGCCACGCGTCGGGATGGTGGCTTGGATGAAGACGCGGCCGGAAGCCTCGGTGTCCATGTGCTCCATCAGGCCCTTGCGGTTCATGAGGATCTTGAGGATGCCTTGGGTGTAGTCGCCCGGCGCTTCGACGTAGAGCGTTTCGTATGGTTCGAGCAGCTTGCCGTTGTCATCGCGGCGATAGATCACGACCGGACGGGAAACCAGCACTTCGAATCCTTCGCGGCGCATTTGCTCGAC